>JAAUSP010000667.1 GCA_012032575.1 Anaerolineales bacterium | reverse complement strand
GACCAACCACTTCGCTTTGAAGTCTAAACTCTATCTCAAGGCCCTCAAAGCTGCTTTTGCGGAACTCAGAACCTTAAATTGTCAATCGCTTGATTCTGTCAAATTCTCCTTTGCGTAAGGTGAGTTAGTAATATTTGCGCCGCTTGCGTCTTTCGCGTTAAAAAGTTTTTAGTTTTGGCTCGTCCAGTCTTTGTAAAATGTGGTATAATCGGAAAAGTTAGGTCCACATTATCCACATTCGAAAGGGGCAAGCTATGTTCCAGTTCGACCTTTTGGCGCTGATTCCCCAATCTTTGAAGCGGCAAGCCATTGACACTGCCGTTGATTTTGTCTCCGAGCAGGCCAAGAAATTCCTCAGCGACGAATTATCCAACAAAATCAAAAAGCTGCGTTCCGATGCTGCCTTTCAAACCGCTTTTGCCGACGGCTTGCAGCGGGCTGCCAATCGCTTTGCAACTGAATACGCGGTCGAGGATGAGGATTTGGTGGCTGCTCTGGCGGCTGACCAGAGCTTTTTCCAGAACCAGGAAATCCAGACGGCGCTGCTCACCATCCTCAAAAAACCGGGGCATGTATCTGGCTGATGAGCAAGAGATTCTGGCCCAATCTTTTGACAGCGTGCTGCCCAGTCGCCTCAACCGGGAACGGGTCAACCGGGCGGTGATCGCCTTTCTCAAATGTCTGGCTGAAGAGGTTTGGAATTTGCCGGAACTGCGCCCGGCCTATGAACTCCAATTCCAGCGTATGACCGCCGAAGGCATCCGCGAGCAGGTCCATTTACAAAAAGCGCACCTGCAAGCTACTGCCGCGTTCAGCACCGACATTCGGGATGCCCTGCTGCAATTGACGGATGCAATCGCCGAGCGAAAATTATTACCCGGCGGGGACCCGCTGGCCTTGCCTGCGCCCAAGAAGGTTTATCATAACTTACCCCGGCCCGATTACGAGCGTTTTGTCGGGCGCAAGGCGGAGTTGAAGCAGATTCGCCAATTGTTATTGCCTCAAACCCGCCACTTTGTGGTAACGATTGACGGCATCGGCGGCATTGGCAAAAGCGCCCTGGCCCTGGAAGTAGCGCACAGCTATCTGCGCCACTATGACCGGCTGCCGGAAACGGAGCGGTTTGAAGCGATCATCTGGACTTCGGCCAAGCAGACGGTCCTGACCGGCGAAGGGATCATCCTCCGTTCCCAAAGCTTGCGGACTCTGGACGATATTTATACCACCATCGCCATCACCCTGGAACGAGAAGATATTCCCCGCGCCCGTGTTGAAGAGCAGGACGAGTTGGTGCGCCAGGCTTTGACCCGCCAGCGCACTTTGTTGGTTGTAGACAACCTGGAAACGGTGGATGACGAGCGGGTATTGGCCTTTATCCGCGAAGCGCCCGACCCGACCAAAGTCATTGTGACCACCCGCCACCGGCTGGATATTGCCTACCCCGTCCGGCTGGTCGGCATGGAAGAAGTCGACGCGCTGACCCTCATCGCCGACGAAACTAAAAAGAAAGGCGTCACCTTAAATGACGACGCTGCCCGGCGGCTGTACCAGCGCACCGGCGGCGTCCCCCTGGCAATAGTCTGGAGCATCGCCCAGATGGGGTTTGGTTATAACGTCGAAGCCGTGCTGACCCGGTTGGGCCAGCCCACCAACGATATTGCCAAATTCTGTTTTGAGGGGGCGGTGGAACGGATCAAGCACAAACCGGCTTACAAGTTACTGCTGGCTCTTTCCTTGTTTGCCACCGACGCCAGCCGCGAGGCGTTGGGCGTCGTGACCGATTTGCCTGAGTTGGATCGGGATGAGGGATTGGTGGAGTTGGAGAGGTTGTCGTTGGTGAATAAGCGAGAAAATAGATTTCAGTTGCTGCCATTGACAGAGAGTTTTGTCACATCTCAATTGAAGGGAGTGTCAGACCTTGAAAGTAAACTACGGCTGGCTTTTGTCATTTACTTTTTGGAGATGTGCAAAAGTTTGGAGGAGAGCAGTGGCGGTTGTATTACAATTTGGATGGGGATATAAAAAATATTCAACTGGCACTGGAATGGGCGTATCAATTGAAAATGTGGTTAGAAGTGGGAGAGTTTGTAGATAATTTAGTTGAATTTTTGGATAGGCGGGGTTTGTGGAATGAGTTGGTAAAATATTCAGAAATTGCTATTGAGACAGGGAGAGAAATAAATGATAAGCATCTGATAATGAGACACAAAATATTTGGTCTTGGATGGGTTAAGGCTGTTAGATTTGGAAAATATGATGAAGCATTAGTTTCAATACAAGAAGGTAAAAATTTAGCTCAAGAGTTGAATAATGAACGGGAGTATGCTATTGCTTTACGAGATGAGGGCGTGGTTTACATGCGTGTAAACGAATATCAAAAAGCTAAAGATTTATTTCTAGCGAGCCTTGACATTTGGCAAAAACTTGGGGATCAGCGGTGGGAGATACGGACATTGGGATCAATTGGAGCTAATGAAAAGAGACAAGAAAATCTAAATGAAGCCTTTGATTTTTTTACCGAAGCTCTAAAAAAATCTGAAGAAACTGGAGATAGTGAACAAATTGCCTTAAATCTGAGAAGGCTGACTGAAATTTGGTTGCATAGGCAGGAATTTGAAAAAGCTAGTTCAGCGGCCAGAGAAGGATTAAGAATATCCACCCAACTCAACATTTTAGACGGCATCGCTGTTTGCTCTATGTTATTGGCAAAAACGGAGTACGAATTGGGTAAAACGGATAATGCGAAAGAACTGGCCGAAAAAGCTATGGAGATATTTATCAAGTTGGGTACAAAACGTGAACTCGATGAAACCCAAGCCCTGCTTGCCCAGATCGAGGCTGAGGCGGGGTGAGGGGGAAGACGTTGCATCTCACCTTGCCTCCTCACGTACCGGACAGGCTGCTGGAGGTCGTGCTGGTTATTGCTCCAGTAGCCCGCACAACCACACCTCCGAGTTTAGCCGGGCGTTGTTAGGCGGCATACAGGGCCTGAAGAAACGCTTGCTCTACTTCTTGAGGCAGTTTAACGAGGATAAAATAATCAGCGGGGTACAGATAATCCTCTCCACTTTCATCTATCACGCGAATATCTCCATCAACGGCTGACATCCTCATCAGGCAAGACCTGATATACTTTATGCAACTCCAACGAAGCTGGGTATTCAGAATTATCAATACATACCGCAAATATCGGGGTAGAATTTTGTTGGTTCATCATCTCAATCCAAATATCTTTTACGCTTCATTTCCTTTTTGCCGATGCCATGTGCCTCATACCAATGCAACTCAGCGAGACGTATTCTTCCACTCCTTAGCCGTACCCTGGCAATGCCTTTTAGTTTTCGCCATCTGCCTCGACCATATTGCTTCCGCAGGCGGACCAGGTCTTGAATGGAACTTCCGACTGCAATCACTTCAATGTCGGTTATCTCGCTAATGATTTCAAACATGACCAGTGACGGACTACCTTTTAGCTATTATACCCCAAACTGACATATTCACGATAGTCTATGCCACTATTTTACCTGGCCCTCCAATGTTGACGTAGCTGCCCTGCCGCCTAACTCAGCCACAACCTCAGCAAAGACAGGGTTATCCTTGAACATCCCGGCAAACTTGAGCCAGGGATGCTCCGGCTGGACAGGTTCGATTTCCAGGGGGATGATTTCCGCCCGACTGAGCCGGTCAGAAAGCACCTGGCGGATGTGGCTCAATGCTTCCTGGCGAGTAGCGCCCTGGGCTGTGCAGTCCGGCCAACCCAATACGGTGGCTCGATAACCACCCTGTTTTTTGCTTTCAAGCAGTATGGGATAAGTCATAATACTAACCCTCTTTCCATCCACAGTGCCTCAATATTGTACCAGCCCAGCTTGAAAGAGGCGAATTTGAGAAACCCAAGCCTTGTTGGAATGAATCACGCTGAGGCGGGGTGTATCACGTTTCACGAGTTTTAGTATATGCCTCTTTCTCCGCTACCTCACGGAAAAGGTCAATTACCCCCGTCCACTTCAAAAAAGCATTCCCCAACTCCGGCCATAAGGCATAAAGCGCCAAGCCTACCCGCGCCGGTCGAGGCGTGACCAGCACCTCCTGCCGATTCTGCCGGATGGCCCGTAGCACGGCCTGGGCTACGGCCTCT
>JAAUSP010000666.1 GCA_012032575.1 Anaerolineales bacterium | reverse complement strand
AGAGAGAGTAGGGATAGAGGAAATTGCTCGCTCCAAGCCGGTCTGCGACCGCGTCCGGGGGCCGCAGACCCCCTCTGAGCTTAAAGATAGCATTATCTATCCCTACTCCCTACTCCGTACTCCCGACTCCCGACGGATGTTAGCCGCCGGCCATCGCCCCTACGATCAAAAAAGGCTCTGCTCCCGTGGCGACCGCGTCGGGTAAGGGGGCGTCCGGCGGCTCATGGGAGCAGTCCTCCCCACAGGCGAAGAACCGGATAAAAGAGCGCCGTTTCTGGGTGACGTGGTCGCGGATCGTCCCGCGCAGCATGGGATAGGTTGCCTCCAGGGTATCCAGGATCGAGCGTTGGGTAACCGGCCCCTCAACCTCAAGCTCGACCTTGCCGTTAACCCGGGCTAACCGGCGCAGATGCGGCGGCAGCACCACCCGGATCATGCCAGCACCTGAACTTCGACGGCGAGGACGGGCGGCAGATCGCGGACAATGGGCGTCCAGGTGTCGCCGGAGTTAGGGGAGGCATACACCTGCCCGCCGGTGGTGCCAAAATAAACGCCCCCCGCATCCAGCGAGTCTACGGCCAGAGCGCTGCGCAGTACGTTGACATAGCAGTGGCTTTGCGGTAAGCCCTGAGTCAGCGCCTCCCATTCCTGGCCGCCGGTGCGGCTGCGGTACACACGCAATTTCCCATCGGGCGGGTAATGCTCCGAGTCGCTCTTGATCGGCACCACATAGATTGTCTCCGGCTCGTGGGCATGCACGGCAATCGGGAAGCCGAAGTCACTGGGCAGATTGCCGCTGACTTTCTGCCACATCTCCCCGGCGTTGTCGCTGCGCATAATATCCCAGTGTTTCTGCATAAACAGCACTCCCGGACGCGACGGGTGCATAGCGAGGCCGTGAACACAATGGCCAACCTCGGCATGGGGGTCAGGTAACTCGTGCTCAGATTTCAGACCACGGTTCACGGGTCGCCAGGTCTCCCCCCCCATCGTCGGTGCGGAACGCGCCGGCAGCCGAAATAGCGACAAAAATGCGGTTGGGATTGCTCGGATCCAGCAGGATAGTATGCAAGCACATTCCCCCGGCTCCGGGCTGCCAGAGATGCCCTTTGACACTCCGCAGCCCCGGAAGCTCCTGCCAGGTTTGGCCGCCGTCACCGGAGCGGAACAGCGCCGCGTCTTCTACTCCGGCATAGACTGTATCCGGATCGGTTAGCGACGGTTCGAGCCGCCAGACCCGTTTGAATTCCCAGGGATGTTGGCTGCCGTCATACCACTGGTGGGTGCCGGGGACGCCCTCGTAGATAAATTCGTTGCCCACCGGTTCCCAGGTTTGGCCGCCATCGTCGGAGCGCTGGATCAACTGTCCGAACCAACCTGTGGATTGCGAGACATAGACTCGGTTGGGGTTAGCGGGTGATCCCTTGAGGTGATAAATTTCCCACCCTCCAAAGTGAGGCCCGTTGATGTCCCACTTTTCCCGCCTCTCATCCGAGGTCAGAATGAATGCGCCTTTACGGGTACCAACCAATACACGTACACTGCTCATAGTTTTCTCCTTTTTTAGCTTTGTGCTTTAACCAATAAAAAGTGCCTGACCCTTGTTGCATTTGGAGGGATATGTCAGAAGTAGCGGTAAACTCAACAGAGGATACAAATAGATGGCGAACAAATGTGCTACTTATTATAAATATATGAAGCTGAAACGCAAATGGACCGTAATTTCTAATACACCTCTAACATTCCTCTATCGTACTTCTAACAACTCTTTTTTATGATAAAAGCATCAATCAACTTAAATAGATGTGCTTGTTCTCCTATCCCAAACCTGTCAGGTCTGTCAGACCTGACAGGTTTGAGACGGGAACGAGCCCAAATTCATCAAAAAGTCAACAATATTTAAGGACAGTAAAGGAGATATAACCATGTTACGACAACCATTTGGCCGCCAAAGTTTAGCCAACCCCTGGCAAGAAATCGAACGCGCCCAGCGGGAGATGGAGAGCCTCTTTGACAGCTTTTACCGCCGCCCCCGCTACCAGACCGCGCCGAGTTTCCCGGCGATGAATGTCTGGACCAACCCGGAAGGCGCGGTGCTCACCGCCGAACTGCCCGGCGTCAACCCCGAAGATATTGACATTTCGGTCGTCGGCGAGACCCTGACCCTGACCGGCTCGCGCCAGCCCGAAGAATTGAAAGAGGGCGAGAAGTACCATCGCCGCGAGCGCGGCTACGGCAAGTTCACCCGCAGCTTCCAGCTTCCCTTCCCGGTTGAGTCGGACAAGGTCGAAGCCTTCTTCGATAAGGGCATTCTCCACGTCTCTCTGCCCCGCGCCGAAGCCGACAAACCGCGCAAAATCAACATCAAAACGGCGTAAACGTTGAACGTTAAACGTTTGAACGTTGAACGCAAATCGTAAATCATCAATCGTAAATCATCGGAGGTTATAATGGCAACTGAAAGCAAAGAACTGCAAACCCAAGAGGTTGAAAAAGAGGAAATCACCACCAATGGAGCGGAACGCACCCGCGCCCGCAAGGCTTATGTGCCCCGCGCCGATATTTTTGAAACCGAAAACGAAGTGATTGTTGTGGCCGATATGCCCGGCGTGGATGAGAAATCGGTGGATATTACCCTGGAAAAGAATGTGTTGAGCATCAACGGCTACGTCGAATGGGCGCAGCCGGAGAACTACAGCCTGGCTTATGCCGAGTACGAAGTGGGCGATTATTTCCGCCGCTTTTCCCTCTCCGACGAAGTGGACCAGGACAACATCCAGGCCACCGTCAAGAACGGCGTCCTGCGCCTGCATCTGCCCAAAGCCGGCCCGGCCCAGGCCCGCAAGATTGCGGTGAAAGCGGCGTAGTATGATACGTGATGCGTGATGCGTGAAACGTGAGGACTTTTTCTATAAATTCATCACGCATCACGCCTCACGTTTCACGAAGTTCTGTAAGCCAACAGTAAAGGAGGTTTGTATATCCTATGGCTATCAAAGATATGGTTCCGTGGAAAAAGAGTGATAAGAATGTGCTGGTCAGACGGCATGACGATCCTTTCACCGGCTTCCGCGATGAAATGGACCGGCTGTTTGATGACTTCTTTGGGCGGGGGTTTGGTCTGACCCCGTTTGAAGGCGGCGCGATGGATCACTTTGGGACATTCAATCCCCAGGTGGATGTGACAGAGAACGATAAGGAAGTAAAAATTACCGCCGAACTGCCCGGCCTGAGTGAGCAGGATGTCGAAGTCTCCCTGAGCAATGATGTCCTGACTATCAGCGGTGAGAAGAAGCACGAAAAGGAAGATAAGGGCGACAATTACTATCGCATGGAGCGCTCTTATGGCTCCTTCCAGCGGACGATCCCGCTCCCGGCTGAGGTGCAAAGCGATAAGGTGGACGCCAGCTTTAAGAATGGAGTCTTAACCATTACCCTGCCCAAGTCGCCCCAGGCCACGCAAAATCGCAAAAAGATAGCGATTAAAGCAAGCTAACCCAAATTCAAAAGGGCGAAGCAGTTTTCTGCTTCGCTCTTTTGGTTCTTAAGGTGTAACTGCTTAGCCCTCATGTCATTTCGAGGCCGTAGGCCGAGAAATCCTTACTGCGCTATATAGGTATCAGGGATTTCTCCCTTCGGTCGAAATGACATGAGTAGTTAAGGTTTTCTTAAACTCCCGTTAAACTTCGCTTAAAGATGGAACTTTATAGTTGTGCTATGATGAAGCCGCCCATGCGCGCTTCTTTTTTGTTGCCTCACAGCCAAGTTGAGTATAAAATAGTTTCTGTATGTATGGGGGTAAATCTAACAAACTTCTAACAGTGCTTTAATCTGGATTTAATTCTTCTGACGTAACCATTTAACTGTTAGCTTTTACAACGGCCCCGCCCTTCTGTCTGGACAGGCGGGGTATTGTCTTGTCAGGAGAAATCCGTTGGAAAATGAGGCGAGGACGCGAGGAGGCGAGGAGGCGAAGAATTTTTCGCCTCCTCGCTTCACGCCTCATCGCGTCTTTATTTATGAAGGAGTGTTCACGAACCTGTGGCACGCCACCGATGATGAAAAGGTAGCAGGGTCGCACGCCCTTCGGCGCACCCGAAGGGGTGAGGTAGCAGGGTCGCATGATCGTTCCCTGTCTACCGTCTACCG
>JAAUSP010000665.1 GCA_012032575.1 Anaerolineales bacterium | reverse complement strand
GTGTTTTTGTAATGGCGCTCCAGCCGGTTGGTTGACGGGTTCAGGGGTTGGGCGAGGGCTTAGGCTGATTTCCAGTTGTTCTTTTTCGACCCGGAGGGAGGCTAAAATTTGAGCTTCGGCGGCGGGGGAAGTAAAACTGTGATTTTGACCCAGGCGGGTGGCGGCGTCTAGTAGGAAATTTGTTGTGCCAAGCCGGTCGGCTTCGGTTTGAGGATAGCCAGGGCGAGGCTGGCCCTCCAATTGTTCGAGGAGATCCTCAACTTGCTGAGAAGTCTGATCAACCAGCGCTTGGGTGGAAAGGGGGTCAATTTGACCTGCCGCCAGCCACTCCCCCATTTTTTGGAGCAGCGCTTCCCGTTGGAATAGTTGGGGCCAGGCCAGGCGAGCTTCTTCCAAGGTGAAGGGGGGTAAACGCAGGTTGAGGGTAATTTCCAACTCGCGCCGGCGGGCGGTGTACTTTTGCCGGATAAGGTTAAGATTTTCGGGAGAGACCCCCAGGCCCGGCTCCCACTGGTCAATTTCAGCTAAGAGCCACTCAATCCGGTCCAATTCTTCAATGAAGAGGGGGTCGCCGCTGAAATGGCAAGCAGGGCAGGACTGAAGGAGGTCATAGTTTGGATGCGCGCAATTTGGACAGTGCATAGGGTTTTCCCACTGAGGAGAGAGGACAATTTGATGTTCACAGTTTCAGTATATCAACCCATCTGATGAAAATCACCTATCAAAAGTTAGGTCCATTAGGGATAGTTTACCTAGACAATCAAAGTATATAGATAATTTAGCATAATTCACGAGCTGAGTCAAGAGGGAAAAGTGCTCCCATTTCAATCAAGCGAAACTTTTGGCTTGGGCGGAGTCGTGCTAAAATAGCGCGTCTGATGGCTGTCAGGGCCAAAGTTTGATGGTGCTGACTTTTATTGTAAATGAGGCGTATGTATGGTGACAGTAGAAAAAACGGAGTCGGGGTTGATTATTACAGCCAACCAAACCTTACCCTGGTTTGCCAGACCCTTCTATTTTTGGAGCAGCACTCTGGATCGGGTTAGGGAGTTGTGGTCCTATCGGGAACTGGTGCGCAATTTAATGATGCGGGATTTGAAGGTGCGTTATCGCAATTCGGTCCTGGGGATTTTGTGGTCGTTGGTTAATCCGCTGTTGATGATGCTGGTTTTTACGATTGTCTTCACCGTTATTGCTCCCACCACCGATATTAAAAAATTCCCGGTATTTATTTTGTGCGGTATTTTGCCCTGGAACTTTTTCTCTTTTTCGGTGATTGGTTCGATTCGCAGTATCGTTGATAATGCGCCGCTGGTAAGCAAGGTTTATTTTCCGCGCGAGGTTCTGCCCATCTCGATGGTGTTGGCCAATCTGGTGAATTTTCTGATTGCGCTGGTAGTTTTGTTCGCCTTTATCCTGGTTTTTCAAATTCCCTTAACCCGGTGGGTGCTGCTGTTGCCACTGGTAATTTTGACGCAGCTTATTTTTGTCATCGGGGTGGGGCTGATTATGGCCACGGTCAATGTGTTTTATCGCGATACCCAGGTAATTATGGAAGTCCTGATGCAAGCCTGGTTTTTTTTGACGCCTGTTTTTTATCCGGGGGATATTTTGCCGCGCAATTATGAGCTATGGGGCTTTACCATTGATGTCTGGCGTTTGATGAATATACTCAACCCGATGGCTTCAATTATCGCCACTTATCGGGTTATTTTGTATGGGACAGGCAGTGGTGGTGCCCCGCCGGAAATGTATTTCTTTATCCGCACGCTGCTTACCACCATCGCTATCTTGGGAATCGGTTCATTTGTTTTTTATCGGTACAGCCGCACGTTTGGCGAGGAAGTTTAGGGCAATGAGTGATCAGGCGATCAGCTTTGAAAATGTTTCCAAGCGATTTCGGTTGTTAAAGATTCCGCACCGGGCTTTTCAGGAAGTGTTTGTGAATATCTTCAACCGGGAGGCGCGGGGCAAACATTATTTTTGGGCTTTGCAGGAGGTCAGCTTTTCGATTAAAGCGGGTGAGACGGTGGGAATTTTGGGAACCAACGGCTCAGGCAAAAGTACCATTTTGAAGCTGATTAGCCGGATTATTGACCCGGATACGGGCGTGATCAAAGTGGCGGGGCGCTTGTCGGCTTTGTTGGAGTTGGGCGCGGGCTTCCACCCCGATTTAACCGGGCGCGAGAATATCTATCTGAACGGGTCAATTTTAGGGTTGAACCGCCAGGCGATGGATCGAAAACTGGATGATATTATCGGCTTCGCCGGGATTGGGGAGTTTATTGACACACCGGTGCGGAGCTATTCGTCGGGTATGCAGATGCGGCTGGGGTTTTCGGTGGCGATTCACGTGGAGCCGGAAATTATATTGGTGGATGAAGTGCTGGCCGTGGGCGATTACAGCTTTCAGCTCAAGTGTTTGGAGCGGATTCGTCAACTACAAAAACAGGGCGTGACCATCCTGTTTGTATCCCACGATTTTGAGGCAGTGGAGAGTTTGTGCAGCCGGGCTATCTGGCTGGAACAGGGTCGGCTGCAAGGGGATGGGGCTGTGACTGGAATTTTGGCCGAGATGAGAGCCAGGTATCATTGGGGCAGCAAACAAAAAATCGCCTCGGTTAAAGAGGCGATTTCGGAACTGGACGAACTAATAGTTTAGGATTACTGAGGCGGAATAAGATTGACTAATGCTTCAACAGCTTTGGCCTGAGCAGGGTTTTCCTGGGAGAAAGTTTCCAGGTCGTCCAAAATCCTTTTGAACAGCAAAGCTTGTTCCTCTTCGGGCAGTGTGCCAATATGATCCATCCCCTGCGATACTTCGGCCTGGGTTTTGTTAGTTTGATCGGTAGCCAGGTAAACCAACATTCGATAAAAATATGGGGTGGGAGTAGCGGGTGAAAGCTCAAGCGCCTTGTCGAGCGCTTCCAGAGCCTGGTCAAACTGACCGATTTTGTAGCGGGCATAGCCCAGACTCTGATAAGCCTGGTCATACTTGGCAAAGCGGCTGATGGCGGCCTCATAGTCGTTAATAGCCGCCTCATAATTGCTCATAGCGGTGTAAGTTTCGCCCCTAAGAAAGTAGGTGTCGGCTTTGGAGTCATCGAAGGAAACGGCGGCAGTGAACGCTTCGAGGGCCTGGTCATATTTACCCTGGCGATGATAGATGAGGCCAATGTTGCCGTTGGCACGGTAGCCAAACTCGGAGGGTAAAAGTTGGGTAGCATGTTGTAAATCGGCTATAGCCTGATCATACTGTTTCAATAGTAAATATGTTCGGCCACGATTGTAATAGGGGTACGGAAAAAGAGGCTCCAACTCAATCGTTTCTGTATAATCAGCAATTGCTTTGTCGTACTCCTTCAAATCCAAGTAAACAGTCCCGCGTGCATTGTGGGCCAACACGTTGTTAGGGTCTAAATTTAAAGCCTGATTTAATATATTGATTGCCTCTTGATAATTTCGACTCTCATATGCGGCTATCCCTTCTTGAATTAACGCTTCAACTTCAGCAGTGTCAGTTTGTTTCGTAACGGTTGTCGGGACCGGACTCAAAGGTGAAAGAGGAGAAAGTGGTGCAATGGTTGTAGCCGCCAAGGTGGAGGGAATAGGAGTGGAAGTAATACTCAGTTTTTTTAGATCATTTGAGGGTTTATTGATCCAATAAAACCCAATAAGGGCTACTGCAAGAATCGTGATAACAATCGCAAAGATAAATCCCCGTGTGCTAAATAGATTTTTTTGTTTCATAAGTATCTTTAAAAACCCACCATTAAAAGAATTTGACCAGTTACCAATCGAAATCTTCAATATCAAAATTTTAAGCGATTTTGCGTAATCTGTAAATATTACCATTGAATAAAACACGCAGTGACAGCTAAAAAGCCAGAAGTTAGCAAAATAACCCGGAGGTATTATTGATTCTCCCGCGTATCAATGATATTCTCAGCTTGTGCTAGCAACAAAAACTTATTTTTATATGCCAAAATATATTTGGAGGTAAAGAAATGAAAAAATTAATCCATCTAGTTTTACTCCTCGCTCTTGTAATGATGTTCTCAGGAAGCCGAGTCGCTTTGGCGTCAGGATCCAACTGCTGAACCAGCTAGCGAGCCGACTGCTGAACCCACCAGCGAGCCGACTGCTGAACCCACCAGCG
>JAAUSP010000039.1 GCA_012032575.1 Anaerolineales bacterium | reverse complement strand
CGGTGACATAGATGCTGTTGTTATCATCCAGCACCGCCCGCAACCCATTTGTTCCAACCAGAGCCGCTGCCGGCGCCACACTCAGATCGCCACTATCCGTGGTACTGGCCGACCAGGCGGTCAGATTGCCCAACTCAAAGCCATCGGCAAAGATAAGTCCTGCTATTGGCGTAGGGGTAAAGGTGGGAGTCACCGTTGGTGTATTCGTCGCCGTTGGCGGCACTGGCGTGTTCGTCGCTGTGTCTGTCGGAGTCGACGGCACTGGCGTGTTCGTCGCTGTGTCTGTTGGTGTCGGCGGAATTGGCGTATCCGTTGAGGTCGCAGTGCTCGTCGGCGTCGCACTCACAGTTGATAACTCAAATTGACCTGCTGCACCTCCGGCGACACCAGGACATTTGAACTGCTCAATTCCATGCGGTATTGCAGGTATCGGCCAGCCGGGCTACCAATATTGCCATTGCTGACCGGCAACCATTCGCTCCAATTATTGGCATCCAGCGAAGTACGAGTGCTGAATGATATGTTTGTATTGGCCGGGGTATTTCCGGTTGAAGCCAGCGTAGCCCAGGTAACAACCTGACCGGCATCCTGGGCACACGAGGTATACGTACCATTGGTTGGGTAGGCTCCCGCTCGCACCCAGTCTATCTGCATGGGGCTTCTACCCCCACTAGATGTTGACGGGTCCTGACTGTACAAAAACACCCAGGTGTTTAGCGCCGAACTCCCGACTATTGTGCCCTGAAATACTCCATCTATATAAAACCTGGTTTCGCTGGCATCCCACTCAATTCTAAAATCGTGATATTGGGTTAAGTTGATCGTTGGTATATCAACATCAATGAGGGGGTTAGAGGCGTCGCCATCCCGCCCACGAATGTAGGTGGTATTGGTATCGCGGGTAACAAATATACGCAAAGAACTATCGTTGGGATAAGGGCCGCTGCCATAGGCTAACGGCGGCAATTCGCGATAAAAGCCCAGGTCGGGCCAGGAGGCGTTGTCGCTATTAATCCGCTGCATCGCCCTAGCCTCGAAAAAGCGCACCGGCGTGCTCTGATTAAAACCTACTTGGGAACGTAAGTAGGCGGCATCAAGCGTAAGCAGTCCGTCTCCAACACTGGGGGGCACGGTGTACCACTCGTAGGTGCTGCCCGTGACCCACCGGCTGCTGTTGATGGTGGTTCCATCAAAGTAGTCTTCCACTGTTGCGGCGAGGCGCACTTCGCCTCCGGCAGCGTTGCTCACACTCACACTGTTCAACACACTACAACTCGCCCCAAAATCTCCCGCCGATGTCTGAGTTATCAGCATTGTTCCCTCAGGCGTATTTGTTGGCGTTGCTGTGGAAGTCGCTGTCGGCGGCACGGGTGTGTTGGTGGGGGTTGGCGTGTTCGTCGCCGTTCCACTGACGGTTTGATAACTCAAACTGACCTGCTGCACCTCCGGCGAGTTTAACAGGTCGCTTGTGCCTAAAGTGACTTCATACTGCAAATATCGCCCCGCCGGACTGCTGATACTGCTCCCATTTACCACCGCCCACTCGCTCCAATTCACCCCATCCAGCGAGGTCCGGGTCCGATAGCTGATGGTGGTCCCTGATGGTTGAGTTACGACTCCATCCAACCCGGTCCAGTTGGCGACCGCTCCTGCATCCTGAGGGCAAGATTCGTATGTCCCGCTCCCGGTGTATACTCCGGCCCGCACCCAATCTACCTGCATCGGGCGCGACGGCTCCTGGGTGTATAAGAATACCCACGATAGCAGCGTGGAGATACTGGGGGTGACATTGGCTATCTGACTGCCATCTACATAATAACGGGTTTCCGTTTGGCTCCACTCGATCCGAAAGTTGTGATATTGGGTTAAGTCGGGGTCGGCCACATCAATACTGCTCAACGGGGCCGAAGAGCCACCATCGCGGGAAAGAACGGACAGATTATTATTGGTATCAGCCAGGAAGATACGGAAAGAACTGGCATCACTCGGCGCATTGGGGTTAAGAGGGGGTAGCTCCCGATAATAGCCCAAATCTACCTGTCCGGCATTGTTGCCATTGACCCGTAACAAGGCTCGCGTTTCAAGAAAAACGTTCCGGTTGCGTAAAAACTGCTTGCGAACGCAGATATGAGCCATCCAAGTTGAGCAGCCCATTAGTTTGGGCAGGCACGCCACCAGTATACCATGCATACGCCGTGCCGGTTAACCAGAGACTATTGTTGACAACAGTATCATCAAAGTAGTCCTCTAACGTAGCTATTAAACGCAGTTCCCCCCCACCGGCGCTGCTCACGCTCACATTGGTCGCTACACCACAACTGGCTCCAAAATCGGCCACGGTTGTCTGGGTGATCACCCCATTACCGCCCCCCTGGGCCAGCGCTGTCCTGGGTTGGATGACAGATAGGCTCAATAAAAAGCCCATAGTCAAAGCTAAAATAACGACCATTAAAAATGATGGATAGATGAAATTAAGGAGGGCTGAGGAGGCATATCTTTGAATATTGTGCAGCTTGGGGCAGTGGTTATTTTTGAGCATTGCAACCTCTCTCACTATTAAAGTCATTACCGGTTATGCCAGGGTTATCTAAAAAAAGAGGAATCCTTATAATCCTTATATGGAAGGTAAGGGATTCCTCGTAGTGTTCAGAACCGGGTCAGAAGATCAAGTATTGTGATGATGTGTTTATCTCACGGAATCTCCAAGCTGAAGTATAGAATATTTGAATAAAAACTTTATAGGAAAAATCTATGAAAGCGGTTTGAGTTTGATAAAATGTACTTAGAATCTATCCAAAATCTAGCGGGCCGGGCTCCCACGCCCGATCCGCGGCGGCGTGGAAGCCGCCGCGGCTGGGTTTTCGGATAGGTTTTTAATGATAGTTAGCTTGTTCCTCCAACCACCTCTAATCGCCGCATCCGTTTATAACGGGCGTTATACTGCTCATCTCCGCTGATTTCTACCTTAACCGGAATCTTGAATGACGCCAGCTTATTTCGGCAAAAAACGCGCAGGCGCTGCTTGAAAGCTTTGGGGTCTTCCGGCTCAAACAAATTGACCCGCGCCGTGACAATGTTGCCGGTGATAGGATTCTTTTCGCCAATTACCACTGCATCCCTGACGTTATCCATCTGCAACAACACACTTTCAACCTCGGCCGGATAGACCTTCTGCCCACCCACGTTGATGATTTCTGATTTTCGCCCCAGGATGCGGATGTAATCACCTTCAACCTCGACCATATCGCCGGTATTCATCCAGCCTTCTTCGTCAAAAGGACTGGGGGCGTTCAAATAACCCAACATAGCCGATTGCGCTCGCACCCATAAGATACCGTCCACTATTTTTATATCAAAGCCCTCGCCGCCAACTTTAACCCAGAGCGAGCCGGAGTCTTTGGATTTAGAGCGCAAAATACCCAACTCTGACATCCCGTAAGTTTGCTGCAAACGGAGATTGGGGAACAGTTCATGAACACGGTGCAGGGTGGTTTCCGGCATCACTTCGGTGCCGTAGGTAATCAGCTTGAGCGACGACAGGTCGTAACGCTTGTAGGCTTCGGAGATCAGCAGTAAATTCAGAAACGTAGGGGAGGTAGGCAGCATTTCAACTTTGTAACGCTCGATCATCTGGCAGATAACTTCGGGATCGCGGCTGCGCACCGATACAACCGTGCCGCCGTTGGATAGGGTGTAAAACAAGGTATTAATCCCACCGATGTGATCCAGGAGCAGGAAGGTTAGCGTACACATGCGCTGCCGCGAAACCTTGAACTTTTCCAGTAAGGGGATGAAGTTGTGCAAGGCCGCCTTGCTTTTCCCGGTTGAACCCGAAGAGAAGAGGACCAGCCCTGGCGCGTCTTCCGCCCGTAATTTGAGGGTGATGGGATTGGCGGCAACCCGGTCGCGATTGTGAATGGTCCAGCCATCAGCCTCATCAAAAGAGATTTCCACTTCAACTTCGGCAATATCCAAAAACTCAGACCGATGCACTTCCGCCGCCTCGGTCAAAGGCACAACAATTGTCCCCCGGTCAATCAGGGCCAGCATCAGGGCAACGGCTTTGGGCGTATAATCCCCCCGCAAAGCCACGACCTGTCCGGCCTCTACGCCGTGTTCGTCAAGATGAGCTTGCCACAAAGCCACCAACCCAAGCAGTTGACCATAGGTTGTCACCTGATCCGAGCGGATGAGGGCAGGTTCGGACTGCCATTGAGTCATTCTTTCCAGTAACCATGCTATTGCCATTAGACGCCTCCCAGGTAAATCACCTGTCCAGTAATATAATCACTTTCCGGTTTGACAAAAAAATCTACTACGTTAGCCACATCTTCAAATCGCCCCAGACGTTTAACGGCTAACTGGTTGATAATCAGCTCAATTTTATCTTTGGGCACATTGCGGATCAAATCTGTTTCAATCGGGGTAGGGCCAATCACGTTACAGGTAATGCCAAACTCAGCCAATTCACGGGCTAAAATCTGGCTAAAGGTAAGCACCGCATTTTTAGAGGCGGCGTAGATAGCCTCCCCTTCCAAGCGCAGGGGTACGGCCACCGTACTCAAGTTGACGATGCGGCCATAACGACGGCGGCGCATCACTTTAGCCGCTTCACGGCAAAAGAGAAAGGTGCCCTGAAAATTGGTTGACATGATCCGGCCAATAGTTGCAGCCGGAGTGAGCAGGCTGTGGTTCATCGAAGCAATACCGGCATTGTTTATGAGGACGTCCAACCGGCCATGTCGTTTTTGAATTGAAGATAACAAGGCTTTAACTTGAACCTCGTTAGCCACATCCAAACAATGATGGGTATAATTGGGCAATTCCCAATCGGGTGCCTCGCGGCTGCACCCTTCTACAATAGCACCTTTACGCACAAAGTGTTCGGCCAGGTGACGGCCAATTCCTTTGCGGGTGCCGGTAATTAGAACAACTTCAGTTTCTGACACGTTCAGCCTACTCTGTGGCTAACTGGCAAATGTAATCGGCCAGGGTTTCGACCGAGCGAAACGGGCTATTCTTCTGCGACATCGCTCGTTCATCGGCCAGAATTACGGTCAGGTCATAGGTATCTTCCAACCGTTGTTCTACTTCGACTATCAGGTTAACCAGGCCCATCGAGTCAAGCGCAGCTTCCCGGCCAATCAAGCGAGTTTCGGGGGTGAAGGGTTGAGGGCTGGGTGAACCACCATTGTCCATAGCCAGCACTTCTTGCAAACTGGTTATAATCATTTGAGCAATTTCTGACCGGTTGAGACCGGTTCCGTTAGAGTTATGCACGGGTGTACTCCATACTATTAAGATTTTGGGCAACTGCTCAACCCTCATGTCATTTCGAGACCATAGGCCGAGAAATCTCTACCGCATTGCATCGGCCTCGGAGATTTCTCCCTTCGGTCGAAATGACATGGCTGAGTAGTTACGATTTTGGATTTTTAAGACTATATAGATCATACGGGCCGATACTGGTTACCAGTTTATATTGGGTAGCCAATACATCGGCTGGATAAAGCTCTACCCAGCGGGAAAACTGACCTACCAGTACATAATCAGGCCGTTCTGATTGTACAAAGTTGTATTTAGCGGCGGGTGGGTCTCCACCCAACCAGACATAGCCAACTGCGTTGTTGAGGAGGAGCGGCGGTGGGAAATGGTAGTTATGGTCGGTCAAAAAGCCCATTTCCGGCTCCCAGGTTTCGACTAAGGCTGTTGGTGGTACATGTTCATTCATATAAGCGGCCATCGCCTCAGGTGCGTCGAAACCAGGCGATAAAATCTTCAGGCTTGTTTGAGCCAGAGGTACGGCTATCATGAGGGCCAACCAAACCAATAAGCCCCAACGCAAAGCTTGCTTGCCTAAAGCGGCCTGTCCCTGAGAGAATGCTTGTCGTAAAGCCCGCACATCCAACTGAAATCCATCGGTCAAATCATAGAAGAAGCGGGCCACGAACAGGCTGGCAAAAACCAGGCCGGGGAAGGCATAACGCAGCCAACTGATCGAGGCGACAACATACCAGACCAGATTAACTGCCACCAGCATCAACAAAATACCCCCAGCGCTGTCCCTCTTTCTGGCGGGGCAGAGCCAGAATAAAACCGTAAGCCAGCACAGGCACTAACCAGCCCATGTACACATTGAGGCTCAACAATTCTCTAAGGCCGCGCTCCATTAATTGAGGCGATAACACCAAGGCCGCGCCCGAGGTAAATTGGCGGAACATCGCCAGATTCTCGCTGGCGGTAGCCGGTCCCAGATACAAAATGAGATAACCTTGCCACAAGGCAAAACAGAAGAACGCAATAATTCCTGGCACAATAAACAGTCGCTGGGGGGCAGTACGATAGTAATTTAAGTTGGCCAGCCAGGCCAACCCCAGAGTGGGGGCCAGCACCAGCAGATATTGATGTTTAGTTACCATGGCCAGACCCAAAAGCAGCCCCACTGCGGCAAGCCGCTGCCAGCTACTCCGCTCCCAGGTGGCAAACCACAAGGCTAACCCTGCGACTACAAAAAGCAGACCCGGCACCTCGCCTAATACTTGCCGCCCATACTCGATTAAAGAGATACCTCTAGAAGTTACCAAAAGGGCGGTGGCCACCCATGCCAGCCGAGTCCCACCTAAACCCTCAGCCAAACGATAAAAAACGTAGATTGTCGCCAAAAGGTACAATACCATCACCAGGCGAGCCTGTAGCAGGCCAATCCCAAAAAACTGAAAGGCAGCGGCAATAGGCAGCATAATGGTAGGTCCAATCCCTATTGTCGGCCCATAATGACGAAACCCTTCACTGCTATAATCGGCATAAACACCATACCGCACCAGGGTTTTTGGCACATGCAGGTGAGAACCCTCGTCAAACCAGGTTATGGGATAATGAGTCAAATTAAAAAAGGCCAGGAATAGGATAACAATTGCAGCGATGGTTAGAGGTAAAGATCGCTGCAGCAAGCCTACTTGCGGGCTTGCGCTTACTGGCTCGGTAACTAAACTGGTAAAAGCCCTTGTTTCTTGTGACATATAGCTTTTCTACAAAAATATAAACAAATTATAGACAAATTTAAGGTTTCTATTTGGCTCAACTTAAAACAGCATCAGTAGCAACAACAGGCTTAATCAGCGCAGGTGCAGGCGAAGGGGTTCGGATTGAGCTTTCTTTCAAAATCACCTGGGCCTGATGGGTCTGGGTGACGCCTTCTTTTCGCACCCGTTCGCGCACCCGTTCCACCAGGGCGGCGGTGGTATCCACGCCCACATCGGCCTGGATCAACAGCGCTTCCAAATCGTCCCACAACTCATCGGTAATCTGATTGGCCCCAAACAGGCCGGCAATTTGCCCAAATACCGAATTGCGGGTGCGGGATAAACTCTCTTTTAGCTTCGAACCAAAATTAAACACGTCTTTACCTCATCTGTGCTGTAATGCGGTCAATTATACAATGGCCTGCCTGCTAATTCAAACCGGCAACGTGGGTTGGTGAAAGCAGGCCAAAGGTGGTTGTATGTTAAGGTATTCTCTGCTATACTCAACAGTATTAAGAACTTGTCCATAAGAAGCGGAGTACCCCATGCCCACCAATAAACCGGCGCTGCGCTTTTTACAGCAGGAAAATGTCTGGCTGCAAGAAGAGAATAAAGCGCTACAGGCCGGGAACGGCTCAACCAGCCGGGCGATACCTTTGCCGAAACCGATTTGGCGGCAACGGTGATGCTGAGTGGGGTGGCGACCAGAATTTTGGCCGTCGGATAGGAGGAAATCTGCATGGAGAATACAGTAGCCTTACGATTTTTGCAGCAGGAAAATGCCCGCTTGCAGGAGGAAAACAAGGTTCTGCGGGAAGACAGCCTGGCTTTTCGGCATTACATGGAGGCTTTGCAGGACCTGTACGGGGCAACCCAACAAATCACTTCTGAGGAAAACCTGTTTGCTCTGCTGGACCAGATCCTTTACAGCGCTATGAGCGTACTCAGAGCCGAGGATGGTTCGCTGCTGCTGCTGGATGAAGAAACCAATGAACTGGCGTTTGTGCTGGTTCACGGGGATATTCGGAACGAACTGCGCGGCTATCGGATTAAGAGTGATACCGGTATTGCCGGCTGGGTGGGCCGCCAGCGCGAGCCGCTGATTGTCAACAATCCGCGCCAGGACGTTCGCTTTTCGCTGGATATTGACGAGGAGTTCAGTTTTGTCACCCGCTCGATCCTGTGCGTGCCGATGATGGCGCGGGGCAAGCTCATCGGCGTGATTGAACTTTTGAACAAACGGGCTAACGATTTTACCGAGGCCGACGCTACCCTGCTATTAATTCTGGGCCAGGTGGCGGCCATTGCCCTGGAAGAGATGCAAACCCGGCTTGAGGCCGAAGAGACCCAGGCCGCAGCTTAAGGCCGAACTCGATGAAAACCACCCACGCGGTTGGGGACAGCATTTCCATTCAGTACGGGCCATACCTGGAAAAGTAGCCGGTACGGATAAAATCGGTCGGCGAAATTGAGGTCGTAAAAACCTTTAGAGGTTTGTCTCCCGGTCAATAGGTTTCCAACCTGTTCAACGCCCTGGGGTCTTCATCCTTGGGCCAGACAGAGTTGGCGATATCGCCGCAAGTGGCGTAAAATGGCCTCCACATAAACAAACCACCCAAGTGAGGTCGCTATGAGCATCATACTCAAATCACTCCCCAAAAACGAAAAAGTTGGCATCGCCTTCTCCGGCGGGCTTGATACCTCGGTTGCCGTTACCTGGATGAAGGAGAAAGGCGCGCTGCCCTGCGCCTACACCGCCGATCTCGGCCAGCCGGATGAGACCGACCTTGACAGCATCCCTGAGAAGGCCAGGCAGCACGGAGCGGTGCTGGCTCGCCTGGTTGACTGCCGCAAGCAGCTTGTATCCGAAGGGTTTGGCGCGTTGATGTGCGGCGCTTTCCATATCCTCAGCGGCGGCAAGAAGTACTTTAACACCACCCCCCTCGGACGGGCGGTTACCGGTACCCTGCTGGTGCGGGCCATGTACGAGGACGGGGTCGGCATCTGGGGCGACGGTTCCACCTACAAGGGCAACGATATCGAACGCTTCTACCGCTACGGCCTGCTGGTCAATCCCCGCCTCAGAATCTACAAGCCCTGGCTCGACGAGGAATTTGTGCGGGAACTCGGCGGGCGGGCCGAGATCAGCGCCTGGCTCAAGACCCGCGGCTACGATTACAAGATGCCGGCCGAAAAGGCTTATTCCACCGATGCCAATATCTGGGGGGCCACCCACGAGGCCAAACACCTGGAGTTTTTGAACACCAGTGCGCACATCGTCTCGCCGATCATGGGGGTCAAGTTTTGGGACGAGTCGGTTGAGATAAAGCGGGAAGAGGTGACGATTGCCTTCTTCGAGGGCATTCCGGTCGCCCTCAACGGTCAGGAACTCGACCCCGTCGCTCTGGTGCTTGAGGCCAACCGTATCGGGGGCCGCCACGGGCTGGGGCTGTCCGATCAGATTGAAAACCGCATTATCGAGGCCAAGAGCCGGGGCATCTATGAAGCGCCGGGGATGGCGCTGCTGCACATCGCCTATGAGCGGCTCCTGTCGGGCATCCATAACGAGCACACCCTCGACAACTACTTTACGATGGGGCGCAAGCTTGGCCGCTTTCTGTACGAGGGGCGCTGGTTCGACCCGCAGGCCCTGATGATCCGCGAGAGCCTGCAAAAGTGGGTTGCGCGTGTTGTTACCGGGAGTGTTACCCTTGAGCTGCGGCGTGGGGACGACTACACTATCCTGAATACCGAAAGCCCCAACCTCACCTATAAGCCCGAGCGGCTGACGATGGAGCGCTCAATTGCCGAGTTCGGCCCTGCTCAGGAGGCCGGTGAGGCCCCCTTTGGGCCGGAGGATCGGATTGGTCAGCTCCACATGCGGAACCTCGACATTGCCGACACCCACGAAAAGCTCGTCGTCTACAGCCGCTCAAGGCTTATTGACCTCGGCTCTGACAACGGGGTTTTCTTCCTGCCCGATGCCTCGAGCGAGAAGCACTCCCCGCATGAGCCATCATAAAGGGGTGGAGTTGTAGTATTGATCAAAAAGGGAAATGAGTACCTTTAGTTTTTCGTGAAGAAAATAACAGACCAGCCGATAAATGAATATGGCTCTTGTACACCCCCCAAATCATTTATCCGCAAGAGCCTGAGGGCTGGTCTAACATGGTCTCCACAACTTCAACCAGAATAAAATCCATTCTCGCCATCTTTGCCTTGTTGCTGATCCTGGGCACCGGCAGTTTAAGCGCTTACGCCGATACCCCCACAACGCCGCCCCCTACAACGACACCGTCGCCGGATACGGAAACCGCGGCAGCCCTGGAACTGCTGACCACAACCGGCTCAGATGCCCCTTTGGCTACACCTCTGCCGCCGCTGGAAACCACTGACACCTTACCCATCATCCCGCTGACCAATGTTTCCGGCCCGCTCATCAACCTCGATGACTTCCGCAGCGATTATCGCTTTGCCCAGATAGATGGCTCCGGTTTGAGTGTGGTGATTCTGGATACCGGCATTGATCTGGATCACCCTTATTTTGGACCGGACAGCAATGGGGACGGCGTAGCCGACCGGATTGTCTATCATTACGATTTTGCCGATGGTGATGCCAATGCCAGCGATGTTAACGGACATGGCTCCAATGTTTCCAGTATTGTGGCCGCCAGCTTTGGCGCGTATACCGGCATGGCAACCGGCGCAAACATTATCCATTTAAAGGTGTTCAAAGACAGCGGGAGCGGCCAGTTTGGTTATATCGAAAGCGCCCTGCAATGGGTGGTCGCCCAGGCCCACAGTTACAATATCGCCAGTGTCAATATGTCTTTGGGAGATGGCTGGAATTATTCAATCCCCTTGACAGCTTACGGTATTTCTGATGAATTGGCCGCCTTATCCGGACTGAATGTAATTGTCGTGTCCGCTTCAGGCAATAGCTTTTATGGCTGGGGCAGCACCCAGGGGGTCAGCTATCCGGCGGCCGATCCAAACTCCCTTTCCATTGGGGCGGTGTATGACTCCAATGCCGGCAGCTTTGGCTATGGGGATGGGGCCGCAGTCTACGCTTCCGGGGCCGACCGGATCACCCCTTTTTCGCAGCGACATGCTACCTTAACCACTGTTTTTGCCCCCGGCGCGCCCATCAGCGGGGCCAGCGCAACCGGCGGCACAGTGACCCAGCATGGCACCAGTCAAGCCTCGCCGCACATTGCCGGGATTGCGGCCTTGATGCAGGAACTGGCCCAACAGGTCCTGGGCCGAAAACTGACGGTGGCTGAATTCATAACCTTGCTCAAAAACAGCGGCGCTACCATCAACGATGGCGACGATGAAAACGATAATGTCACCAATACCAACCTGAATTTTAAGCGGGTTGACGTGCTGGCCCTGGGCCAGGCCGTGCTGGCCCTGG
The DNA here is from genome assembly GCA_012032575.1 of Anaerolineales bacterium. The sequence goes on along the minus strand of JAAUSP010000039.1, from coordinate 12,731 downwards.
ATACCACGCCGCCGCAAGTAAGTCACCTCACCTCCAATGCCGATACCGGCGATGGTTCGCTGGCAGAGGCAGAAACTACCGAGGCAGCCATAACCCAGCTCATCGTCACCTTTGATGAGCAGGTTCAGAACCCTGCCGGTGATACCGGCGCGCACGATGTCAGCAATCCCGCTAACTACCGCCTGTTTAACGCTGGTGCTGATACCACTTTCCAAACCCAGAGCTGTGGCCCGGCCCAGGGAGACGACCAGGCTGTTACCATCAACAGTGTTGTCTATAACGGGGATACCCATCTGGCCACGTTGAACCTCAACAGCGGAACCCGGCTTAGCCCTGGTCGCTATCATTTGTTGGTGTGCGGCAGCACCTCGATCAAAGACCTGGCCGGCAACTCGCTTGACGGTGATGGCAACGGCAGCGGCGGGGATGATTTTAGCCGCGCGTATACCGTGTCTGGTTCGGCCAATCTGTCCATTACTAAAACTGTCAAGGTGGCCCATAACCCCGTTCAACCCGGCGATGCCCTGACCTACACCATCGTTCTGGCCAATAACAGCCCTGTTGACGCGGCAGGGGTTCATCTGGTTGACTCGCTGCCCGCCGGCATCTCCGGGGCCGGGCTGGATGTCACTACGGTCGTCACCGCCGGGGCAAGGTTGACCTACACCCTTGCCGCTACCGCCGCGCCCCAGGTGGCCCTGGGGGCCACCCTGACTAATACGGCTGTCTACAGTTTTGCCTTTGGCGGCGGCCAGGCCAGCGCCGCTTTTAATACCGTCGCCAGTACGACGACGGTTATTAATCTTGATCCTGAAACAAGGTCTACCCTGATTACGCCGGACCACGTGTTCACGCTGACCATTCCGGCTGAGGCGCTGCCTGTCAATGCCGGCAAGCTGCGTTACACCCGGCTGGCCCAGCCCACCGTGCCCAATCCCACCAATTTTGCCGGTCTGGTATTTGATTTGAAACTGGTCACGGCTTCGGGGCAGGTGTTGAGCCAGCCCACCTTTGACCATGCCCTGACCCTTGATATTAACTATGACCCGGCCCAACTGCCGCCGGGCACTGATGAGAGTAAAATGGGTCTGGTCTTTTATAACCCCACCGCCGGCCAGTGGCAGCAGCTCACCGTAGCCGGCCGCAATCCTGCGGCGCGTACTCTGTCCGTCAGCCTGGCCCATTTTACCGAATTCGCCTTAACTACCGCCAACACGACGTCGCTCTACCTGCCGATTGTCATCAAACCAGATTGAAACCTGGGCATCGTCTCAACTTGTAGGCTGATCCAGCCCTTTGCCAGATAAATAAGACATCGTGAGCATTTGCCGTTCCGAACTTGAAAGGCTAAACTTTCTGAGGCAGGGGAAGGTCTCAAAAGTTTAGCAAGATATGTTCGGATCAGGTAGACTGATTGACTGACAGAATAAACCGCCTCGGCGGACTCTGCGCTCTCGGCGGTTAATTTGAGCCATGCAGCCTGCCTCAATGCCTGGACTAGCCGTCCTATCTACGGAGTTGAAAATATGAACGCTCAATTGCGTGTACCCTTATCCGTACTTGACCTGGCCGTTGTTGGCGCCGGGGCAACCAGCGCCGGCGCCCTGGCCGATACCACCCGGTTGGCCCAACACGCCGAAAAGTTAGGCTATACCCGCTTTTGGGTGGCCGAGCATCACAATATGCCCGGTATCGCCAGTACCGCCCCGGCTGTGCTCATCGCTCATTTGGCCGCCGCCACCTCTACCATCCGGGTTGGCTCTGGCGGGGTGATGCTGCCGAACCACCCGCCGCTGGTCGTGGCCGAACAGTTCGCCCTGCTGGAGGCGCTCCACCCTGGCCGGATTGACCTGGGGATTGGCCGCGCGCCCGGCACCGATCCTTTCACTGCGGCGGCTCTGCGCCGTACCCCGGCCGGTTTCGGCCGTCGAGGAGTTTCCCCCGTCATTTGATTGACCTGATGGGGCTGCTGGGAGACTGCCGGACCGAGGAGGGCATGTGGATTCGCTTTGCCGCTACCCCGGCTGCTACTACCACTCCCTTGATTACTCTGCTTGGCTCCAGCGACTACAGCGCTCAATTGGCCGGCCAGTTGGGCCTGCCTTTTGCCTTTGCCCATCACTTTGATACGGGCGGCACCCTGCTGGCCCTCGATCTTTACCGCCGGAATTTTGTGCCTTCGGCGGTGCTTGAGCAGCCTTATGCTATCGTCACTGCGGCCGTTTTAACGGCTGAGACCGATGAAGCCGCCGCCTGGTTTGCCGCCCCCGGCCAATTGGCAGTTCTGGCCATCAGGACCGGCCGCTCCATCGCCTTGCTGCCGCCTCAGGCCGCTGCCGATCACCCCGACCTGGCTCTGGCCAGCAGCCTGCCCACCAACCGGATTGTCGGCGCACCCGACTCGGTGGTAGCCCGCCTTGAGGCCCTGGTCCAGGAGGCCGCCGCGGACGAAATTATGGTCTTCACTTTTACTCACGGGATTGATGAGCGGATGCGCAGCCTCGAACTCCTGGCCCAGGCCTGGCAGGAGCGCCCCCCAAACCAGGGACAGGCTCAGCCCCCGGTAGCATCACTGCTTACGGGCTTGATTTAAACCTGCCGGCAGACCTGGACCCGGCTAATGTAATGGGCAAAACTTTGGTTCAGGGCATGGTCAATTAAGCCGGGCCTCATTAATATCGAAGGGCTGAGAGTGATTAACTCCCAGCCCTTTTCTGCTTAAAGCTTAACTTAATTTCCTTCCCAGGGAGTTACCAACTGGAAATAGTTGCCATCAGGGTCAGCTAGGGTAGCAATCCACATGCCTTGTAGCTCATAAGGCTCTTTTATCACCACAGCCCCGGCCGCCTTCATCCGTTCAAACTCCTCTTTGACTTCTCTGGTTTCGAAGTTAAACAACACTCGTCCGGGGTCTTTGGCTGCCCCTTGCATCTCCGAATGTTCCCCCACGGACAAAAATGTACTGCCTACCTGCCAGCCATACCAGCCCCCTTCCTCCACCATATCGGCTGGCTTGCCAATTATTTTTTCGTAAAAGGCACCTAACACGTGAGGTTGTTGAGTTCCAAGCATGATTGAGTTTAAATTTAACATCGCTAAAGTATCCCCCTTTATCATAAAATTGAATGACTGATATAAGTATAGAACATATATTCTATTTTAGCAAAATGAACACGCCCTTTTAGATTGTGTTTTTAACTGAGAGCAGGCCGGGTAATAAATTTTAAGGAACGGCTTGTTATTTAAGCATTGACTTAATTAAATGAATACTGTATAATGCTGTTGTGGATAAATTTTCTGCCCTGGCTGATCCAACCCGACGCCTCATCCTGGAGATGCTGGCCAGAAGTGGCCCCTTATCGGCAACGGAGATTTGCGATAATTTTCAGGTCACTCCCTCGGCCATCTCCCAACATCTCAAAGTTCTGCGTGAGGCTAACTTGATCCTGATGGAAAAACGAGCGCAGCAGCGACTCTACCAGATCAACCTGGAGACAATGGGCGAACTGGAACAATGGGTCAAGCGGCTAACTCAACACTGGGATGAGCGCTTTGAGGCTTTGGATCAACTTCTGGAGGCAGAAAAAAAGAAAATGTTAGCAGATAAAGAAAGGACTGAAGACCAATGACAAAGCCCAACAAAACCAACATTATAGCTGAACCGGGCAAACAAGAGATTTTGATCACCAGAGAATTTGATGCCCCACGCGAGCTTGTTTTCAAGGCTTTCACCGATCCCCAGCTATACATCCAGTGGCTGGGACCACGAGACTTGACGATGACGCTGGAAACGTTTGAGCCAAAAAGCGGTGGCTCGTGGCGCTATATTCACCGGGATAAAGCGGGCAATGAATATGCCTTTCATGGCGTCAACCACGAAGTCACCGCGCCGGAGCGGATCATCGGCACCTTTGAATTTGAAGGATTGCCGGAACAGGGGCACGTCACACTCGAAACAGCCAGATTTGAAGCCCTGCCCGGCAACCGAACGCGACTGTTCGTTCAATCCGTCTTCCAGTCGGTGCAAGATCGGGATGGTATGCTTCAATCGGGGATGGAAGACGGGATGAATGACTCCTATGACCGGCTGGATGAGCTGCTGGAAAAAATGGGCAAATAGCCTGAAAACTTATAAGGCATGTTCATAAGTGACAGGCACGCCACCAAAATTGAAAAGGTAATAAGGCAGCAGGGTTATTAAGGATGCCTTACCTCTATCTACCGTCTACTATTTTTAAAGGAGAGACCGATGCAAAAGATAACTGCACATTTATGGTTTGATAACCAAGCCGAAGAGGCCATGAAGTTTTATACCTCTGTCTTCAAGAATTCAAAAATCATCAGGATTAAACGCTACCCTGATGAATCCCTCGATGAACATTTCAAGGGCATGGCCGGAAAAGTCATCCACGGGGTCTTTGAGCTGGATGGACAGCGCTTTATGGCCCTCGACGGCGGGCCGATGTTCAAATTTAATGAAGCAATATCCCTTTATGTTGACTGTGAGTCGCAAGAAGAGGTAAATTACTTTTGGGAGAAACTCACGGCTGATGGCGGCGAGGAGAGCATGTGCGGCTGGCTAAAGGACAAGTACGGAGTATCGTGGCAGATTGTTCCCAGACAACTGGATGAACTGATGAATGATGAAGACACCGAAAGAGCAGGCCGGGTAATGCAAGCGCTCATGCAAATGAAGAAAATAGACATCGCCGGTTTACGGCAAGCCTACGAGCAAGCCTAAACTCCCCAAAGCCACCCCGGCTTTATTAGATCACGCCAAACAAAATCGCCGAAGCTTATCAAGCTTCGGCGATTTTGTTGATTTCTACACTTCAAATGATCAATGCCGTCCGTTTGTGACTGGCATAGGATAATCCTGAACAGACTTGTGGCTAAGGGTGCGTTCTGCCGGAGCGGACCCATTTTGATGAACGGGTGCGGAAGGGTGGAGGCCAGTCCGGTTGTCATCATGGGAAAGTTTAAATTGAGCCACGATTTGAAGCAGGAGCTGGGCCATCTGGCTGAGGGACTGGGTTGAGGCAATAACCTCTTCTACCTGGGCGTTCATCTCTTCGGTCGAGGCGCTCACTTCCTCAACGGAGGCACTGTTTTCCTGGCTCACACTGGCAATATGGTCAATCACCTGGGTCATTTCGCCCGAACTGGCGGCCATCTCTTCGGTGGCGGCTGTGTTCTCTTCCACCACCGCCGAGACGCTATCCATAGCATCCACCAGCTTATTGGAGGCAGTGCTCATCTGCTCGGCAGCCTCTGAAATCTCAGCGACCTGGCGGGTAACGGCTTCGGCGGCCCGCAGAATAGCGGTCAAAGACTGGCCGGCTTCTTGTGCCCGCTCAGCCCCCCGCTCTACTTCAACCGTCCCTTCTTCCATTGCCTGCACCGCTTCGGCCACCGTCTGTTGAATACCCTTGATCAAACCGGCAATCTCTTTGGTTGCCGTGGCTGACTTCTCGGCCAGCTTCCGTACTTCATCGGCTACTACGGCAAAGCCTTTGCCGTGTTCGCCCGCTCGGGCCGCTTCGATAGCCGCGTTGAGGGCCAGTAAGTTTGTCTGCGAGGCAATGTCGTCAATTGTCTCGATAATGGCCCCAATCTGATCAGAGTGCTGGCCCATTTGCAACACTTTTTGGGCCGATAACCCGACTCTGGCTTTGATGGCGTTCATACCCTTGACCGTTGCTTCGACGGTCGCTGCGCCTTGCTGAGCTGTTTGAGCCGCCTCGGCTGCACCTTTGGCCCCTGCCTGAGCATTGGCCACTACCTGCTGAATAGCCGCACTCATTTGTACAGTAATATCTGACGATTTGGTCACGGCGATAGCCTGTTCCTGCGCCCCTTTGGCAACACTATCAATCGTTCGAGCCATTTGCTCGATTGAAGAGGCAGCCCGGGTGACTCCGTCGGTCTGCTGGGCCACGCCTGTAGACACCTGCTGGATGGTGGTGGCAATTTGGCTGGTGGCCTGACCAGCTTGTTCAGCCGTGGCCGCCAGTTGGCTGGAGGCCACGCCGACAGTATGAGCGCTCCGGGTTAGATCACTCACCAACTGGCGCAGGTGGGTGATCATTCGGGCAAAAGCATTGCCCAACGCATCTTGTTCTGATTGAGGGATTACTTCTTGGGTTAAATCTCCGCTGGCAATGTGGCCGGCAACAGCAGCCATATCCTGCAAGTAGGTGATCATCTGGCCAAAAGCTGTCGCCATATCACCCAGCTCATCTTTACTCTTAACCGTAATGGTTTGGTTCAGGTTGCCCCGGGCAATTCCCTGGGCCACTCCAGCCATTTGGCGAGCGGCATTGGAGATGGAGCGGGCCAGGAAAAAGCCGACCCCCAAGCCTACGATGATGGCTCCGGCGATCAATCCAATAAGCTGTAGGCGGGCCGAAGTATAAGTGGCCGTATTTTCAGCCGAGGCTGCTTTGGCCTGTTCTGATTTTAGTTCAGCTAGGTTATCAATCTCCGCAATGGTCAGGTCTCCCTGTTTGAGTAATGCCGGCAACTTATCTGTGACCTGACTTACATTACCAGCCTGAATTTCCTCTAAAACAGGTGATAACTCAACTTTCAGGGCCTCCCAGGATTTTTGGGCAGCAACCCATTTGGCCCGGCCTTCTTCACTGATTATCAAATTTTCAAGTTGAGCCATATTCTCGTCTGTACCGGCCTGCCACTTGGCGATGGCCTCAAGTTTTGAATTGACAATTTCTTTATCGTCAATAAAAATTATGGCATGGCGATAATCGCGCCCAATTGCAGCAATGTAATACCGCATTTCCTGAGCCAGGTTTGAGCCGATAAGATGGTTTTCATACATAAAAGTATCCAGGGCATCCATCCGGCCCATGCTCATTATGCCCACCCCTCCGACCAGCCCGGTTAAGACCAGAACGGCCAGAAACCCCAACAAAAGTTTGTTCCGAATATTTAGTTTCATATTCATTTTCCTTTGAGTCTAAACGAGTCAATTGGACTATGACCGTTTGAGTTAAATAAGATGACAGCGTGCTTCTGTTCAATTTATCGGCCTGATTGTTTGTTTTCTATGTAAAGAATGGATAAAGCCGGACTGCTTTTGAGTGGAAGCGGTGAGACGGTGTCCAATACTCGTTACGGTGGGATTTAAGGATTTTTGTCTCTTCCTCTGAGGTAACTTTGGCTACGACGCCTTAACGCATAAAAAAAGCTTTTGGGCTGAGCTACCCTCTGACAAGATCATTTAAAAAGAAAACAGTAGCGAAGAACAAGCTCTTCGCTACTGTTTTTATTTCAAACGGCTTTCACCGGCAACTTAAAGTGAAATCCTACTCCCGTTATACGATTTGCAGTTCCTTCAGCTTGGCCTCCGGCACTACCCCGTTTTCCCAGCCGCGCTCGGCGTAGTACTCGGCCAGCATTTGATCCAGTTCGCAGACGTGGCCTTCGGAGCCGGGCATGGTGCTGGGTTCTTCGACAAAGCGTTTGGGCAGATAGTCGGAGCCTTCGGCAAAACCGGCCAGGTTGTTGTAGTGGCGCTCCAGGTTGTAAACCCGCTCGCCGCACTGCAACATTTCGGCGGCGCTGTAGTTCAAGCCGGTGACGCCGTTGAACAGGGCCGTATACTCGTCCATGCCCATGGCAAAAGCGGAGAACTTGCACAGGTCCAGCGAGTCAGACACGGCGTGGACATCCTGGAAGATTTTGACCAGCTTGCCTTTGCCTTCCCAGGCCAGCGGGTCAACCTTGAGCGAACCGAAGGGCATGACGCCCAATTCGGCGGCGGGGGTGTAGGCACGCAGGTGGCAAGCGCCCCGGTTGCTGGTGGCATAGGCAATGCCCATGCCCTTCAAACCGCGCGGATCGTAGGCCGGGATAGCCTGACCCTTGACGGTCATAGCGAGTTCGGGGTGGCCCCAGGCTTTGGCGGCAGCCATCACGCCGTTGGCCAGCTTATCGCCGACGCCTTCGCGGTACACGATTTTGCGGCATGTCTCGACCATGCCCTCAGTATCGCCCCAATCCAGCTTGCCATCGCCATTGGTGTAACTGCGCTGGCTGGCTTCCATATAAACCGACAGCGCCTGGCCGATTTCAATCGCATCGAAGCCGTAGTCATTGGCCAGGTCAATAATGTAAGCTACGGCGGCGATGTCGTCGTTGCCGCAGTTAGCCCCAACCGACCAGGCCGGTTCGTATTCGACGCTCTCCATATGAACTTTGAAAGGCCCTTCGGTCACTTCCACTTCTTTCTTGCAGGCTACCGGGCAGGCGTGGCAGGTGGGGTCGTTGACCAGAATGTTCTCTTTGACGTATTCACCCGAAATCTTTTCGGCTCTTTCGCCAAAAGAAGTGACCTGCGAGTTGTTGGCCGGCAGCGCGCCGATGCTGCTGGTAATGTTCATCAGCACGTTGGTGCCGTAAACACTCAAACCACCCTTGCGTGGGGAAGTAATATTGGCCTCGTCCATAATATTAGCCAGGGCGTGTTTGCGGGCCGCTTTATCGGCTTCCTTGTTGGCTGGCTTGGGGCGATTCTTTTTGTCGCTTTTGATAACAATCGCCTTCAGGTTTTTGCTGCCGGCCACGCAGCCGGTGCCGCCTCGACCCGAAGCCCGGTCGTGGATGTTAACCCAGCAGGCAAATCTCACCAGGTTTTCACCCGCCGGGCCGATAGCCATCGCATCGCACTCTTCGCCGTGGCGCTGGCGCAGAATTTTAAGCGTTTCATGAATGCCTTTGCCCCACAGATCGCCGGCATCGAGCAGGCTAACCTCGCCGTTTTCCACGTAGGCATAAACGGGTTTGTCGGCTTTGCCTTTGAAAATCAAGGCATCAAAGCCGGCCCATTTGAGTTTGGCCGCGGTCCAGCCGCCCATGTGACTGTCGGTGACGGTGCCGGTCAAGGGCGATTTGGTGACCACACACAGGCGGCCGCTCATATTCACGTCCGTGCCGGTCAACGGGCCATTCATCACGCATAGAATGTTATCGGGCGAAAGTGGGTCAACCTCGGGACCATTATCAAAAACATATTTGACGCCCAGGCCGCGCGCGCCGAGATATTTGCGGGCATCAGCCTCGTTGACGCCTTCATAACTAACCGTGCCGTCACTCAAATTAATGCGAGCTACTTTATCGGTAAATCCACCAAAGTGCCATAGGAATCTCCTTATTTTTTTGATACTAAAATTTGATAAACCAAAAACAAACATGATAACCGCTCGGAGGGGGTCGCAGACCCGCTTTGAGCGTGAAACAAATTAGTTTGAAACTGAGATGGATAAACTTATCTGGCGGCAAACACACCTCCTGTGACTAAAAAGCAAACGGCGCTATGTTTACTTATCATAGCGCCGTTTGCTTTGTTGTTTCGGCCCCGGTCAGAAGCACAAAACAACTTGCTCGGTTTAATCCAACTATACTTTTTTGCCAAGACTACGCCTCAATGCAGTAGTACATCTCTGCCTGGTAGTGTATACCAAGTATAGATTTGCGGCAAGTTTAACGGTAGTAACGAATGTCATCGTATGTTTGGATACATGACACATCGTTATGATGAGGTCAGTTTTAAGGGATTACAGCGGCGGTGTTTCAGGGACTAAAATCTCGGTTGAGGCGGCGCGGGGGAGTTCACGCCGGGCGCGGCGCGGCAGCAGTCCGGCCCGTTTGATAATCTCGGCGACCATTTCTTCCTGGCGATAGGCCATCAGGTGGACCCCGTGAACTCCTTCAATCTCGCGCACCTGCTGGATAATCTCGACACAGATACGCATGCCTTCTTCCACTTTTTGCTCTTTGGGGGTTTTGGTCAGACGGTCAACTACCGCATCCGGGATCCACACCCCCGGCACTTTGTTGCGCATAAATTCGGCCACTTTTTCATTACGGATGGGGCCGACCCCCACCAGGATAAACACCCGTTCGTGTAGCCCCAGATCGCGCACGCGCTGCATGAACTGCTGCATGCGCGGTACATCGAAACAATATTGGGTCTGGATAAAATCAGCCCCGGCTTCGACCTTTTTGCCCAAACGCAGCGGCCGCCAGTCGAGGGGGGGGACAAACGGATTTTCGGCTGCGCCTAAAAAGAGCTCGGGTGGGGTGGTTAGTTTGCGCCCGCTCAGAAAGACGCCCTGATCGCGCATCATTTTAGCCACCCGCAGCAGTTGGATCGAGTCGAAATCAAAGACTCGTTTGGCCTGCGGCTGGTCGCCGTTGGATACATCGTCGCCGGTCAGACAGAGGACATTTTTCACCCCCATCGCCGCCGCCCCCAGAATATCGCCCTGAATACCGATACGGTTGCGGTCGCGGCAGCTTATCTGGAGCACCGCTTCGTAACCGGCGCGAGTCAACAACGCGCAGCAGCCCATACTGCTCATGTGGCAGTTGGCCCCGGAGCCATCAGTGGCGTTGATGGCATCACACACTTCGGCCAGGACCAGGGCATTTTTATAAACGTCATTGGGGTCGGCGCTGTCGGGGGCGTTCAGTTCAGCCGTGACGGCAAAACGACCCGAACGCAGCACCCGTTCCAGGCGGCTGCCGGTGCGCATCGGCTGTTCGGATGAGGAGAGAGATGTGGTCACGGTGAACTCCTGAAGAGCGAGAACTAAAGGAACTGAGGGGAACTGAGGGAACTGCGAAAGAAAGTTTCCTCAGTTTCCTCAGTTTCCTCAGTTTCCTTTGATTTCCGCCATTTTCCAGCCGGGCGGGGTTTCGGTATCTATCTTTTCAACCAGGTTGATCCAGGCGGAAGTGCCCTGTAAGGTACGATTAACCGGCGGCTGAATCCACTGCATTTCGTGGCCGTAGGCCGGCATCTGCTGGCTGCGTTCCCATGCCTGCACCCAGATGCAGGGTAGTTCGGGGATGACTTCGCAGTGGCCGTTGGCCCGGACGCCACCGCAGGGACCGTTGCGCAGATTCTTGGGGCAGGTCATGGGGCAGGTCATGCCGGTGCTGTGCAAAATGCACTGGCCGCACATCTGGCAGTTGAACATCCAGCCTTTGCTGATCTCCTCGCCGCGAATCATCACTTTTTCGGCAAACTTAGGGTTGATCCGCTTTAAGAGGGGGTAAGTTTTAACAATGATCTGTTTGGAGACATCGTAAAACCACTCCAGAAAGCGGGGATGGTTTTTGAGCCATTCGCTGCCGGGCGCGCGCTGGCCTTCTTTGAGGTAAGTCGCCATTGGCGGTGTCCCCTTGTGAGAATGAATTGGACAGGTTACAAGTTGAATTACTGCGGGGGATTATACTGTAGTAGTCAACGGGGTGTCAAACCTTTGCTTGATGCTGCGCTGCTACGAGGTCAAACCATATCGAAAGCTGCCCAGGCTGTATCAGAGAAGGAAATGCTCGATTGTTGCTCATCAGTTCGATATGCTATAATAAAAGTAAGGTGCAAACTTAAGCTCCTAAGCAGTCCTCAAAAGAGGATTGCTTTCCGTTAAAATGATCCGCCAGGATTATCGGGGCTAAGAGGTATTTTATGCCAGCAGTTCAAACGCTCGAAGGTCTCATCATCAAAGACCCCAAACTACGAGGGGGAAGGCCGATCATTGCCGGCACGGGTGTCACGGTGCGGACGATTGTGGGCTATTACAAATTGGGTCTGACTCCTGAAGAAACTGCCGACGAGATGGGGTTAGCGTTGGCCGGAGTTTATGCCGCTTTAGCCTATTACCACCTGAACCGGGATGAAATTGAAGCCGATATAGCCGCCAACAGCGAGGAAGTGGTAAAAAAAGAGTTTGGAGACCCGGCTCGTGCCTGAACCGGTCAAACTCTACCTGGATGAGGATTCTATTAACCGGGCGCTTATTAAAGCCCTGCGCTCACGTGATGTTGATATCCTCTCCGCTCAAGAGGCTGACCGAATGGGGGCTTTCGATGAAGAACACCTGGACTTTGCCACTTCACTGAACCGCACGGTTTTCACGTTTAATACCCGAGACTTTGCCCAATTGCATACCCTGTATCTGGCGGTAGGACGTCACCACGCCGGGATTATTGTCTCTGATCAGGCGCAAATCGGCGTGATTGTCCGCCGCCTGCTCAAACTGCTCAATGCCCGTTCTGCCGCCGAGATGCAAGACCGGCTGGAATATCTGAGCAATTGGCGCTGATTTCTCTGTGGCTAACCGCTCCGTCTACAATGCTCTGGGCAATCTACGGTTGGATTGAACAAAGTAAAACCCGGCATTCCCTCAACAAGTGGGCAATGTTGGGTTTGGACCTCAAGCTGACTTATTACGATGGAGAAATACTCGTGTTTTAACCAGGGCACGATATGGCTGACGATTTTGACACAACCGGTAAATACACCCCTGAGTTGAACGCTGATGCACCCGGAATGACCACCAGGGTCATCGAGTTGGCCGGAAAAGAGGCACTGAAGCTACTGGGAGTCACCGGTTGGTTGGCCTGCTGGACAATAGCATTGAGGTTGGCGGCACTGTAACGAAACACCTGGGCCGTATTACCCGCCGGGGTGAAACCGGCCAGGGAAACATCCCCGGTTAAGGTGCCGCCGGTTTTGTTGATAATCACCAGGGTCAGGGCGCTGTCGCTGCTGCGCTGGGCAGCATAAATAGCCAGTTGGCTCTGATCGCCGCTGGCCGCGCTGACACTGACATCGCCAAACTTACTGCCGCTGCCATCATAATTACGATAGAGCCGAAAGGCATACGCGCCCGGCAGCGTTTCAAAATTATCATAATTCACGG
>JAAUSP010000664.1 GCA_012032575.1 Anaerolineales bacterium | reverse complement strand
CGTGGCGCGTTCGTCGCTCGCTTGTGCGATTTGCTGACCCGGCGGCGTCCGCACTTCATCGGCCTGGAATTTGCTCTTTCCGTTCGGTTCGCCCAACACCACCGGCGTAGGCGCAATCTGCTATGTAGCGCATGGAGTCATCGCTCCTGTCACCACCTTTGGCGTGTGGGATGCCGACACTTATGCCGATATTGAAAACTCGGATTTGATCGTGGTCTGGGGCGACAACCCGGCCACCGATTCCGCGCCGGTCAATCTGGTGAGAATCAAGGCAGCCCGGCAGCGGGGCGCGGAGGTGATTGTCATTGACCCGCGCCGCAGTGAAACCGCGCGGGCGGTCCAGGCCAAATGGCTGGGCATCCGGCCCGGCACCGATGGCGCGTTGGCCCTGGGACTGCTGTACGTGCTCATTGCCGAGGACCTTTATGACCACGAATTTGTAGACAGATGGACGCTTGGGTTTGCGGAACTGAAGGCGTATGTGGCCGGCTTTACCCCGGAACGGGTCGAGCAGATTACCTATATTCCGGCAGATGAAGTGCGCCGTCTGGCCCGGTCGCTGGCGCGGGCCAAAGGGGCGGCCCTGGTCAGCTACACCGGCCTGGAGTACACCAACAGCGGCACGCAGAATATTCGGGCGGTGCTGATTTTGTGGGCGCTGACCGGCAACCTGGATGTGCCCGGCGGCAAGGTCATCAATTTGCAGGGCGAATTCCCCATCAACCAAAACATGCGCCTGGAGCCGCCGCCGGGGGTCAAACCAATTGGGCAGGACAGGTACCCGTTGTATCACCTGTATCGCCGCGAAGCCCACGCCATGGAGCTGCCGCGTGCGATCCTGAACGATGACCCCTATCCCATCCGGGCACTGCTGGTTGTGGGTTCTTCGATTATCACCGCCTATCCCAACCCCGATTTGTGGCGGCGCAGTCTGGCTGCGCTGGATGGGCTGGTGGTGGTTGATCGCTTTTTGACTGCCGATGCGCTGTACGCCGATATTGTGCTGCCGGCCGCGACGATGTTTGAAGCCGAGACCTATATGGTCTATGGTCAGACCATCCAGCACCGGCGGCGGATCATCGAACCGCAGGGCGAGGCGCGAAGCGACTGGGATATTGCCGTGGCTATCGCCAACCGGCTAGGATATGGTCACTTCTACCCTCAATCCAGCACCGAGATGCTGCGCCAGGCTCTGGACGGCAGTGGTCTTGACGTGGAAACCTTGCGCCGTCAGTCCGCCGGGGTGACAGCGCCCACACCTCCGCAGTCGTACCGCAAATGGGAAACGGGGCGGCTGCGCCGGGATGGCCGGCCCGGCTTTGAGACGCCCAGCGGCAAATTTGAGATTACCTCAACCGTGCTGGCCCAGTACGGTTACGACCCGCTGCCGGTATACACCGAACCGCAGGAAGGCCCCCTGGCGACCCCGGAACTGGCCCGGCAGTTTCCCCTGGTTTTCAACTCCGGGGCCAGAATTCAGGCCGATTTTCGCTCGCAGCACCACAATATCCCCGGCTTGCTGAAGATGCAGCCCCAACCGCAGGTAACGCTCCACCCGCGGGATGCGGCAGCGCGACAGATTCAGCACGGCGACGAGGTTTGGTTGATTTCGCCGCGGGGCCGGGTGCGCTACACCGCCTGCCTCAGCGAGGATATTGTGCCGGGGGTAATCGAGGCCAACGCCGGCGGCGGCAGTCCCCTGGCCAGCCAGCCCTGGCGGGAATGTAATGTGAATGAACTCACCGATGCCGACAACCGCGACCCCATCTCCGGCTTTCCGGTCTACAAGGCGCTTTTATGTGAGGTCAAGCGGATTCAGGATTTATAAATCGTTCCCACACAGGCCGGGTTGACGAATTGTTTCCGCTGCCTATACTTAGGCAGGTCCAAGATTTAAATCCTTCAAGGACATGGTGCGTGGCAAAATCACATTACGCACCACATATCACACATCACCAGAGGTTCATCAAACCTATGACTTCTCAACCTTCGCTCCGCTTCGGCGTCATCGGCCTTAACCACGGCCACATCTACGGGCAGGTCAATCTGCTGCTGGATGCCGGGGCTAAATTTGTTTCTTTTTATGCCCCGGAAGCTGATCTTGTCGCCCCCTTTGCCGCCCGCTATCCACAGGCGCGGCAGGCCGGCCAATCCGCCGAAATCCTGGAGGACGAGTCGCTTCAGCTTATTGTCAGCGCGGCCATCCCTAATGAGCGTGCCCCACTGGGCATAGCCGCCATGCAGCACGGCAAAGATTTTATGAGCGACAAGCCCGGCTTCACCAGCCTGGACCAACTGGCTACCGCTCGCCGGGTGCAGGCCGAAACCGGGCGCATCTACTCTATCTGCTTCAGTGAGCGATTTCAAAACCCGGCTACCGTCAAAGCCGGGGAATTGGTCCGAGCCGGGGCGATTGGGCAGGTGGTCCAGACCATTGGCCTGGGGCCGCACCGCACCAACCTATCCAGCCGGCCCGACTGGTTTTTTCGGCGGGCGCAGTACGGCGGCATCCTGACCGATATTGCCAGCCACCAGGTGGACCAGTTTCTCCACTTCACCGGCTCCACCCAGGCCGAGATTGTGGCCGCGCAGGTGGCCAACTACAAGCATCCCCAGTACCCGGAACTGGAAGACTTTGGCGACCTGCTGTTGCGCGGCAGCGGCGGAACCGGCTATATCCGGGTGGACTGGTACACCCCGGACGGGCTGAGCACCTGGGGCGACGGTCGTTTGACCCTTTTGGGAACTGACGGTTATATCGAACTACGCAAGTATTGCGACATCGCCGGCCGGCTGGCGGCAACCACCTTTTTCTGGTAGATCAAAGCGGCGTTCACTATGTTGACTGCCAGGCGTCGGGCCTGCCTTATGGCCGGCAACTGGTCAGCGATATCCTCAACCGCACCGAAACGGCCATGACCCAGGCCCATTGTTTTCTGGTGTCCGAACTTTCTTTGCAGGCGCAAGCGCAGGCGCAGCAACTGGGGTACCTGGCTCATGACTGACAAAATACGGGTTGGCGTGGTCGGCAGCGGCATTGGCGAGTCTCACATCCAGGCTTTTCAGCAGTTGCCGGACCAATTTGAAGTGGCGGTTCTATGTGATATTGACGCAGCCAGGGCCAGAACCCTGGCCGAAACCTGCCACATTCCCCAGGTGATGACCAGCCTGACCGATCTGTGCCATCGGGACGACCTCGACGTGATTGACCTCTGCACCCCGCCTTATTTGCATTACGCCCAAACGCGGGAAGTTCTGGCTGCCGGAAAACATGTCATCTGCGAAAAACCGCATGCCGCATCCCTGCAAGAAATTGACGCCTTGATCGCCTTTGAGTCCGAGTCCGGTCGGCGGGTCATGCCCGTTTTTCAATATCGCTACGGCCACGGCGTGCAGAAGCTCAAACTGCTGATGGAAGCCGGTCTGACCGGACGCGCCTACCTGACCACGGTCGAAACGGCCTGGCGGCGGCGGCCCGCTTATTACGAAGTTCCCTGGCGGGGCAAGTGGGCCACCGAACTGGGCGGGGCAGTGGTCTCGCTGGCTATCCACGCCCACGATTTGTTGGGCTATGTTCTTGGCCCGGTCAAAACTGTTTTTGCCCGCACCAAAACCCTGGTCAACGCCATCGAAGTGGAAGATTGCGTCTCGGCTTCCCTGGAAATGGCCGATGGCTCACTGGCTTCGCTGGCAGTGACCACCGGCTCAACGGTTGAAATTTCTCGCCACCGCTTTTGTTTCAGCGGCCTTACCGCTGAAAGCAACACCCAACCCTACCACAACAGTCACGACCCCTGGACCTTCACCGGCGACTCGCCCGAAATCCAGGCCTGCATCGAAGCCATCCTGGCCGGATTTCAGCCGCTGCCCGAACGTTTTACCGGGCAATTTTATCGTTACCACTATGCGCTCAGCCACCACACCGAACTGCCCGTCACCCTGGCCGATGCCCGCGCCGCCCTGGAACTGATTACCGCCATTTATCACTCGGCCGAAACAGGCCAGCCGGTGGAACTGCCTATTGGACAGGACCATCCTAAATATGGTGGCTGGCAGCCGGGGACGTGATGCGTGATACGTGAGGAATTTGTATCACGCATCAAACCTTTAAAGACAGACACTACGGGAGTTTTACTCGATGCAAAACAAGTGGGAATAGGAAT
>JAAUSP010000663.1 GCA_012032575.1 Anaerolineales bacterium | reverse complement strand
TTCAACTTCTGGCGGAAAAATATGGCGTACAAAGCGCCTTGTACCCAGGTAGCTTTGTCCATCTGACTCCTTCATTGGTTTATCCGATCACAACCTACGTGGATACAGATAAACGGGCACAGCAGTTTTTTTAATGATATGAGCGTCCAAGATTTTATCGCCAAGCGTAAAACTTACTCCCCGGATGCTAAAGTTACCTTTCATCCAATGGATTATCGTGATAATATTGGAGAAACAGAGGCGAGTTTTGATCTGCTCATTTCCCAATATGCCGGCTTTATTTCCCAACATTGTAAGCGGTATCTGAAACTTGGCGGTTTGTTGTTAGTTAATGATAGCCACGGCGATGCCAGTATGGCCTGCCTAGATGAGGATTATGAGTTAATCGGGGTGGTAATGGGGAGAAATGGGAACTATCGAATAACCGAACAAGATTTGGCTGACTATTTTAGGCCAAAGTCGCCAATGGAAATCACAAAAGCATATCTTGAAAAGAGCCAGCGAGGGATTGGGTATAAAAAATCAGCCGGTATGTACCTGTTTAAGCGGGTAAAATAGGCAGGTTTCAAGCCAACCAAAATGCCGCCCAACAACGGCATGAACCCGACTTGACTACTGCGCTTTTTAATGAAGGTGGCTTGCTGGCAACATCACTTTTTATGGTTGCGTTCTGCGTCAGCCCGTCAAGCGGGTTATGCCGAGGCGTTAGGCACCCCATCAGGACAATCCGTTATCACATGCAGGTAAAATGACGTCTCCGACAAAACACCAGGAGACCGTCGCGAAGTGGGGTTTATTCGGGCTGGGTGTTCTTCTTCTCGTTATCGCTATATTTACGGACCCAGTCGGTTCTTCGCCTGATTCCGGTATCATAGATTTGGGACCAGCCGGGACAAGGTGGCTTTTGGGCAGTTTGGGCCTGCTCATAGTAATAGGGGGTGCTTGGAACTATCTAAAAGAAAAGTACTTCAATTCGAAATGAACCCATGATGTTGCCGATTCTACTTGTCGCTACTAACTAAAGGACCGCTGCGATGGCCTTTCTCGAAGACAAAATTGATGAGATCCGCGACCCCGAACTGCGCCGGATTATTCTGCAAGAGGTTAAAAAGCTCAAAAGCGAGAAGAAATTTGGCCTGGTTTTTGAGGAACACCTGCCCGAATTAGCCCCTATTTATAACGCCCCCATCCGCCCCGGCGATACCGTCGCCCAAAAAAGCGGCGCTTTGACCGATACCTACGCCGTAACCGGCCTGAATGGCTATAACGCCAGCCTGATCAAAGACGCCGACGGGTCCGCCTACCAGATGTTTGTGAATGAACTGGTGGTGGTCAAACGCTTTGGCGAAGCCGTTTACCCCGCCCTGACCCCGCTGGACCAGGTTGCCACCGACCCCGCCGCCCCCACCCACACCCTGATTGAAGCCGATAACTACCACGCCCTGCAACTGTTGGAATATGCCTACGCCGGCCAGGTGGATGTGATTTACATTGACCCGCCCTACAACACCGGCGCGCGCGACTGGAAATACAACAACCGCTATGTGGACAATTCAGATAGCTGGCAGCATAGCAAGTGGTTGGCAATGATTAAGAAGAGACTTTTGTTGGCTAAGCGACTATTATCTGAGAACGGGGTACTTATTATCACTATAGATGAACATGAAGTTTCCCATTTGGGTATACTGCTTAACGAAATTTTCCAGAAACGGATCAACAATTGGTAACAATTGTGAGTAACCCTGGTGGTTCATTTGGAAGCAATTTATCAAATGTCAATGAGTATGCCTATTTTGTTATACCTAAAGGCAAAGACTTGGTGAGAGGATTACCAATACAGACTGTAGACCAGAATAAACTAATTTTGGGAAGATTGCGTAAGCGAGGCGAAGGTAGCCTACGAAAAGATCGGAAGAATATGTTTTATGCGGTTTATGTGGACAAGCGCACACTAAAACCCGAATTTGTAGGTGAGGTTATTCCATTTGGGGAGAAACCTGATTTTGCTGAGATAAACAACTTCATTCCTATTTACCCGATAGATGAAAAGGGCATTGAAAGGCGATGGAATTATGGTCGGGAAACTATGATGAAAGAAATTGCCGTTGGGAATATTGTTGCCAGGAGTGATGCTAAAGGGATCATAAAACTGTATAAAAAAGAGCCAGAAAAGTCGTTTAACCGAATGAATACAGTTTGGACAGCAAGTGAGTACGCAGCAGGTGATTATGGTTCACGCGTTGTCAACTCTATCTTTGGCAGGCCGAATGTATTTCCTTTTCCAAAGTCAATCTATGCTGTCCGTGACAGTATCGGTTCAGTAGTCGCAGAAAGAAAACAGGCAGTCATTCTTGACTTCTTCTCTGGTTCCGGCACGACATTGCACGCCACCTTATTACTCAACGCCGCCGATGGAGGCCAGCGCCGCTGTATCCTGGTCACCAACAACGAGGTGGCGGAAGAAGAAGCCCGGCGGCTGGCGGGGCAGGGCCATCAGCCCAATGACCCGGCCTGGGAAGCGCAGGGCATCTGCCGCTCGGTCACGTTTCCCCGTTGTAAATATGTCATCCGGGGCCGGCGGGATGACGGCACGGAGTTGGCCGGGGAGTACCTGACCGGGCGCACGGTGAGCAAAGAAAAGCCGCGTATCTTTCGCCAGTTGAGCTTTATTGATCCTGCCGCTTTAAGCAGCGCCGCCGGCAAAAGAGAGGTAGTCAGCCTGATCGAGGGCATCCCCCAAACGGAGATCAAGGCCGAAACCGCCTTTTTTGTGTCAGACAAACACAGCGCCACCATTCTGTTTGATGAGCGGCAGGGTCAGGCCTGGCTGGAAGCGCTGGAGGGTCAGGAACACATCAGCCATTTTTACCTCATTACGCCAGACGCTAAAACTTTCGCCGGGTTGAAGCAGGCCATCACCGCTCTGCTGGGTCCGCTGGAAGTGGCTGAAGAAGAAAAAAGGCCCATGCAAGCGGGCTTCAAGGCCAACCTGGAATATTTCAAGCTGGAATTTTTAGACCCGCACGAAGTGCAGTTGGGCCAGCAGTTCCGGGCCATTTTGCCCATTCTGTGGCTGATGGCCGGGGCCAGCGGGCCGCGCCCCCAGGCCAGCGGGCAGGAGCCGTACCTCATCCCCGCCGCCAATCCCCTGGCCGTGCTGCTGGATGAAACCCAATTTCGCCCCTTCAAAGCCGAGGTTGACGCCCGGCCCGATTTAAGCCATATCTTTTTGGTCACAGACTCCGAAGACGCCTTTTTTGATATGAAAAGCGAACTCAATGCGCCCCATATTATCATGCTTTACAAAAACTACCTGCAAAACTTCAAGATCAATACCCGGCAGGGGTAAGGGTTAGAAGGCTATGATCTTCGTTTCGGCCATTAGCCATCGAATGAATTCGATGCCTGGTATGAAAAACCCGTTGAAACGGGTTAGCTGGCTGTTCCAACCCGTTTCAACGGGTTTTTTGGCTTAGACCCCGAATTCATTCGGGGGCAGAGGTGGCCGAAACGAAGACTAAGGCCACCATACTCAACAAGGATAACCAGGATGAAACTTGCCCTCAAAGAATTTCAGGAAACCACCGTCACCGATTTAATCAAGCAACTCCGGCTGGCTAAAAATGAAATTGCTCTGGGCGGGTCGCCCCAGGCAGTCATCCTCACCTCGCCCACCGGCTCCGGCAAAACGGTCATGCTGGCCGCGCTGATTGAAGAAATTCTGACCGGCAGCGATTGGCTGGCCCCCGAACCGGAAGCCGTTTTTTTGTGGCTGTCGGATCAGCCGGAACTCAACGAGCAGTCGCGCCACAAACTGGTGGCCGTATCCAGCCGCCTGCGCCCCTTGGATTTTATCATCGTCGACTCCAGCTTTGACCGGGAAACCTTTGCCAGCGGCAAAGTTTACTTTCTCAACACCCAAAAACTGGGCAAAGATAAAAACCTGGTCACGACCGGCGATAAGCGCAGCTTTACCATCTGGCAAACCATCCAGAATACCGCCGTGTCCCTGCCCGACAAGTTTTATGTGATCATTGACGAAGCCCACCGGGGCATGGCCCAAAGCGCCGCGACCGGGCGCCATTTGGCGAAGATCAGGGCCGCAAGAGCGATATAGCCCCGGCCCGCCGTCATCTCCCGCCCGAAACCAGCCTGCAGGGCGGTGGCCATGTAGGCCCCGG
>JAAUSP010000662.1 GCA_012032575.1 Anaerolineales bacterium | reverse complement strand
AACTGGTCGGCGGTGAATCTGACACGGCGGCGGTAAATAGAGCGTTTCATCGGCCACGAATCAAATCCGAGGTCAGGCAGTTAACCTGTTTTAGTTGTTCCACCCGTCGTGTCCCGCACCTCGGCCAGATCCGATAAAGTATCGCCGTCCTCTACAGTATAGGGCGCCCAATCGGCGGGGCGGGCGGCTTGACAGGCGCGGACAATGGCGCTCACTGTGGGGGTGGCGATCGGAAGGGGAACGGCGGTTGGGGTGGGCGTGGGCGGCTCTGACCAACAGGCCGTGAGAAGCAGGGCCAACATAAAACCGAACCAGGCGGGATAGTGAGGGTTCATCAAGCTTTCTCCCTATCATTCACAGTGTAGTTGACGCCTAAGATCCTTAATCGACTCGACCCAATCAGGCGACAGATTGGGTTGCCGGCAGCCTCGGTGATAACCTGATCGTACACCCGGCAACTATCGGCCTCACGCCCCGGCTGTTGAGCAATGATATAAGCCAGAATAGCCCGATACTCGGTCAAAGGGGCAGGCATCGTGCTGTCCTCGATGATCGGTTCCAAAATCTCCAGACCCTTCTGGCATTTGGCTTCAATCTCAGGCCAGGGGGACGGCGGCTGACCGGACCTAAAAGCCACCAAGGTGTCAAGGAGACAAGAGCTGGCGTAAGCGTTGCCCACAAACCAATTTAACTCGCGGGGAAAGTCCGGTTCATTAGAGGCAGTTATTACTTCAAGGTAATACTTTTGGGCTTCTTCAGGTGACCACTTTTTCAGAGTCAAGCTTTTTTTCATATCCCAATTGATAGGTTTGGCCAAGCTGGTAATGGGCCTTTTCCGGTACATGGGCCAGAGGAGGACGGTCGGTCGCTTTTAAAGCCTTATCGTATTCATCCACCGCTTTTTGCAGCAGATCGGCATCAACGCTGGTTATCTGGCCGGTATCGGTAAAGCTTTTGGCCCGGTTCAGCCAGGCCGTGCCCATGCCCAAATGGGCGCGGGCATAATCAGAGTTGATTGTGAGGGCCTGGCTAAAGGCTTGTTGGGCGTTTAAAATGCCTGCCTGCCACTCTGCCGTGCCGGGCAGGTAGGCATCGGTGGTGCGCAGATAGGCCGTGCCCAACAGCATATCAATCACCTCCTGGCCGTCTTTATCGCTGGCAACAAGCGCCCGTTCAAAATCCTTAATGGCCTCCACAAAGCGCTTGCCAAAAAAGTCGCTCAGGCCCAGCAGTACATCGCTTAAGGCTTGCGCCCGATTTAATAAGGCGCGGTTGACGAACCCTTTGGTTTCGAAGTCGAGGGACGACAGCGGGCCTTCGGACGAGGGCTGACCAAGATAGATGGGCGCGCCAAACCGGGTGCTTCCGCCCAACTCCCGCACATAATCAAAATCTTTTTGGTCATACGGCACAAAGAAATTCGGTTCAAAGTAAAGGCCGCCCTGCCCGTGCCCCATCACGCCGTAAATTAATATCGTCAGGTTATGACGCTGGGCCAATATGGCGGCATGTTCGGCCCGGCTTACCTTATCATTTCCCTTCACCGGGCCCATATCAGCCGGCCCGCGGATATGCAAAGCGATGTACGAATCAAAGTCTTTCTCAAGGCTGCGTTCTACGGTCTCATACAACCATTGACTCACCTGTTGGCTGACCTCTTCTGAGACCGTCTCATCCAGCCGGGCAAATTCGGCTACCCCGATATTAAAGCCATCCGGCAGGGGTGAAAGCGTGGGGGTAGGAGCCGGGGTTAGGGTGGGCGGAGGGGGTGGTGTTGAAGTTGGCTGGATTGAACTTGCGGCCTCTCTCTCTGGAGGGGGTTGGTGGTTAGCCGCGCCGGGTATAAGATAGTATAGGCTCAACGCGAGAGCCAGTAAAATAATACTTACCGCCCCCACCATCACCCCCAGCCTTGAGGCGCGTCTGCCGAAAGCCGGGCGCGGTGGTTCCACGGCGAAGGCGGCCTCGTAGGGTTGATGTTCGGCATACATGGCCGGGTTGTGCGCTTTAGCCCAGCCCAGTAAAGCTTCCATCTTTAATTTCCGGGCGGCGTACTCCAGCAACAAATCAATAATTGCTGCTTTGCCGGTATTTTGAGCCAACTGATCATAAACCGGCTTGAAATCGGCTTCATCATAGCACAAACGGCGCAACTCTTCAGCCGTAAAGCCCTCGGTGAGTAAGGTCCGAATATTCTCCAAATTGTATTGCTTCTTGGGCATAGGCTTTTCTCTTTAGGGCTATCCGGTGATATTATTAGTGGTTCCCTCGTAAAATCCTGGAGAACTTTCAGGGTAAAATCCAACTTGCCTTTGATTCGACCTGCTCCGTCAGTCAGTGCGATGGCATTTTGATGATCTTCAATCTGATCGAGAAGCTCCCATGGGGCATTACCGCCATCGTTGGCCTCGCGCTGCCGCAGAGTGTTGAGATAATAATGAGTTCTTTGGAGGAAGGTGGTTATCAGGTTTGTCTTCGGGTTTAATGCGGAAGATCTGGCGGCAGAGGGAATATAAAACCTGCCGGTCCACCAGGTCGTCAATCCAGGGGCCGGGTTCAAAACTGGGGTTTAATTGCAGTAGGGGTTCCGGCCAGAGCAGGTCGGAACGGAATTCCGGGTCCATATATTGCTGGATCCGGGAATCGCGGATGTTGATAAAACTCTGAATGTAGTCGGTATAATCACCAATGAGTTGATCTCGTAAGGCAAAGACATCCATTGTCTACTCCGGTGGTTTAGTACGAGCCAGGAGGGAATTTATTAAGTTGGCAGATGAAAACAAAAATATCGCTTTTGACCCGGCGGCATATCCGTACTACGGTATGCCTAATAAAAATAAAGCTAGTACACCGAGGCGTAAATAGCTCCCTAGTTTAGGCGGAGAGGGCTTTGCCTTGGTAGGTCCATTTAAAGGGTTTGGCCATCGTTCGCTGATAATAGTCAATAAAGGCCAGCACTTTGGCTTTCAAATCTTCGCTGGAGGTGAAGTTCCCGCGTTTTAAGACCTTACGCATCAAAATGCTGAACCAAATCTCGACCTGGTTCATCCAGGAAGCGTGCTTGGGAGTATAGTGAAAGACCATCCGATGCTCGGGTTGACTGAGAAAGGCAGCTCGGGTGGCCATCGACTGAAGAATCCCTGATTTACCCTTAATCCCCAGGTCCAGCTCAGTCAGGCCTGAGGCCGCGGCTACATAGCGGACCAACCCTTCGGACTGGTGGATATTGAGATTATCAACGACGAAGTGCCAGCGTTTGACTGAGGGGTCGGCTTCAACCGTGTGTTGGATGTGCCGGACATAATCTTCCTCAGTCCGAGTGGGCCCAACTGAAACGGTGCCGATCTGACCGGTAGCGACTTCGAAATTGACGATGAAACTCAAGGTGCCGTGACGAATGTACTCAAACTCGCGCCGCTCGACTTTACCCGGTTGCAGGGGTAAGCCTGGATGAGCCCGTTCGAGGGCTTGCACCCCGGTCATTTCATCAGTGCTGACCACCTGTTCGCCTTGTTGGGCCAGTTCGGAGGCACGTTGATACAGGTCATTGATGTCTTTGATTTTCTCATCCCGCTGGTCATCATCGCCCGGGGTCAACCAATAGCGGGTCAGATGGGGTTTGAGATCGCCCTCTTTTTAAAAGACGTCCGGCGTGACGCGGTGAGATGTGCTCAACAATCTTTCGTTGGATCAGTTCGTCGGCGATTTCCCGGTTCGTCCAGTGGGTGATCGGTCGCCCTGATTTTTCCGGTTGCTCGCAGGCTAACGCTTCAATTTGACAGCGTTGGTCTGCCGTTATCCGGGCTGGCGCACCCGACCGGGGTAAATCTTCCAGTCGCTCGGCCACATTTAACTCGCTCAAGGGGATCGGCTCCAACAGCTGCCAGCGTTGTCGCCACAGCCGTACCGTATCCACCTCCACGCCCAAGTCCCGGGCGATCTGGCTATTGCTGTGGCCCTGACTGGCTGCTAAAATGATCCGCGCTCGCAGGACGATTTGCTGACCCGTTTGATGGGCCTTAATCAGTTGGGTTAAGCCACTCTTGGCTGCTTCACTTAAGTTGATTACAACGGCTTTGGGGCCGGGCATATGTTTTTTCTCCTTCACCTGGCGTTGACCAAAGCCTGTTATTTTACCCAGGAATCAACTTAGGCCAAACTGTACCGATCTGCTGGTTTATTT
>JAAUSP010000661.1 GCA_012032575.1 Anaerolineales bacterium | reverse complement strand
CCGCCCCCGCCGCCGGAGCCGCTGTTGCCGCCGGAGTCATCACCGCCGCCGGAATTGTCACCGCCGCTGCTGCCGGAGTTGTCGCCGCCGGAGTTATCATCATGGTGGTTATCGCCGCCGCTGCCGGAGTTATCGCCGTCGCCGCTGCCGGAATTGTCATCACTCTGGTCTGAATTGTCGTCATTGTCGTTGTCATCATTTTGGGCAGGCTGATCGTTGTTATTGCTGTTGTCGTCATTCTCATTGCCATTGGCGTTATCATCGTTCTCGTTGGCATTGGTATTGCTGTTGTCGTCGTTCTCGTTGCCGTTGGCATTGCTATTGTCGTCGTTCTCGTTGGTATTACCGTTGGCGTTGTCGTCATTCTCATTGCCGTTGGCGTTGCCATTTTCATTGCCATTGATGGTGTCGCTGGCATTGTTATTGGCGTCGTCGTTTTCGTTGAGGCTGTCATTGGCATTGTTGTCGTCATTGCCGTTGATGTCATCGTTGGTGTTGTCGCCATTTTCATTCAGGCCATCGTCGTTGGTGTTCGCCTCATTCTCATTCAGGCTGTCGTCGTTGGTGTTGGCCCCATCGTCGTTGGTGTTAGCCAAATCATCGTTCACATTTGCGTCGTCATTGCCGTTGGCGTTCGCCTCGTTTTCGTTGCTGGTATCATCATTGCTGTTGGCATCGTCGCCAGCATTATCATTGAGATTCGTGTTCATATTGGTGTTGGCATTGTCGGCTGCGGCCCCCGGCGCGGCCCCCGGCGCGGCGCAAGCCGAGGCGAGAGCGGCCACCACCAGCAGCAGGGCCAGGATGTAATTTTTGTAATAATGTTGAATGCGTTTCATGGTTTTCTCCTTAAGTAAAGTCTAAAAGTTTGTTCTTGATTTAGAATTGATACGGTATAAAACTTAAACGGTGCGGCTCACTTTCTCTCCTTTCTCATCCTCCTTTACTCGCTCTGTGGCTCAGTCACTTGAAAAACAGCGGCATACTTATCCCGATACACTTCGACCAGGTCCGGGTCGGCTTTGACCTGGCGCAGAAAGCCTTTGTGATCCAAATCGGTTATGATGTAATGGGCCTCAAAGGTCTCGGCGATGGTCCGGGCCGGGGTTTCAACCTTGCCGCGGGTGATGTTGACCCACAAGTCGTACAGGTCGGCGTCATACAACTGCATGTAGGTCGGGTCCAGGCCGATGGTGTAGGTATTGTGGGTGTTGTAGAAAAAGAGCCGGGGAAAGTCATCCCAATCGGTTTGGAACACCCGGCTGTCGGCGGGGGTGTTGTTTCGCAGCCAGGCCGACGCCTCAGCGTAACGCTGGTAGGGTTTGGCGTTTTGCATACTCTCGCGGGTCGCTTGTACATTCAGCCACAAGGCCGGCAGCAGCACGAGCAGCATCCCGGCGGCCACAACTCGCCGACGCCAGCCGGCCAAGGATAGATTGACCTGCCCAGTTTGCCCTTTCAGCCAGTTTTGGAGCAGGGGCGTCCAGGCCAGGGCGGTAAAAATCAGGACGAAGGGCGGGAAATATTCCACAAAGCGCCGCGATTTGAACAGCATCAGGCCAAACAGAACCGCCAGCACAAAGGCCGTGGCGGTGCGGGTGTCTATCCGGCGCTCCTGCAGCCCCAGGGCAAACGCTCCGGCGATGAAAAACAGCAAGGCCAGCCCGGAATTCTCCACCAGGGTCCAGGTTTGGTAGGGGTACCACTCGTTACCCACGCTGGTGGCGGTGGCATCGGTCAATTTGGGGAGGAAGTGGTGATAGATGAACAGCAGGTTATCCGGGAAATAGGGATTGATGACCAGGCCCAGGATCAGACCCGCCGCCGCATAAACCAGCGGGGTCAGGTCGAGCCGCCGCTCCAGCAGCCAACGACAGGCGACATACACCCCGACCACCATCAAAATCAAAGGAAAGGCGTTGTAAAACCAGACATACAGAAAAGCCAGGGGCGCTAACCAGCGATACCGTCCGGTCAGGGTGACGTGCAGCACCAACAGCAAGACCAGCAGCGAAACCGCCTGGGCGCGGGGCATACTCAGCCGATACAAAAACGCTTCAGAGACAATGAAGAAGCCCAGCGACCACAGCGCCGCGAAAGGAATTCGCTGGCCGCGCAGCAGCAGCCAGCCGGCCACAAAGGTCAATGCCGGAAAGACAATACTGGCCCATTTGGCCCCTTCGCGCAGATCACCGAAAGTAAAGGGGATCAACAGAACGTGGTATAGAAAATGATGGTCCACAAAGTCGTCGGCATTAAGCACGGTCTGGGGCAGCCAGGGAAATGCGGGCCGCCAACCCTCCTGGCGGATCAGTTGGGCCAGTTTGATGTGATAGTAGCCGTCGTTGTCGGCCATGTTGGGTGTAGCAAACTGGATGGCGGCAAACAGGGCCACATACAGCCCAAACAGAACCAGCCCGGTCAACAAGGTCGCCCACTGAAGGTGGGGCAGCGTTTTGGTCAAGCGCCCAAGCTGAGTGCGGGGATAACTCCCCCTCCATTGTATTGAAAGTGACTTCATCGGTTGACTTCTCATAAACACCTTTCCTGCACAAAAATTGATTAGAACCGGTTCAACGCCTATACTGTCGTAAGAATTTGCCAAAAGTTACGCAGAGTTCTTTAATTCACCTTAAATTCCGAAATTTGGTTCCTGGTTTTGACCGCCGACCGGGGACCACCGACCGCCGCAAATTATATTTCAGCGGTCAGCCGTCGGCGGTCGGCGGTCGTTTATAATTTTAAGGTTGGCTGGCGAGCCTTTTTCCCCGAAATTACGACATATTCAAGTAAACCATGATGATGAACGATCAACAGTTGCTCGCCCAGGCGAAACAACTCGACCCGGCCGCTTTGCGGGCCTTACATCAACGATTTTACGAGCCGGTGGCTCGTTATATTAGGTTTAAAGTCGGCGACCCCCACACGGTCGAGGATTTATCCGGCGAAGTATTTGTCCGGGTCATCCAGGGTTTGAAACGAGGCCAGTCCTGGCAAGACTCACCCCAGGGCTGGATCATGGGTATCGCCCGGCACGTGGTGGCCGACTTCTACCGTCAGCGCGAGCGCATGTCGGAAGTGCAACTGAGCGATAACCTGACCGCGGCCACGGAAACGGGTCCGGCCCACCAGGCTGCCCTCAATGAACGGAAACGGCTGCTGGAACAGGCCATCCAGCAGTTGGGCGAGGAGCAGCGCGATGTCATTTTGCTGCGTTTTATGGAAGGGATTGATATTCAAGGGGTGGCCAAAGCTATTAACAAAACACCCGGAGCCGTCAAAGCCTTGCAATACCGGGCCTTACGCGCCCTGGCCGAAATAATGCAGGACTTTTCCCTGGAGAGCGCCTTGAGCGAAGAATGAAGATGAACGACAACGATGCGACCTCGGTAGACGACAAACTGGAAGACGCTCTGGCCTTGCTGGCCGCCGGAATGCCTGTAGACGATATTCTGGCCGGGGCTGGCCCCGATGCCGAGTGGCTGCGCCCGCTTTTGGCCGTTGCCGCTGAGGTAGAGGATTTGCAAGCTGCTGTCCCGATCCCTTCGCCGGAGGTCAGCTTGCAGCGGATGTTGGCTTATGGACGGAAAGTGGCCGCCGCCACGCCGCCGCCTGCCCCGGCGCAGCAGAATTGGTTGACGGCCCTTTTGAGCGGCGGCTGGCTGCCTCGGGTGGCGGCAGGGTTGGCTTCGGCCTTGCTGCTGATCGTGCTGCTGGGCGGAATGGTGACGGTGTTGGCCCAGCGCAGTTTACCCGGCCAACCGCTGTATGGCCTGAAACGTGCGGTTGAAACTGTCCGCCTGAGTTTGACCCTCGACCCGGAAGGTCGTGCTCAACTGCTCGAAACTTACAACCAGCAGCGCCAGACCGAAGCCAGATTATTGCTGCAACAAAATGAAGTGGCCACGGTCAGCTTTACGGGGGTGGTGGAAGCCGTCAGTGAAACAGAGCTGACGCTTGCCGGTCTGACCCTGCAATTGACGCCCCAAACCCAGATGAACGGAACCCTGGCCGCTGGCGCTCGCGTTGAGGTCGAAGCCGTGACCCAACCGCCCGACCGGTTGACCGCCCTGACCGTCACCGTCATTGAACCGGCCCCGGTCGAGGCCGATACTTAGGCAAAGCCTGCCGGTAACGGTTTTGGGGATAGGTTTATGTTCGGCCAGGCGACGGGTCAATTTGCGGCAG
>JAAUSP010000038.1 GCA_012032575.1 Anaerolineales bacterium | reverse complement strand
GATAGACTGACGGCATAAGAAAAGATATGTCTGACCTTATATCACTGGAATCAACTCAATCTGAAACAAAATCCTGCCAGCTTCATCCGCAGAGCATGTGCCCGGCCTTTGGCTCGCTGCGCATCCTCACCCGGATTGAAGGGTCGCACCCGGTTATGGCCACCGATACCGGCTGCCTCTACGGGTTGACTTTTGTGACCCACTTTTACGGGGCGCGAAAGTCCATTCTGGCGGCTCAGTTAGGCACGTCCGAACTGATGGCCGGTCAGATTGTCGAAAGTACCCGTGCTGCCATCGAGGTAGCAGCCAAAGAGCCAGGTTGCCAGTTGATTCCGGTGATATCGTTGTGCGTGGCCGAAACGGCCGGGCTGCCGGAAGAAATGCTGCCCAAACGGGTCGGCGAGGCCGAAGTGGTGCTGGTGCGCGTGCCTGCCTATGCTCTCCACTCTCACCCGGAGGCTAAGGACGTGGCCTTAGCCGCGCTGCTGAAACGGCTGGGCGATGCCACCGCAGAGCCGGAGAAAAAGACGCTGGTCCTGCTGGGTGAAGTGTTCCCGGCCGACCCGCTGGCCATTGATAACTTGCTGCGCCGCATCGGCGTCGAAGCGACGATCACCCTGCCGGGCCGCTCGCTGAATGATCTGCGCCGGGTCGCTCACGTGGGCGCTTTGGCTCCCCTCCATCCTTTTTACAAGGAAACGACGGCCCTTTTCCGTTCCTGGAAAATTCCGGTGGTCGGCGCGCGCCGGTGGGTATCAGCGGCACGTATGCCTGGCTCAAGGCGGTGGGTTCACTGCTCAAACTCGATCCTGCCCAGGTCAATCGGGTGGCCGAGGAAGAGCGCGAACGCGCCCAGGCGATGGTCAAAATCCAACCTCTAGCGGGCCGTATCTTTGTGACCGGCTATGAAGGCACGGAACTGGCTTATGCCCGGTTGCTGGTCGAAGCCGGTGCGGAAGTGCCATACATTTCAACGTCTATTGGGCAGGACCCGCTGGTTTTGCCGGATGAGATGTGGCTGCGGGCGCACGGAACCAAAGAAATCGTCTATCGCAAATCGCTGGAGGAGGATGTGGCGGCGCTGGATAAATACCCGCCGGACCTCGTCCTGGGGACCACGCCGTTTTGCAGCGTGGCCAAGCAGCGGGGCATCCCGGCGATGTACTTTACCAACCAGTTAGCCTCGCGTCCGTTTTTTCTGAGCGGCGGAATGGCAGCCACCCTGGGCTTCATCAACCAAACCATGCAGCGCCGCGAGCGCTACCAGTGGATGCAGTCCTTCTTTGAACTGGAGCCGGTTCATGTCTAACGTCGTCCGCGATATGTCCGACAGCAGCAGCTATTGGGCTGCGGTTTGGACGCTGTGTAGCATGCCCGATGTGCATGTGATATGTGATGCGCCGATTGGCTGCTACAACCTGATCGCCACAGCCGTATCAAACTATACGGATGCGCTGCCGAATATTGACAATCTCACCCCTTCTGTGATCCGCGAGAAAGAAGTGGGTGGCAGCGGCACGGGTCCAACCGTGTTGCAAACTTACCAGGCGTTGGAAGCCGCAGGTAAGCTGGCAGGCAAGCAGCTTATCGTCGTCTCCTCGGCTGAAAGTGAAATGATCGGTTCTGACCTGTCGGATTTGGTCTCTAAACTCAAGCCGGGCACGGGCTTTTTTCACAGTGAGTCGCTGTCTGACGATGAGTGGACCGGACGAGACCGGGTTTTACAATGGTTATGGGATAATTATGGCCGCGAACAAGCCGCCGGCATCGAAGCTGAACCGGGTTTGGTCAATATCATCGGGCCAACCTATGGCTGCTTCAACTCGCCCTCGGACCTGCATGAAGTCCGTCGTCTGATCGAAGGTGCAGGCGGGCGTATCAACCTAGTTTTCCCCTCCGAGACCGCTCGGGCCAATCTCACCCAGTTGGCCCGAGCGAGTCTCAATATTGTTCTTTATAAAGAATTTGGTCATACATTGGCTAATTCTTTGGGGCGGCCCTGGCTTTACGCTCCGCTGGGGCTGCGCGAAACAACTGAATTTATCGAAAAGATTGGTCAGCTTTTAGGCACGGAGCAAACAGCGCGGGCTTTTATCCAGCGCGAAAAGCAGACCACGTTGGCGGCGGTGTGGGACTTGTGGAAAGGTCCCCAGAGTGATTGGTTTGCCACCACCAATCTCGGCATCGTGGCCTGCGGTACTTATGTGGAGGGTCTCAAAGCCTTTCTGGGCGAGGAAATGGGGCTGCCGATTGTTTTGCGGCGTCTCGCCCGCTGCGCCCCGGCGAGCCTGACAACGAAGCGGTGCGCCAGCAGTTGCACCAAAATCCACCGGCCTTCGTTTTTGGCTCGATCAACGAAAAGATTTACCTGAGCGAAGCCGGGGCCAAACATACTAACTTTATTCCGGCTGCCTTTCCCGGCGCTATCGTGCGCTGTTCGGTCGGGACGCCCTTTATGGGGTATCGGGGAGCGGTCTATCTCTTGCAGGAAATTATCAACCGGTTGTACGAAGTGTTGTTCAATTTCTTGCCGGTAGATGCCGCTTATGCCCAGATGAGAGGCAGCAATGGGGCAGGGGGTGTTCCGCCCGCGCCGGTCAACCGGCCAGGCAACCTGCCCTGGCAGCCGGAAGCCAAAGCTCGACTTGATGCTGCCCTTGAACAGATACCCTTCCTTTCCCGTATCTCGGCCAGTCGTGACCTGCAAATGAAGGTTGAGTCGCTGGCCCACACCGAGAACCTGAAAGTGGTGACTCTGGACGAGGTGGAAAAAGTTCTGGCGTCGAGACAGAATTAAGAGATGGGTTATGCTGACGATATTCAAATTCGCTAACTTGCTGGTTAACATGATAGCGCGGCCCTTTGCCCCGCTGTATGCGTGGTACAAACAAAGGCCACGCCTGGTCTTCTGGGTGGGTATCTTTCGTTTGGGTCTGTTCCAGTTTGGCATCGGCCTATCGCTGGCCCCCATTACCGGGACGCTCAACCGGGTGCTCATTGACGAATTGGGTATCTCTGCGGCTGCCGTAGCCTTGTTGATTGCTTTGCACTACTTTGTGTCGCCCATCAGGGCTTTTATCGGGTATCGCTCCGATAAATCCCGTTCGATGGGCAAATGGCGTATGCCTTACATTGTGTTAGGGGTCATGTTAACCTACGGTGGTTTGGCTACAGCCCCCTTCGCCCTGATTTTGCTGGGCGGACATGGGTTAATCTCTTTCTGGCCGGCTCTGTTTATATGTATGGCTATCTTTCTGGCTTATGGGGCCGGGGTCAGTATCGTCGAAACGGTTTACCTGGCCCTGGTTAGCGACATCACGCCCCCCAAAGAGCGGGGCAAGGTGCTGTCGGTGTTGTGGATGATGCTCATTCTGGGTACGGTGGTCAGTGGTGTGGTGGTGAGCCAACTGCTGGTTGATTACTCTCACGGTCTGCTGATCCAGGTGATGCAAGGTTCGGCTATGATATTTGTTGTCTTGACCGTAATTGCCTTGTGGGAGCAAGAGCGGTTGAATCGGGATGGAACCGTCAAGTCTGACCTCAAAGTTGTGCGTATCCGCCTGACTTTGTGGGAGTCGTTGCGGGTCTTAAGCGGTGAACAGGTTCTCAAGGGGTTCTTTATCGTTGTCTTCATCGCCACCATGGCCTTTGCCACCCACGACGTGTTGTTGGAACCCTACGGGGGCCAGGTGTTGGGGATGAGTGTCTCCTCGACCATGCAGTTGACGGTGCTATGGGGAGTGGCGAACATCCTCGGGGTGGCGCTGGCGGCTTTCTTTCTCTGGCGTAAAGGCCCGCCGGTTTTCTTGATTGGGCTGGGCTGTGCCGTTGGGCTGGTCGGATTTGCCGTCATCAGCTACGCCAGTGATATCGCTCTGGTTGGACCGTTCCAGGTCGGAGTGGTGTTGATTAGTTTGGGACGCGGCCTGTTTCTGGTCGGCGGGGTGATTCTGGTAATGTCGCTAACCGACATCAGCCATGCCGGGTTGTTTCTGGGAGTCTGGGGCATTGTCCAGGCGTTGGCCCAGGGATTGGGGACCATTGGCGGCGGGATTGTGCGCGATGTGACCCAATATCAAACTGGCAGCGTTGTTTTGGGGTATACGGTGGTTTACACCGGCTCATTGATTTTGTTACTGGTTGTCATTTTGTTGCTCGCCTTCCGATTGGGTAAGCAACTCCGGGTAAGTGATATCAGAATGCCCTGGTCAGGCATGGAAGAAATCCCGGCAGACCAATTAGCTTTTTAGATTATTTAAATTATTGGAGGATAAAGATGTTAGTTAAATCGCGGTTTATCATCTTGCTGGTAGTCGCGGCCTTAGCCCTCATCCTGAGCGGATGCGCGGGAATAAATGTTAATACGGTTGCCCCCGTGGATAACGAAACGGTGGTCATCCCCGTCCAATTTATTGACGGTATTGAAGTCGGGCCGCTCTACAACATGTCGGTCAATGTGCCGCAGGACTGGGTTGGAAAGTTCCAATCCCGCAATGTGGGTAACAAAGTCTATTTCGACTATATCACCCCGTCAGGCAATACAGCGCCTATCTTCTTTATCGAAGCACTGTCGCCGTCACAATATTGGGACCAGAACGGCGCTCATCCCACCAGTTACGTCAATCTCATCAATCGCGGCGATACCTTCTTTGTTTACTATCTGCCGATAGATGCCTATTACTCCGGCCTGCCTAAACAAGAGTTTGAGGCCTTCGCCGCAGCCGTACCGGGGATTGTTTCATCCTTTGCCGCAGAAGCCGCTAATTAGGGCTGGAGATTGGTAATTGGAGATTAAATAATAGTTAGTCTCTGGCATGCCACCTGAACCATAACATGTAATACTATTTTATTGGGAGGGATTACAAATGCTACCTAATTTCTGGGATCAAATTTCAAGTTTTCCGATTTTGGCTACGTTCAGCCTGGTACTGGCCTGTTTTCTGCCGCTGCTCTACAGTGTGTGGGAAACCTATCAGGCTAATGACCGCAAACGCAACTAAATAGGCATGAATAATAACGATAATAATCACAACAACAATAACCGTCACGGTCTATCGCTGAAGCGTCTTTTCGCCTGGCAGCCCACTTTCAGCAGTAATGGGCGCGAAACCAATAATAACCATCATCCTGGCCCCAGCCCGGTCCAGTTAAGCCCCAGCCCAACCCGGCTGAAACCGGCTTTTCCCTTTACCGCGATTGTGGGCCAGGATGAGCTGAAACTGGCGCTTCAGTTATGCGTGATTGATCCGACCATTGGCGGGGTGTTGGTGATGGGCCATCGCGGTACGGCCAAAAGTACGGCGGTTCGTTCTCTGGCTGCTTTGCTCCCGCCGCTGACCCGCGTGGCCCACTGTCCCTACAACTGCGACCCGCTCGAACCGTCGCCGTTGTGCCCGGATTGTTCGACCAACCCGGTGACGTTTCGGGAAACGGTAACAGACCTGGTGCCGGTGGTTGATTTGCCTTTGGGTGCCACCGAAGACCGGGTAGCCGGCTCGCTGGATGTCGAACGCGCCCTGGTCGAAGGGGTGCAGGCTTTCGCCCCCGGACTGCTGGCCCGGGCCAATCGCGGCTTTCTGTACATTGACGAGGTCAACCTGCTGGAAGACCACCTGGTTGACCTGCTGCTTGACGTGGCTGCCAGCGGGGTCAATGTGGTCGAACGGGAAGGCATCAGTATCCGCCACCCGGCCCGCTTTGTGCTGGTCGGCAGCGGCAACCCGGAAGAAGGGGATTTACGGCCCCAACTGTTGGACCGCTTTGGCCTGCATGCCCGCATCGAAACCATTCTTGATGTGGAGCAGCGGGTTGAAATCGTCCGCCGCCGCCGGGCTTATGATGCTGACCCGGTCGGCTTTGCCGCCGACTGGGAGTTGGAGCAGGAGTATATCCGGTCGCGGCTGCTGGAAGCTCAGCAAAACTTGCAGCGGGTAATGTTGACCGACGAGACGATCACCGCCGCTGCCAATCTGTGTGTCAACCTGGCCATAGATGGGCATCGCGGCGAACTGACCCTGTGCCGGGCGGCGACCGCGTTGGCCGCGTTGAATGGCCGGCCGGTGACGAGTCCGGCGGATGTCGCCCAGGTAGCGACGCTGGCCTTGCAGCACCGGCTGCGCAAAGACCCGCTGGAGAATGTCGGCGACAATGCCCGCATTCACCGCGCCGTGGCAGAGTTAATAAAAGGGGATTGATTTTGGAGGGGCCGCGGTTCGTTTACATTACCCTGGATGGTCTGCATAATACCGCTCTGCGCGAAGCGGCTCAGCGACTAAACCAGGACCATAACATCGGTCTTCAGTTAGGTTTGTATGAAGCGGCTGCCCTGCGCTCCGACGCGGACTGGGAACGGCTTGAGCAAGATGTCAAGCAGGCCGATTTTATTTTCGGCTGCATGATTTTTGGCGAAGAGCCTGTCCGCCGGCTGCAGCGCATCCTCCAAACGGTAGATACGCCGACCTGTGTTATCACCAGCAACCCGGCCCTGATTTACTGCACCCGTCTGGGTAAATTAGCACTGACCCCGCCCAAAGACGAAGAGCCGGGTTTGATCAGCCGGTGGATGCAAAAATTGCGCCCCAAGCAGGGCGGCCGCTCAGAAGGCCACCGCCAGACCGCCCTGCTTAAAAATCTGACCAAACTGATGAAATACGTGCCCGGCAAAGTGCGCGACTTGCACACCTTCATCGCCGTGCATGACTACTGGCTGCACAGTTCCCCCGAAAACCTGAAACGCATGATGTGTTTGCTCCTCGACCGGTACGTGTCCGGCTACCAGGCAAACTGCCGGTGCATGACTCCCTGGCCTACCCCGACGCCGCCATTTATCACCCCGATGCCCCCCAACCGTTCCCCGACCTCGCCGGCTACCAGAATTGGCGCAGGCGGCAGGGCCTGCCCGTGAGCGGCGGCGTTCTCGGCCATGGCGGCTGGAAAGGCGCAGTCGGCCTGCTGACCATGCGGGCGATCATCCTGGCCGGCAACACGGCCCACATTGACACCCTGATCCGCAAAATTGAAGCCCAGGGCGTCGAAGCCCGCGCCGCCTACAGTTCCCTGATGGATTTCCGCCCGGCATCAACCAGTTTTTTGCCGCCGACGATGGGGGCCAGACGGTCGGCCAGACCGACCTGCCGGCGGTGGATTTGCTCCTCAACTGCATCGGCTTTCCGCTGGTGGGCGGACCTGCCGGGGCGCGGCCCGACCAGGCCATCAAAAAATTGCAGGATTTGGATGTAGGCTACTTCGATATGGTCCCCCTCTCCTTCCAGCGGGTAGAAGATTGGCAGGCCGATGAAGTCGGCCTGATGCCGATTCAGGCGGCCATGAACATCGCTCTGCCCGAATTGGACGGCATTGCCGAGCCGGTCATCTTTGGTGGGCCAACCATGACCCAGGAAAAGTTTATGGCCAATGGGGCCGAACTCGACCTGGCCGCTCGCCGGATTGCCCGCCGGGTGCGCCTGCGTCACAAGGCCAATCCCGATAAAAAGATTGCCATCGTTCTCTTTAATTTCCCGCCCAACCTGGGCAATGCCGGCACTGCCGCTTTTCTCGATGTCTTTGAGAGTGTCTTTATCCTGCTCAAAGAAATGCAGGCCGCCGGTTATAAGGTTGACCCCCCCGCCAATGCCGAAACCCTGCGCCAGCAGGTGGTTGAAGGCAACGCCACGCGCTATGGCACGGACAGCAACGTGGCGGCTCATTTGCCGCTGAAAGAATACCGGGAGCGCTTCCCCTGGTACCCCGAAATCGAGAAATATTGGGGCTACGCCCCCGGCGAACTGCTGACCGATGGCCGCAGTTTCCAAATTCTCGGCGCTTATTTTGGTAACGTTTTTATCGGCATCCAGCCCAGCTTCGGCTATGAGCGCGACCCGATGCGCCTGCTGATGGGCAAAAATGCCTCGCCGCATCACGGCTTTGCCGCCTTTTATACCTGGCTCGACCAGGTTTACGACGCCGACGCGGTCATCCATTTTGGCACGCACGGGCGCTGGAATTTATGCCCGGCAAACAAACCGGCGTCAGCGCCCACTGCTGGCCGCCGCGCCTGTTGGGCGGACTGCCTAATTTTTACTATTACTGCGTCAATAACCCCAGCGAAGGCACCATTGCCAAGCGGCGGGGGGCGGCCACGCTGGTCAGTTATATGGTCCCGCCGTTGCAGCAGGCCGGCCTGTACAAAGGGCTGCGCCGCCTCAAAGACAGCCTGGACAACTACCACCAGCGCCCCGACCCTGAACTGCTGGTTGACATCCGCACCCAGGCCGACAAGCTGGGGCTGGCGGTTAACGGTCATAATAATCAAAACGGAAATAGTCACCCGTCCGCCGGGACCAACGGCCATCATCACAATGGCTCAGAAAACGACTCGGCTTACATCGCCGCTTTGGGCCACGAACTCATTCAGGTGGAGCATCGCATGATTCCGCTGGGGCTGCACGTGTTGGGCCAGGCCCCCACCGAGGCGGAGATGGTGGATTTGTTGTCGCTGGTGGTGACATTCAATTCGGCCAAGCACCCCAAGCGCGATGAAAAGCTGCCGCCCCTGCCGGTGCTCATTGCCAAGGGGTTGGGCCTGGATTACCGCGAATTGCAGCAGGCGTTGAAGGAAGATGTGACGGCGCAGGAGCAGTGGCAGCGCCTTGAGGCCATTTTGCGCCAGGCGATGGCCCTTTTTGTCAACGCTCACCGCTCGCCCAAACTGGATACGAGCGAACTCGATCAATATCTCAAGCAAACGGCCCAGATTCCGGTCGGCCTGCTGGTCAACCTGTGGACCTGGCTGGACCATTTGCTGGAGCGCATTTTGCACGATGAAGAAATCAAAGGGCTGCTGCACGGCCTGGAGGGCGGCTTTATCCGGCCCTCCCCCCGGCAACGATGTGATGCGCAACGAGGCTATCGTGCCGACCGGTCGCAACATCCACGCCCTCGACCCCTACCGCGTGCCCGCGCCGATGGCCCTCTCTGCGGCCAAAAAGCTGGTGGACCAAATGCTGGCCCGGCTGGTCGCCGAGCAGGGAGCGCTGCCGGAAACGGTGGCGATGGTGCTGTGGGGCACCGACAATCTGAAGAGCGACGGCGAAGGCATTGCCCAATGCCTGGAACTGGTCGGCGCACGCCCGCTTGAGGACGAGTTGGGCAATATCAGCGATGTGGCCCTGATCCCGCTGGCCGAATTAGGCCGGCCCCGCCTTGACGTGGTCATGACCATCAGCGGCATCTTCCGCGATATATTCCATCATCAGGCCGGTTTGTTGGACAAAGCTATGCGCCTCGCCGCCACCGCCGATGAGCCGCCGGAGCTGAATTTTGTCCGCAAGCACGCCCAGGCTCAGGCGGCGGAACTGGGGATTGAGCTGGCTGAGGCCGCCTGCCGGGTTTTCTCTAACGCGCCCGGCTCCTATGGGGCCAATGTCAACCATCTGGTCGAGAGCAGCACCTGGCAAGCCGACGATCAGCTCAGCGATACGTTCCTGTCGCGCAAATCGTTTGCGATGACCCCCGGCGGTCAATGGCATGAGGCCCGCCCGATTATGGAGCGCAGCCTGGCCAGCGTGGAGGCCGCGTTTCAAAATATAGACAGCTTTGAGTTGGGCATCAGCGATGTGGACCACTATTACGAATACCTGGGCGGAGTGGTCAAAAGCGTTGAAAAACTCAGCGGCAAACGTCCCCCCGTTCTGGTGGCCGATGCGCTGGCGGTTGACGACCGGCTCTCTTCGCTGGAGCAAATGGTCCGGCTGGAATCGCGGGCCAAACTGCTCAACCCCAATGGTACGAGGCGATGTTAGCCCACGGCTACGAGGGTGCGCGCGAGATTGAGATTCGGGTTAGCAACACTTATGGCTGGAGCGCCACCACCGATGCAGTCGAAGGCTGGGTTTACGACGATATTGCCGACACCTTTGTGCTGGATGAAGAAATGCGCGCCCGCCTGGCCAAGGCTAATCCCTATGCCATGGCCGGCATTGTCCGGCGCTTGCTAGAAGCGGAGTCACGCGGCTTTTGGGTTACGAATGAAGAACTGCTCGATCAACTCCGCGAGATTTATGGGAATTTGGAAGATCAGTTGGAAGGTATTTACGCGACGTAGGGCGATGATTTTTGTTTTGACCCTGGAATCATAGTTTGACTGGTGATGCGTGATGCGTGAGAAAATCACGCATCACGCATCACGCATCATCACTCTGGTGAGTTTAATGACTGAGACTAATATTATTATTCGCGAAGACGGCGCTTTTCACAGCTTTTGCGGCTTGACCTGTGTCGGCTGGCTGTACCAGAAAATCAAGGACAGCTTTTTTTTGATTCTGGGTACGCACACCTGCGCCCATTTATTACAAAACACGCTCGGCGTGATGATTTTTGCCAAGCCCCGTTTCGCTGTTGCGCTGATCGAAGAAGAGGATTTGTCCAAACAGCAGCCCGACCTGCGCCAATTGGTTGACGAAATCCTGGCCGACCACCATCCCTCGGTCATTTTCTTGCTTTCCTCCTGCACGCCCGAAGTGATGAAGGTGGAATTTGAAGGACTGGCCCATTCCCTGTCCACGCCGCAACTGCCGGTGTTGTTTGTGCCGGCCAGCGGGCTGGATTACACCTTCAGCCAGGCCGAGGATTCGGTCCTCCAGGCGCTTATTCCCTTTTGCCCCCATGCCCCGGCGGAAGACAAACGGATTGTCTTTCTCGGCTCGGTCAACGATGTGATCGCCAACGACTTTATGCTGGAAGCCGAAAAGTTGGGCCTGCCGGTGGCCGGTTTTTGCCCAGCAATCATTTCAGCGAACTGCCGCCCATCGGTCCCGGCACGGTGCTGGCTCCGCTCCAGCCCTACCTGGCCAAAAGTCGCTACCCGGCTGAAACGGGAGCGTGAGGCGACGGTGATTTCGTCGCTGTTTCCTTTTGGGCCGGACGGAACCCGGAATTTCTGGGAAACGCTGGCGGCGGCTTTTGGTAAAAAAGTAGATTTGCGTGAACGAGAAGCGAAAGCCTGGGACAATATCCGCGAGCATGTCGAACTGCTGCGCGGCAAGAAAATCTTTTTCACCGCCGACAATCTGCTGGAACTGCCGCTGGCCCGTTTCCTGCGTGCCGCCGGCTGTGAAATCATCGAATGCAGCAGCCCCTACATTAACCGGCGTTTTCACCAGGCGGAACTGGCGGCCCTGGCAGGCGTCAGCATCATCGAGCAGCCCAACTTCGACCGCCAGCTTCGTGACATTGCCGCGCTTAAACCCGATCTGGTCATCAGCACAATGGGCACAACCAATCCGCTGGTGGGGCACGGGGTGGTGGCCAAGTGGAGCACCGAATTTGCCTTTATGCCGATCCACGGCTGGACCGGGGTCGGCACGCTGGCCGGGATGTTTACCAAAAGCCTCCGCCGCCACGCCCAGCTTGACCCGCTCGATGATCGGGTCTGGTGGACGGGCATGATGGCGGCGACTGGGCCGCGGTTGGGACTTAACGTTTTGGGTTGAAAGGATCACAATGCGACTGGCTTATTGGATGTATGAGGGGACGGCTCATCACGGCGTTGGCCGAATTGCCAACAGCTTGCAGCGAGCGCATGCCGTCTTTCACGCGCCGCAGGGGGATGATTACGTCAACCCCATCTTCACCATGCTGGAGCGCACCCCCGACTTTCCCCAGATGACCACCAGCGTGGTCAGCGGCAGCGATCTGGCCATGGGCACCATCCGGCTGCCCGAAACCCTGCGCCAGGTTGAAGCCAAACTCCACCCTGATTTGATTGTCATTTGCGCCAGTTGCAGCACCATTCTGCTTCAGGAAAATTTGCAGGTGGTGGCCGACAGCGCCGGAGTTGCAGCCGAGGTGCTGGTTTACGATGCCAATCCCTACCGCATGCAGGAAATTAGTGCCGCCGAGGGCCTGTTTACCACCCTGGTCAAACGGTATGCTACCGCCCACACCCTGACCGAGCGCCCCAGCGTCAACATCATCGGCCCTGCCTCCCTCGGCTTCCACACCCGCCCCGATCTGATCTGTCTGCGCCGGATGATGCACGCCCTGGATGTGCAGGTCAATGTCGTCGCCCCGCTGGGGGCCGACCTGTCCGACCTGCGGCGGCTGCCGGCGGCCTGGATCAACCTGGCCCCTTACCGCGAATTGGGCTTCAAAGCGGCCCAGTATCTGGAGCAGGAATTTGGCACACCGGCGCTTTATGACGCGCCCATCGGTGTCCAGCCGACGCTGCGTTGGCTGCGCCAACTGGTGGATACCCTTAATATGGTGGCGGTGCGCAACCGGAAGCCGCCGGTCAAACTGCCGCCGCTGACCCACTTTTCGCTGGATGGTCTAAGCTCACCCAGCGGTGTGCCCTGGTTTGCCCGCACCGCCGATATGGACAGCTTCAGCAGCAAACGGGCTTTTGTCTTTGGCGATGCCAC
This sequence comes from Anaerolineales bacterium, assembly GCA_012032575.1. The sequence continues at coordinate 11,817 of JAAUSP010000038.1, read as the reverse complement.
CCACACGGTGGGCATGGTCAAGTTCCTGCGCGACGAACTGGCGATGCCCATCGCCGGGGCCGGTACTTATCTCAAACACGAGGCCGAATGGGTCCGGCAGCAGCTTGACGGTTATTTGCCCGGCGATTTGCTGGTGACGGATCGCTTCCAGGATGTGGCGGAGGTGATCGAGGAAATGATGCCCGATCTGGTCTGCGGCACCCAGATGGAACGGCACAGTTGCCGCAAACACGACGTACCCTGCATGGTCATCGCCCCGCCGACCCACAATTGAAAACCACTTTGTTGGGTTACAAGCCTTTTCTGGGCTTCGATGGGGCCGACCACATTGCCGACACCGTCTACACCACCGCCACCCTCGGTCTGGAGAAGCACCTGCTGGACCTGTTTGGCGATGCCGGCCTGGAGTATGAAAAGCCAGCCGAAGCGCCACCCCCCGAAGTATCTACCAACGGGCACGGTCCGTCTCTCGAAAAGCGGCTTAAACCGGAACATATCGTCTGGTCCGCCGACGCGGAGAGTCTGCTCAAGAAAGTGCCGTTCTTTGTGCGTGGGCGGGTGCGTAAAAATACTGAAAAGTTTGCGTTTGAACAGGGTTTTACGGCTATCACAGCCGAGGTTTTACAAGCCGCCAGAGAGGCTTTGGGTGGTTGAGTGTTCCAAGTTAAGCCAGAAAAGCATCCTGAGTAGCGCGGAGCGCGTACACCTGCACTTGCCGTGCAGGCGCAAGTGTCGAAGGGTGCGAGTTGGCGACGACTTTCTGACAGCGCAGCACCCTTCGATACGGCCTTCGGCCTACTCAGGATGCTGCTTAACCAAATGATATTATCTGACTACTGACTACTGTTTACTGACTACTATTTAAGGGGGAAGGCTTATGAGTATTGTTCTAGCTATATACGGCAAAGGGGGGATCGGGAAAAGCACTACCAGCGCCAATTTATCGGCGGCGTTTGCCCTCAAAGGGGCCAAAGTGCTGCAAATTGGCTGCGATCCCAAACACGACAGCACCTTTCCGCTCACCGGGATGTTACAGAACACGGTGATTGATGTCCTCAACCAGTTCAATTTTCACCACGAGGAGATCGAGCCAGAAGATGTCATCAAAACCGGTTTGCCGGAGTTGACACGCTGGAATCAGGCGGTCCCCCCGCCGGAAGCGGCTGTGGCGGCTATGTTGTCGGCGAAACGGTCAAGTTGTTGCATCAGTTTGGCCTTTACGACAAATATGATGTAATTCTCTTCGATGTGCTGGGTGACGTAGTCTGTGGCGGTTTCAGTGCGCCGCTCAACTACGCCGACCTGGGCCTGATTATCGCCTGCAACGATTTTGACAGCATTTTTGCCGCCAACCGGCTCTGCCTGGCGATTGCCCAGAAGAGCGAGCGCCACAAGATCAGGCTGGCCGGCATTATTGCCAACCGGGTGGATTATGAATTAGGCGGTGGCGTGGCCCTGCTGGAGCAGTTTGCCGAAACGGTCCAGACCTCGGTGATTGCGAAAGTGCCCTACCACGATTTGATTCGGCGCAGCCGGCTGGCCGGGAAAACCCTGTGGGAAATGGACGGGCCTGACCGGGAACTGTGTATCGCGCCCTTCGAGAAACTGGCCGAGCACTTGCTCAACAATCCGCCGACCTCCGTCCCTCAGCCTTATCACGACCGGGCCATCTTTGAAGCCATTGGCGGGTGGAGGTAAGGCTATGTTCGATTCTGTGACCCACAAAGTCCAGCTTCAGAGTTATTTTGACGGCATCGGCTTCGAGCGCTGGTCGGCCATTTATAACGGACAGGCCAAGCTGTCTCATATCCGGCGGACGGTGCGCGAAGGCCACGAGTTGATGCTCAACCAGGCGGCCTCCTGGCTGTTGGAGAGCCGCACCAGCGGCACGCTGCTGGATGCCGGCTGCGGGACGGGTCTGTTCAGCCTGATGATGGCCCAGCGCGGCTTCCAGGTGACAGCCATTGACATTGCCCCGCGCATGGTCGAGGCCGCGCAGATTACCGCCCAACAGGTCGGGCTGACCGATCAAATTCGGTTTTTCCAGGGGGACATCGAAAGTGTGAGCGGCCGGTTTGAGGCCGTAGTCTGTTTTGATGTGCTGGTTCATTATCCCCGTGAATCTTTCGAGCGTCTGTGCGCTACCCTGGCCGGGCAGTGCGACGGTCCATTCATTTTTACCTACGCCGCCTACAACCGCTTCCTGGCCTCGCTGCATTGGCTGGGCGGCTGGTTTCCCAAAAATCACCGCCGGGCCGAAATTCAGATGATGCCCGACAGTGTGGTGGCGGGGGCGTTGGCTGCGGCAGGCATGCGGGTCCGCCGCACCGCCAATATTAATCACGGCTTCTATCATGTTCGATTGCTAGAGGCGGCCAGAGATTAGCGTTCACCGGATTGGCCCCGACGCCGAGGCTGATCTTTTTGGGGAGGGATATTTCGATGTTTTTTATTTTTTTGACAATGGATGGCAATCACAGCGCCGCGCTGCGCCAGGCTGCGGCCATGTTAAAACGCGAACATGGCCTTGACCTGCAATTTGTCGTTTACAGCGCCACCACGCTGCATAATGAGGAAGCTTTCAAGCGCCTCAGCGATGACGCGGCCCGCGCCGACTTTATTTTTGGGGCCATGCTGTTTGGCGAGGAAATGGTCCGACCGCTGCAAACCATTCTGGCCCAGACGCCCGCTTCGGTTTGTATCATCGCCAGCAACCCGGCTTTGATCCGCTGCACCCGCATTGGCAAATTTGTGCTCAAGCCCAAAGTCAGCGACGAGCCGCCGGGGATGCTCAAGCGCTGGATGCAGAAATTTATGCCCATGGGCGGGGCCGGCGAAAGCAAGCGCCAGCTTGCCCTGCTGCGCAACCTGGGCAAAATCATGAAATATATCCCCGGCAAGATGCGCGACGTGCATACCTATATTGCCGTCCACGATTACTGGCTGAACAGTTCGCCGGAAAATCTGTACCGGATGTTGTGCATGCTCATCTCCCGTTACCTGCCGGGTTACGGCGACAAACTCCCCCTCGAAGAACCGCTCCATTACCCCGACACCGCCCTGTATCACCCCGACGCCCCGGCCCCCTTCCCCGATTTGGACAGCTACCAGCGCTGGCGCAGGCAGCAAAATGGCCGCTCGTCAGACTGGCAGGGAAGCGTTGGTCTGCTCTCGATGCGGGCGGTGATCCTCAGCGGGAACACAGTTCACCTTGACGCGCTCGTGCGCAGCCTGGAAGCGCGGGGTATCGAAGCGCGGCTGGGTTACAGCGCCGGCCTCGATTTTCGTCCGGCCATTGAGCAGTTCTTCACCCCCACCGGCAGACCTCAAAGCGGGGTCCAACTCCTGCTCAATGTGGCCGGTTTCTCGCTGGTGGGCGGCATGGCCGAAAGCCGGCCCGACGAAGCCCGCGAGGTGCTGGAGTCGCTCGACGTGGGTTATCTCGACCTGATTCCCCTCTCCTTCCAGCGGGTGGAAGACTGGCAGCGCAACGAGGTGGGTCTGACCCCCCTGCAAGTCGCCATGAATGTGACCATCCCCGAACTGGACGGAGCCGCCGAGCCGCTGGTCTACGGCGGACCTACGGCCGAAAACGACAAATTTGTGGCGCTCCAGCCCCAAATCGAGTTGGTCGCCGAGCGGGTCAAGCGGCGGGTGGGCCTGTCTACCAAAACCAACGCCGAGAAAAAAGTGGCGATTGTGCTCTTTAGCTTCCCGCCCAACCTGGGCAATGTCGGCACAGCGGCCTACCTGGATGTCTTTGTCAGCATCCACCGGCTGCTGGCCGAGATGAAGCAGGAAGGCTATCAAATTGAACTGCCGGCGACGGCGGAAGCCCTGCGCCAGGAAGTGGTGGAGGGGCAACTCGCTGCTGTTCGGCACCGACGGCAACGTGGGGGCGCGTCTCAAGCTGGACGATTACCGCCGCCTCTTCCCACCCTACACCGAAATTGAGCCAATTTGGGGTTACGCGCCGGGCCAACTCCTCAACGATGGCCGCGATTTTTACATCCTGGGCAAGCAGTTAGGCAATGTCTTTATCGGCATCCAGCCCAGCTTTGGCTACGAGCGCGACCCGATGCGCCTGCTGATGGCGAAAGACGCCTCGCCCCACCACGGCTTTGCCGCCTTCTACACCTGGCTTGAGCACATGTTTGGGGCGGATGCGGTTTTGCACTTTGGTACGCACGGCGCGCTGGAATTTATGCCGGGCAAACAGGCCGGCATGAGCGCCAAATGCTGGCCGACCCGTTTGCTGGGCAGCCTGCCGAATTTCTACTACTACAGCGTCAACAACCCCAGCGAGGGGACCATTGCCAAGCGGCGCGGTGCGGCCACGCTGATCAGCTACATGGTTCCGCCGCTGCAACAGGCTGGGCTGTATAAAGGGCTGCGGCTGCTCAAAGACAGCGTGGACGGCTACCGCCAGCGCCCCAGCGATGCGTTGGCCGAAGATATTCGTGTCCAGGCCGAGAAGTTGGGTATTACGATTGAAGAAGCCTCCCTGGATACACTGCCACCGGGTAGCAGTCTGAAGGACAACGAAACCTACATTAACGCTCTGGCCCACGAATTGATCAAGATCGAACACCGCATGATTCCGATGGGCCTGCACGTGCTGGGCGAGTCTCCCACCGAAGCGGTGCTGGTAGATGTGATGGCCCTGGTGGCCGCCTTTACCCGCGTTGCCGTGGCCGGACGTGACAAACCCTGCCGCCGCTGCCGCAACTGGTGGCGCACGGGTTGGGCTGGAACTATCAAGACCTGCAAGAGCGGCTCAAAATAGATGCCGCCGCTCAGGAATGTTGGGACCGGATTGACCTGATTTGTCGTGAGGCCATGAATCTCTTTGTGGCCGCTCCCCGTAGCCCCCGGCTCAATACGGCGGAAGTGGACGCCTACCTGCACCAGGTTGCCAAGATTCAGCCCGGCCTCCTGGGTAAACTGTGGGAATCGCTGGATGATTTGCTGGGGCGGATTGTCGAAGAGCGCGAAATGGAGGGTCTATTGCGGGCCTTGAACGGCGGTTATATTCCGCCCTCGCCCGGCAACGATGTGGTCCGCAACGCCGGCGTCGTGCCGACCGGTCGCAACCTGCATGGCCTTGACCCCTACCGCGTGCCCACCCCCGCCGCCCACCAGACCGGGGCGCAGTTGATGCGTGAGATGCTGGAACGGCTGATCCGCGAACAGGGCGGCCTGCCCGAAACAGTGGCGATGATTCTGTGGGGCACCGACAACCTCAAGAGCGACTGTGAAGGCGTGGCCCAGGTGCTGGCCCTGCTGGGGGCGCGGGCCATCCCGGATGAACTGGGCAAGATCAGCGATGTCGAACTGATCTCCCTGAATGAGTTGGGCCGGCCCCGGATTGACGTGGTGGTGACGGTCAGCGGCATTTTCCGCGATTTGCTCCACCACCAGATGAATCTGCTCGACAAGGCGGTGCGTCTGGCCGCCGAAGCGCCCGAACCGGAAGAATGGAACTTTGTGCGTAAACATTCGCTGGCCCACGCCGCCGAATTGAACGTGCCGCTGGATGAAGCGGCGACGCGCATTTTTACCAACGCGCCCGGCCAGTATGGGGCCAGTATCAATCACCTGATTGAAAGCAGCAATTGGGAGGACGACGGCGAGTTGAGCGAAACCTTTGTCAGCCGCAAATGCTTTGCTTACGGCGCTCGCGGCGAGTGGCGCAATGCCCGTGCGATTATGGAACGTTCGCTCTCGACGGTCAACGCGGCCTTCCAAAATGTTGACAGCTTTGAAATCGGTATCAACGATGTGGACCATTACTACGAATACCTGGGCGGCGTGACCAAGAGCGTCGAGAAGATGAGCGGTCAGCGCCCGTCGGTGATGGTGGCCGATGCCATTTCGCTTAACGGGCGGCTGTCGTCGCTGCAACAGATGGTGCGGATGGAGTCGCGGGCCAAGCTGCTCAACCCCAAGTGGTACGAGGCTATGCTGGTCCACGGCTACGAAGGCGTGCGCGAAATCGAAACGCGGGTGGACAACACCTACGGCTGGAGCGCTACGGCGAATGCCGTCGAAGGTTGGGTCTATCAGGATGTGGCCGAGACTTTCCTGCTGGATGAACAAATGCGCGAACGCCTGGGCAAGGCCAATCCGCATGCCGCCGCCGCCATCGCCCGCCGTCTGCTGGAGGCTGAGTCTCGCGGTTTCTGGGATGCCAGCGAAGAAGTCATCGAGCAGTTGCGCGACATTTACGGCAACCTGGAAGACCAGTTAGAGGGTATTTATGCATGAGATAACGGGTCAGGCCAAAATCGGCCCCAACTCGCTGACGCAGACGGTGCGGGCGCTGCGCGAAAGTTATGCTGAGGCGCAGGTAGCAGCGATTCTGCGCCAATGCGGTCTGGAATATTTGCTGCACCAAACCGTGACGGAGATGGTAGATTGAGGAGTCGTTTGCCGCCCTGGTGACGGCCCTGGCCGATCAACTCGGCCCTGAGCAGGCGCAGCGGGTGTTGCAGCGTTCCGGCCAGTTAACGGCCGGGTACTTGCTCCAGCATCGGATTCCCCGTCCGTTTCAGTGGTTGTTAAAACCGCTGCCCCATCGCCTGGCGTTGAAGCTGCTGCTGGTAGCCATCAGCCGGCATGCCTGGACCTTTGCGGGCAGCGGCAGGTTCCATTATGAGGTTGGACAGACTCCCCAGCTTACGGTGACAACCCATATTCATCCGGCTGAGGCGGTCTGTGGTTTTTACGGTGGCACTTTTGCCCATCTGATCCGGGTGCTGATTGACGGACGGGCACAGATGGAAACCACTGTTTCGTGGCAGGGTGGTCAGGCTTGTTGTGTTTATTTATTCAACCTGGGGGGTTCGGGCGTAGTGGAAGCGCCGATGCTTTCCCGCTTATTTGAAGTAAAAACAAAGGAGAGTTAAAATTATGCGTATTATGATGATCCAACCCAACTATCATGCCGGTGGGGCCGAAATTGCCGGGAACTGGCCGCCCAGTTGGGTGGCTTATATCGGCGGGGCGTTGAAGGGGGCCGGCTATAACAATATCCGTTTTGTGGATGCCATGACCAACAATATTCCCGACGACAAGCTGCGGGAAATCATCCGCCAGAATGAGCCGGATGTGGTCCTGGCGACGGCCATCACCCCGATGATTTACAAAGCTCAGAGCGCCCTGCAAATTGCCCGCGAAGAACGACCCCAGGCCAAAACTATCCTGGGCGGCATCCATCCCACTTTTATGTATCTCCAGGTGCTCACCGAAGCCCCCTGGATTGATTATATCGTGCGCGGTGAAGGGGAAGAGATCATCGTCAATTTGCTGCGCTCCATCGAAGCCGGGGCCGATTTGAAGGAACGGCGAGACATCAGGGGGCTGGCTTTTATTGAAGACGAGCAAATTGTCACCACCCCGGCTCAACCACCGCTGCAAGATATCGACTCGCTGACCCCGGATTGGAGCCTGCTGGAATGGGACAAATACATCTATGTGCCGCTCAACACGCGCGTGGCCGTGCCCAACTTTCGCCCGCTGGCTGCCCTTCACCTGCCGCTTCTGTTCGCAGTGGATGTTCTGGCGGGATTACCGGGTGCGTGATCCCAAAAAGTTTGTGGACGAAATCGAGGTACTGACCAAACAGTACAAAGTGGGCTTCTTCATCCTGGCCGATGAGGAGCCGACCATTCACAAACGCAAATTTGTGGCTATGTGCGAGGAATTAGAGCGGCGCAAATTGGGCATCCATTGGGGGATCAATACCCGCGTGACCGACATTTTGCGCGACGAAGAGCTGCTACCTATGTATCGCCGGGCCGGGTTGGTCCACGTCTCGCTGGGGACGGAGTCGGCCAGCCAGATGAACCTGGAAGTCTTCCGCAAAGAGACCACCATCGAGCAAAACAAACGGGCCATTCAGTTGTTGAAGAAAAACGGCATGGTGGCCGAAGCCCAGTTTATTATGGGTATGGAAAACGAAACGCCGGAGACCATTGAAGAGACCTATCGCATGGCCCTGGATTGGGACCCGGATATGGCGAACTGGAACATGTACACGCCCTGGCCTTTTGCCGAGTTGTTTGAGGATTTGGGCGACCGGGTGGAAGTGCGCGATTACTCCAAGTACAACTTCGTCACGCCGATTATGAAACCGGAAGCGATGGACCGGGAGGATGTGCTCAAGGGTGTGCTGCGCTGCTATGGCCGCTTCTATATGCGCAAGACCTTCTTCGGCTATCCTTTCATCCGCGACAGCTTCAAGCGCAAATATATGCTGGGCTGTCTGAAGGCGTTTGCCAAGACCACCTTCACCAAGCGCTTCTATGACCTGGGCCGGGTTCAACAGCACGGGCTGCAAACCCAAATTGACCTGGGCTTCGACGAGTCGAAGGTCTTTACCCGCGAGGAATTGGCCAATCTCAAAACCAGCCGCCCGGAATTTTGTGTGGATAATGATTTCCGCCGTCTCAGCCATCACGGCAAAGAGCGTGAACCGGATCAGGTGGCTTATAAGTGCTGAGCTAAAAGCTAAAGGTATTTAAGGCTCGTGTTGCGTGTTGCGTCTTCCGTTTATTTTACGCAACACGCAACACGAAGATTGCATAATAGTTTTTGGAAAGATTTACAAACGTTGACGTTGTCCGGTTTTCAGGGGGGAAAGTAAAATTATGACTATTTTTAAGAACATTCGCCTGGGACTGCTGCACGTTGCCGTAGGGATCACCTTTGTGGCGATCTATGGGGTGCTCAATCGGGTCATGATCCATGATTTGGGCATCCTTTCGACGGTGGTGGCGGTGCTGGTGGTTCTGCCCTACCTTTTATCGCCGGCCCAGGTCTGGATCGGTCAATATTCGGATACGCACCCCCTCTTTGGCTACCGGCGTACCCCGTATATTGTGCTGGGCATGTTCCTGTGCATCGCCGGGATGAAGCTGACCCCCATGGCGGCGCTGACCATGGCCGAAAATTTTACCGCCGGCTTTGGGCTGGGGATTGTGGCCTTTGGGCTATGGGGCATAGGCTATAACCTGGCCGTCGTCTCGTACCTGTCGCTGGCCAGTGATATGTCGGAGGAGTCGCAGCGCTCGCGCACCATCGCCGTGATGTGGTTTATGATGATCGTCAGCATCATTGTGACGGCGATTGTGCTGGGTCGGTCGCTGGAACCCTACAGTGAAGCGCAGTTGATCCGCGTGTTTGGGTTGGCCGGATTGGTGGCGCTCATTATTGCGGCAGTGGGATTGGTCGGCCTGGAGCCGCGCCAAAAAATACACGTCGCCCAAACCCGCCACAGCCAGCAGGAAGCCATCCGGGCTGTGGTCAACAACCCGCAGGCGCGGCTGTTCTTTGTCTACCTGATTTTGATGCTGGCCGCAATTCTGGGCCAGGATATTCTGCTGGAGCCGTTTGGGGCGCATGCCTTTGGGCTAACCGTGCAGCAAACCACCCAGTTGACCGCCCTGTGGGGCGGCACCACCCTGGTAGCGCTGCTGGCTTATGGCTTTATCCTGAGCCGCTGGCTGAACAAAAAACAAGGGGCGGCCCTGGGTGGGATGATTGCCACCGTCGGCCTGCTGGTGATTGGCCTGAGCGGCAGCCTGGAGTGGGAACAGCTCTTCCGTCCGGGGATTGCCATCCTGGGCTTTGGGACCGGCATTGCCACCTCGACCAACCTGGCGCTGATGCTCGATATGACCACCGCTGAACAGGCCGGCCTCTTTATTGGCGCATGGGGCGTGGCCGATGCGGTGTCGCGGGGATTGGGCCGTTTTTGGGCAGTACCGTGCGTGATCTGGTCACTTTTGCCTCCAGCAACGCGACCCTGGGTTATGTGGTCGTCTTTTATCTCGAAGCCGGCTGTCTGTTGGCCTCATTGCTGCTTTTGAGCCAGATAGACGTGGCCCGCTTCCGCAGCCGCCAGCCCGATTTGATCGAACTGGCCGCACTCTCGGCGGATGCCTGACATGAATGCAACGACGCAACTACCTTTTTCGGCCCTGATTGGCCTCGAAACGGCCCAGCAAGCGCTGCTGCTGCTGGCCGTCGAGCCGCGTTTGCGCGGAATTATTCTGGCCGCTTCGGCCGGGACCGGCAAATCTACCCTGGCGCGGGGCATGCGCCTGCTTTTGAACGATGAGACCATCCCCTTTGTCGAGCTGCCGCCCAGCATTGACGCCGAAAATCTGCTCGGCGGGCTGGATTTGGAGGCGACCCTGCGCACCGGGCAAATGGTGATGCAGCCTGGGGTGCTGGCCCGCGCTCACGGCGGCGTGGCCTACGCCGACGGAGTCAACCTGTTGACCGATGCCAGCACTAATTTGCTCCTGGCGGCGTTGGATCAGGGCGAGGTGCGGGTCGGAACGGGAAGGGGTCAGTCTGCGCTCGCCGGCGGAATTTAGTCTGATTGGTTCCTATGACCCGGCGGAAGGCCCGCCGCGCCGTCACCTGCTGGACCGGGTGGGGCTGCTGGTCACGCTGCCGGGGGCGTTCGACGCCGGCCAGCGCACTGCCGTGATCCGGCGCAATTTGTTGGGAGAGCCGGATACCTGGACCGAAGATTTGGAATTTATGCAGGGTCTGGTAAAATCCGCCCGCGAGCAGTTGCCCAATGTCACTATCCGCCCGGAGCAGATCAAACAACTGAGCGTGACCGCCCTGCAATACGGGGTGGAAGGACACCGGGTGGACCTGTTTACCGTGTGGGCTGCCTGCGCCGCCGCCGCCCTCTCCCTGCGCGACACGGTTGAAGACGATGATTTAATTCTGGCCGTGCGGCTGGTTATTTTACCTCGCGCTACCCAAGTTCCGGCTCCCCCGCAGCAGAATCCGCCACCGCCACCGCCACCGCCGCCCGAACCGGAACAGGATGACCCCGATAAAAGCGAAGACGACGACGAAACCGCGCCGCCGCAAACCTTGACCCTGCCGCCGGAGCAAATTCTGGAAGCCCTGGCCAGCGAACTGCCGGAAAATTTGGAGGATTTGCCCTTCCGCAATTTGCGCCGGGGACGCTCCGGCTCTCGCGGCAGCACCGACGGTAAACGCGGGCGGCATGTCCGCAGCATTCCCGGCGACCCCAAACGCGCCCGGATTGACGTGATTGCCACCCTCCGCGCCGCCGCCCCCTGGCAGCGCATTCGGGCGCAGGGTAAAACCAATGGCAACGGCAAGCACAGCCGGGTGCGGCTGCAAATGTCGGATGTGCGGGTCAAGCAGTATCGCAGCAAGGCCGGGGCGCTGTTCTGCTTTGCCGTGGATGCCAGCGGCAGCATGGCCCTGCACCGCATGCGCCAGGCCAAAGGCGCGATTCACGCCCTCTTGCAAAAGGCGTATGTTAACCGGGATCGGGTGGCGCTGATCTCTTTTCGCGGGCCGGAGGCGGAACTGCTTATGCCGCCCACCCAGAGCGTCGAACTGGCTCGGCGGGCGCTCGATTTGCTGCCCACTGGTGGCGGCACCCCATTGGCCTCGGCATTGCTGCTGGCGGCGGATGTAGCCAAGCAGGCCGAAAGTCGCGGAATTTTGCAAACGGTCCTGGTTCTGTTGACCGATGGCCGGGCCAATGTCAGTCTGCGTCCCGACGGGAATGTGCAGGAAGAGGTCCAGCAAATTGGCCGCTTTATTGCCGAATCGCGCCTGCAGGTGATTGTGGTGGATACGCAGCGCAGCTATCTCAGCCGGGGTGAAGCCCGAAAATTGGCCGAATGGCTCAACGGCGAGTATGCCTATTTACCCAATGCCAACGGCGAGCAAATCGCCGACCTGGCTACCAGTGTGGCTCAGGGGTGATGAAGATATAGATGTTCAGATAATGTTTTGGGTAGGGGCACG
>JAAUSP010000660.1 GCA_012032575.1 Anaerolineales bacterium | reverse complement strand
CAATGGATACATGGTCAAGGATTTCTGGACAGAGAGCAAAAAGAGTCAGTTTCAGGGAAGGGCCGTTGGCGTGAGTAAGCAACGGGGATCTGATGTGTTAAACTTGAACTCTGCTGATGTGATCCGGGCAAACCTTGAACTGGCAAGATACGTGAAGATCGAACTGGGTGAGATCGCTGGGATCTCCCCGCAAAGGGAAGGCGAGATGGGTAACCGGGAGACCCTGGGTGGCATCGAGATGTCCATTACCAAAAGTTCCCACATCACCGAGCCCTGGTTTGCTGTACACGATAACACCAAGTTGCGATTCATCGAACTGGTTGTAGAAACGGCCAAGTATGCATGGAGGTACGCCACGGGAGATCAGGCCAAAAAACTTCAGTACACTGATGATGGACTGATCACGAATGTCTTTACCGTCGATGGCCGGCAGTTTATGGAAACCGAATATGGTTATTATGTCTCCGATGGAAGGAGTGATGCCGAATTGATAACAGCTATCAAAACCCTGGCTCAGGCTGCATTGCAAAATGACAAGGCCACCTTCAAGGATATCTTTACCATCTACAGGGATCAGTCCGTGGCCAGCATGGTCAAGAAGCTTGAGGAGAGCGAAAGACAGGCCAATGAGAGAGAGGACGATGCCCGTAGAGAAGCTTTGGAAAGCCAGGAGAATCTCCAGGCACAGCTCTCACAGATCGAGATGATGAAAATGGAGCAGACCGAACGCATTGCCATGGCCAACATAGAAAAGGATATCGTTCTACAAAGAAATGGATCTTCAGCCAAAATGAGTGAGGCAGGAGAAAAAGAGGATCCCATTGCCAGGGAGAAACTTATGCTGGATCTTAAAAAGCTACAGGATACCCTGGCGCAGAAAAAAGCTGAAATGAAAGAGCGTTCAGAACAGTTTTATGCAAGCATTCGTTCACAAGAGAAACGGGTACGTATGCAAACACAAAGTGCCGAAAAGATAGCCAGGCAAAGGCCTGCAGCGAGTCGTATATAGAAAAATTTTATAAAAAAAATATTTATAGTCATTATGGCTATAGGTATCTGCTACTGTAGTGGTGATACAGTTGAAGTGTGGTTTATTATTATCTATTATTGTAACAATTAAATTGGAGAAACAATGAGTAATGAAGCAGCAGGCCGGTTTGACAATGGCTATCTCTTTGATGGGATCGACCTTGGCCAACTGGAGGAATCGCTGATCACTGTAGATGTTTCCGAAGGGGAGGAGATCCCGGAGGGGGTAGTTGAAGCAGTGGATGGGTCAAGCGATTCTGGAGACAACGACCCACCAGAAAAGGCTCCCCCGGGAGTTGAGAAACCAAAACCCAAACCCGATAACCTGATCACGGTAGATACGGGCGAGGACGAAGAAAAAGAGGAAGAAGAAAAGCCCCCTGCTGATCAGACCAAACCATCAAAGAAGGGTAAAGAGGCCGGCAAAGACGAAGGGATATTATCTCCGATGTATCTCCATGCTGCATCTCTTCAGGAAAACGGCCTCTTGCCCGGCTTTGATCTTGACACGATCAAGGACCTGAGTACCGCCGACCAGGTATTAAAAATCAATGAGGCCATCCAGAAAAACATCGAAGAGGAGAAATCTGAACTGGTCAAGGCCGAGGTGGATAGCCTGATCGAACCGGCACGGAAGTTCTACGAGGATCTCAAAAAGGGTGTTTCGTATGAAGATCTGAGACAGAATGCAACCCTGGAAGAGCAGTATGGAACTATCCAAACAAAGGATTTGGAAAGTAACGAGGAGCTCCAGGAGGCCATCTATTCCAATCTGCTTTCCATGAAAGGGTTCTCTGAGGCAAAGGTTAAAAGCCTTGTGGAGATTGCCAAAGAGAAAGAAACCTTGCTGAACGAGTCCACTGATGGCCTGAAGGAGATACAGGCTGCCATTAAACAGGAGCGTGAGCAGATGCGCCAGGAAGCCGAGCAGCGGAAGCTTCAGGAAAAGGAGCATAATGAGAAGAAGCAAAAGGAGATACAAGAAAAGGTTACCTCGAGAAAAGAGATCATCCCCGGCATGGAGCTCAGTAAGACAGAAAGGGATCAGATCATCAAAAATATGACAGTGCCCATCCGGTATATGGATAATGGTCAGGGCAGGCAAGTACCCGTAAGCAAAGCAATGGATCTGCGATTAAAGGATCCTGTTGAGTTTGAATTACGACTCAACTATTTTATCGAGAAAGGTTTTTTCGATAAGGATTCGGATTTCAAAGCTTTGATCGTAAGGCCACAACGACAGCCACCAAGCGATTGATAGAGACAATCGACAAAGGAAAGCCGTCAATTAATGGCCAGCCGACAATTGCTTCAGGGGGAGAACAAGATAAGGAAGGGGAGATTATCTTCCCGACCATGCGATTTTAAACCTTAACCGTTCAAAATTTCTCTACAATGCAACAAGTATCACCATTACAGGAGTATTTCCCCAGGGACTGGGCTGGTCTGACAACCAAGACCCACCTGGGAGCGATCTATCAGCTGAAGCCTCAGGAGACGAGCAACCTGATCACCATGCTGTATAGGGCCAACCGGGGTATGAACTTCGGGGATTTTTCTGAAAAAGTTCGCACCATGTATCTCGACACAGACGATGATTTCAGGTGGAGATTACAGGGAAGTTCCAAGAAAAATATCCCCCTTGTTTCCTGTACGGTCAATGGATCGGCCATTTCAGCCACCTCTAAGGTGGGAAAGAATGGTGCGCATTTCACGCTGACCTTCCCCGAGCAGTACTTTTCCGATACCAACCTGATCGTTGGTGAGAAAAATTCTGTGTATCCTATTCGTATTGTTGGCATTCCTTCTCCCAATGGAGTGAACTGGGACTATGAGTGCGAACTGTTCACCGGTGACCCGGAGCTGTATATCCCTTTGCGGAACTGGCAGCGAATAAGAGGTTCTCCAAGGAATGGAGTATTGTAGAAAAGACCCTCTCTATCAAGGGTGGGACTCCGAACTACACCAGTCCCTTCTCGATGAAGAACACCTTCTCGATGATCCGTATGCAGGATACCCGTCCGGGTAACATGATCAGTCGCCCTGTAGCCTTTTCCTGGGTAGCCAAGGATAGCAACAATAAGCAGCATGTCATGACCACCTGGCAGCAGTACGCTGACTGGGAGTTTGAGCAGCAGTACCAGGACATGAAGGACAAGCTGATCAACTTTGCCACTACCAACCGTGCCGCCGATGGTACTTTCCGTCAGATCGGTTATTCGGGATTCCGCATCGAACAGGGGGCAGGTCTGGAGCAACAGATTGAATCTTCGAACGTCCTTTATTTTAAC
Source organism: Anaerolineales bacterium (assembly GCA_012032575.1). Next base: position 874 of record JAAUSP010000660.1, on the reverse strand, counting down.
AACTTTGACATCGATGTTGAATGGATCACCGAGGCTCTGATGGATGTCACCGACAATAACAGAGGAGGCTACGGGACCAGCAGGATGGTTCTGATGCGTACTGGCAAGTGGGGTGCTTATGCATGGCATAAAGCCCTGCGTAACTACAGCCAGCTGTACACTCCCTTTACCACGGACAAGATGCTGTATACCACACCGGATGGCTGGGGTATCCAGGAAAACTTCGTCCAGTACAGAGGCCCTGACGGGACCACCCTGGGTGTTCTTGTCGATCCGGCCTATGATGACGAGGAGCGCAACAAGATCAAGCATCCCAGTGGAAAAGGCGTAGCCAAGAGCTGGGAGTACCAGATCCTGAATGTGGGACGTACCGGTGGCGAGGATAACATCCGTCTGGTTTTCCAGAAGGATATGGAGGATTACATGGGCTACATGCCCGGTCTGCGTGATCCGTTCCAGGCCAAGGGTGCGATGCGTTACATGGCTTCCCCGGAAGATGGATACACCATCCACCGTGCCTTCGTGGGCGGGTGCATGGTTCAGGATCCTACCCGGTGCCTGACGGTTCGCCCGAACGTTCTTGCTTAACCAATCTATAGGAGATATAAACATGGAGATGGATTTATCAAACTATTCGAAAACGATTCGTGAATTACGATCGAAGAAAGTGACGATTCGCCCTATTTATCGATCAGGAGACTGGGTTCCGGACAACCACGACTCAGCATTCCTTAACGAAGGCTCGACCAGGGACTACACCGTCCCGGTCAAGCAAAGGGGCAATACCCTGGTTGACCCCCTCCCGGGTTTTTCAGCTACCGAATATCCAGGCTCTAGCAATAGAGCTTGGAGTCGATGCTGTTCTTTTAAACCC
>JAAUSP010000037.1 GCA_012032575.1 Anaerolineales bacterium | reverse complement strand
CCAACGTTATCAACGGCTGCTGGCTATGTATAACGCCCCTGATTTTATTATTTACCGCTCGGTCATGATTATCTGCAAATCTAACATGCGCGAGTTAGCAGATAATCTGCAAAAGGCCATTGACTATGACATCGGGCTTAATCTTTCGCCGGTTGTAGTCTACCCGGTGCTGGAACAACTCAATGTTTTTGAGGATTTTGCCGTAGAAACCCAGGGGTGGCAAGATGCGCTCGATCAGGCCGAGGCGTGATAGCCACGGCTAAGGCGCAAAACCGGGTGGCTATCCGTCGGGTTGACCCGACGGGAATGGTGGCGGTACTTCGTGATATTTATCTGCAAGCGCAACAGCGTTATGCAAATACATTATCCATTAACGTCACGGTTACCGATCCAGCCGGCAGTTTGGCCCAAATGCGCCGGCCCGGCCTGATGGTAATGGCTAAAGATGCCCAAAATCACCCATTTTGTTATGTGAGCTTAAATCGGGGCGCGGGCGAGTATACGCTCAGACTGCCTTTAGCAGTTTTACAGGACCGAGTTTTTATCCACTGGGTTTTACTCCATGATCTGCACGAATTCGCCGGTCAGGTGGCCTATGCTGATATCTTGGACCATCAAGGCTATCACCTGCACAAAAGTTCATTCCGCTCAATCCCCACCAGAATCCAGATCGAAGTGCCAGAGTTTCGAGGGGTTATAAGGCCGCGTAATATCACCTTTGCCCAGTATGGCGAAACCACACCCGATGGGGTTATTTTCAAAAACCAGCACACGGCCAATGCCGCCTACCGTGATTTGGTAAACCGCGAAATTATCACCGGCCAAGGTCCCGTGATAAAAGGTGAATGGTTAGAAACCATCAACAAACGCGCTGAACAACAAGCAGCCGCTATTTATAGTCATTTTGTTGATCCGATATCAGGGCAGGACTTCCAGCAGCGTTTCTATTATTTGAATTATCAAATAAACCGGTTGGGAACCAAGTTTAAACGACTGGCCGAAAAGCTAAAAGTTGCTTAGAGAGAAGGTAAAAGCTGATGTGCGGTATTTGTGGCATTCTCTATCATGATCGTTCCCGGTCTGTATCGGAAAACCTGTTACAACAAATGAACGAGGTACTGCGGCATCGTGGCCCGGATGAAGAGGGCCGGTGGCAGGCAAAGAATGTGGGGTTGGGCCAGCGTCGCTTGTCTATCATTGATCTTAGCCCGTTGGGCCGCCAGCCAATGAGCAACGAAGATGGCACCGTTTGGATTACTTTCAACGGTGAGATTTACAATTATCTGGAACTACGGGCCGAACTCATTCAGAAAGGCCATCAGTTCCGTTCTCGTACCGATACCGAAACTATTATCCATCTGTGGGAAGAAGAGGGTGAGCATTGTGTCGAACGGCTGCGGGGTATGTTTGCTTTGGCCCTATGGGATGAGCGGCAGCAAGTTCTATTTCTGGCGCGTGACCGCCTGGGCAAAAAGCCGCTGTTCTACGCCGCCCTGCCGGATCGTATTTTGTTTGGCTCAGAAATCAAGGCTATTTTGCAGGACCCCGACTTCAAAGCAGAAGTAGATATGGAGGCCATTCATCATTACCTGGCGTTTCAGTCGGTGCCGGCTCCCTTTTGTGCCTTTAAAGGCATCCATAAATTGCCTCCGGCTCACTCGCTGTTGATCAAAAATGGTCAGGGTACGCCACGCCGGTATTGGAAACTCTCTTATCAGCGCAAATTATCGCTCAACGGCTCAGCCTCTATAGCCGCCTTGCAGGAAGAGATTATCGAACGGCTGCGCGAAGCAGTCCGGATTCGCCTCATGAGCGATGTACCGTTGGGGGCGTTTTTGTCTGGCGGGATTGACTCTTCCATTGTGGTTGCATTGATGGCCGGGCTGATGGATCAACCGGTTAAGACCTTTTCCATCGGCTTTAGCGAGGATGAGTACAACGAATTACCTTACGCTCGAATGGTAGCGGAGCGTTATGGCACCGACCATCATGAGTTTGTTGTTACGCCTGATGCCAAAGCAATTTTTCCGGAGTTGGTCTGGCATTACAATGAGCCGTTTGCCGACTCCTCAGCCATTCCGACTTATTATGTTTCCAAATTGGCCCGTCAATATGTCACCGTTATTTTAACCGGCGACGGGGGTGATGAGAACTTTGCCGGTTATCCCCGCTATCAAAATCAAGGCGAACATGCACTCCAGGCTAATTATCCTTCCTGGCTATCCCGTTTAATCCGCCCCTCGGTGGGTTTGAGAGATTTTGCCCGCAACGGGGGTGGCAGTTGGTGGCGAGAACTGCGACGGCGCAAGGATTTAACTCAGGAACGGTTGCTATATTATTACCGCATAGCTCACTTCCACGAAAGCTATCAAAATCAGCTTTACACCCCTGAATTTCATGCGCGGCTGGGCGACACATTTACGGTGGACTGGCTGTTAGATAAATACCGTCAATCCGACGCGACCAATTTTCTTGACTCTACCCTGGATGTTGATTTGAATCTGTACCTGCCCGACACTTTGATGACCAAAACCGACATTGCCGGCATGACCCATTCTCTGGAAGCGCGTATGCCTTTATTGGATCATCCCTTTCTGGAATTTGTGGCCGCCATTCCACCCGAGTTAAAGCTGAAAGATGGGGTTATTAGCAAATATATCTTCAAAAAGCAGTTGAACCTTATCTACCTCACGAAGTTATCTATCGCAAAAAGATGGGTTTTGGAGTGCCCATTGATTATTGGTTCCGCCACGAATTGAAGGAAATGGTGTATGATACGCTGCTGAGCCAGCAAGCTATCGAGCGTGGTTACTTCCGGCGCGACTATATCCAAACTATGCTGGACCGTCACCAACAAGGGGAATCGTGGCAGTATCTTATCTGGAATCTACTGATGCTGGAGTTGTGGCATCAGATGTTTATTGATAAAACCCTAACTCCACCCTTTGAGCATGGAATAATTGCCAGAGAGTATTTAAAAGTAGCATGAAACAACGGGGGTTGATTGTTATTCATCAATTCCGACCAGTAGCCAGTGGGGCTGAACTCCAAGCCGAACGATTAGCTATGAAATTGGTTGAGATGGGACATCCTATGCAGGTATTTACCCAATTACGTACCCCTGACTCGCTCCCAGAAGAAAATCTGCATGGGATTCAGGTGCATCGGGTTGAGTTTCCCCTGGCCTACGATGTTAAAACAAGTGTAGTAGACACATTTCGTTACCTGGTTCAAAACCGTCATAGTTATGATATCATTCACGTCCAACAAGCCTTTGGGCACGCCGTAACTTCGGTAGTAGCGGCACGTACATTTGGTAAAAAGTGTATTATAAAAATTGCGTGTGCCGGCGAATTTGGTGATTTGCATATCTTTTCATCCATTCCGGGCTTCAACTGGGCGGTACAAGTTTTGCGTCAGGCTGACCGGATTATTGCTATTAGCCGGGAGGTAGAAGATGAACTACAGACGTGGGGCTTTCCCGTTCAAAGGATTTGCCGGATCCCCAATGGTGTAGATACCCACTTTTTCCAACGCCGCTATCCTCTACAATTTGAAAAAAGAGTACGTTTCATTTTACCAGGACGCCGTCATCCCCAAAAAGGTATTGATGTGGCGTTGCATGCAATTCGGTTATTAGTAGACCAAGGTCTGGGTGATCGTTTAGAAATCAAGTTTTATGGGGTGGATTACCCTGAACATGATTACTATGCTGTGGCACGAGAATTAAGGGTAACGGAGTGGGTAGAGTTTTTACCATTACTGAGGCAATGAAAGAAGTATATCAAAGCGCTCATTGCCTCATCCTGCCAAGTCGAGGTGAGGGTATGTCAAATGCCTTGCTTGAGGCTATGTCTATGGGGTTGCCGGTAATTGCCACTGCTGTAAGTGGCACAGTTGATATTGTTTCGGACAGAATAGATGGTTTATTGATTCGCCCTGACTCAGCCGAGGAATTGGCCCAAGCTATGACTACCATCATTCAAGATAGTGATCTGGCCCAAAAGCTGGGCCAACAAGCACGTCAAAAAATGGTTGCCGAGTTTTCTATGGAGAGTGTAGCTCGGCAATATTCCGAACTGTATCAGCAACTCCGTTCAAGGTAGTGGACAATTTGTATGGATAGAAAATTATTAATAGAAGGCGATAAGCAGTCTCAAATTGAGGCGTTACAAAACGAGCTGGTAGATATTCGGCAAAAAATAGACCAAATAGAACACCATCTCAATCATATTCAACAGCAAGCAGAAACAACTACCGAGTTGCTCCGCCTTGTCGGACCCCATGCATTCGTTGGGTTGAGGTATATGGGGCTAATTATATTTATGATCTTGGCTCCCTGGCGGTTGAGTAAACGAGTTTTACTTAAGATAAGACGTGTTTCGATTAAATTAACCCTTTCGCCGTGGCGAGTTTTTTATTTGCTGCTTTTTATCTGGGTTATTTTAAGTCAATATTTCCCTTTTAAACTGCTCGCAAAAGTAAAAGTGGGAGAATTGCTTTTGTCTATTGCCTCTACCTTAAAAAATATTTACACTCGACTGTTTCCATTGGCCAGTCCATCGAATTCACCTCACCCTAATTCGTTGGCATGGGCTAATCAGCCTGTCAATCTATCGCAACGCAATGTTTCGGATGATGCGGTTCAGGCGGATGTAGAGTACGCGGCCAAAATCGGACGGCTATATTTGGATTTACTATTTACAAACCAAATCAATCCTAAAGAGAAAGTGGTATTAGAAGTGGGGCCCGGCATAAATTATGGGAGCGCTCTATTACTGAGTTGTTACGGGGCCAAAGTGATAGTAGCCGATCGGTTTCTGGCCCCCTGGGACTCGCAGTATCATCCCAGATTTTATGCTTGTCTGCGAGATTGGATTCAAGAAAACTTACCTCAGGCAGATGTAAGCCCATTAGAATCTATTCTGACCCATAATAGTTATATACCTGAAAGTATTAATTGCTTTGCTAGCCCGATGGAAGAATTGACCGGCATCACCACAGCAAGCGTGGATATTATTTTTTCCAACGCAGTGCTTGAACATATCTATGACCCTGAAGTCGCTTTTATAAGTTTAGCCCGCGTGTCAAAGCCAGGCGGCTGGGGGTTTCACCAGGTAGACTTTCGAGACCATCGCAGTATGGACAAGCCTTTGGAATTTTTATTGATGGATGCCCAAGAGTTTGCCAAAGAGTTTGCCCTTCGCCATGGCGAATGTGGTAACCGGTATCGTCCTTGGGAATACGAGAAGTTATTTCAAAAGGCTGGCTTTGAGATAATCAAATTTGAAGCCAATATTTTTGCCGAAGATAATTACTTACAGCAATTTATCCCACGTTTAAGGGCCTATTCCGGTTCGCCCCATCAGTTTGTTGATAGCAATGATCTCAAGATTGTTAGTGGACATTATACCTTGCGGAGACACAATCCAAAGTCGGTTGTTTGATTGAAATAAAGTACTCTTGTTACCACCTGAGGGGGTTATATGTCACGAATGATAAGCCCGTTTTCGTTAACCATCGCTTAAATTGCAAGGCGGTTTAGCCAGGTTTTTAGTATGTGTCTTTAACCCCTTTGCACAAGTAAACCTGCTAATTCGTTCCTCTCCTCAGATGTCGAAAATTATATAGACATTTGCCATTGTCGTTATCCTTTAATGAGCCAAACACGCCGCCCCAAATTATGCATTGTCAGCTTATACAGTTACCCCCTTTTTAATCCAGAATGTCGTGGTGCATTTGGTGGCTCGGAGGTGCGGATTTCGCTCATCGCCAGAGAATTAGCGCAACGGGGATGCTTTGACGTTAATTTTGTGGTTTTTGATCATGGTCAACCCAAGCAAGAAATCCGAGAGGGTATAACTTTTTATGCCCATAGTAGTTATGTTGCTCCTCATAACTCCAACGAACCTTACTCCAGAGTAAGCTGGCAACAATCCACTCGTGATAAGCTGCGGCAATGGTTGCGTTCTGCGCCACCGCCGTTTGGCGGTTGGATTTGGCAGATAAAACAATGGTTACGCCTGTTAAAATTTAGTCTGCTTTATCGAGATCAAATAGCCGGGCGAATTGGGCCATACCTTATTGAAAAAACCAAATTAAGTGTATATGATGAAGTTGCAGCCGACCTGTATATCTTACCAGGCAATAGTCATATCGCAGCCGAGTTAGTATTTTATTGCCAGCAACACAATAAAAAATACATCTTTCTGGCCGGCTCCGATGGCGACTATCAACCGATTTACAAAGAACAACCCAACGCAGTAGAGCCTCATTATGGTTGGGTGGGTTATCTATTGGTCTATGCTATTGAGCATGCTACGGCTCATATCACCCAAAGCGAGCATCAAGCTCAATTACTTCAAGATCACTATCGGCGAACCTCCGTAATCATTGGAAATCCCCTTAATTTGAATCGGACTTTTCCCAAAGAAGTTACAGCCGATACAATTCTCTGGATTGGTAAATCTGATAAGGTTAAACGGCCCGAAATAATTCTAAACCTGGCTCGTTCCAGCCCTGAATATCGCTTTCTGGTAATAATGAATCTGTCAGATCAAGTCATTCATCAACGGTGCCTGACAGAAGCCGAAAAGTTATCAAATGTAACTATACTTTCTTATGTTTCCTTTGACGAGGTAGAACGATATTTTGCCCAGGCCAAATTATTTATTAACACATCAGCCTTTGAAGGCTTTCCGAATACCTTCCTCCAGGCCGCCAAATACGAAGTGCCTATCATTTCCCTCCAGGTTGATCCTGGGGAGATGTTATCCCGGTACGGTTGTGGTTTGCTGTGCGCCGGTAGTTTTGAAAGCCTGCAAAAAATGTGCATTACCTCATGACCTCTTCGGCATTTTACACCGCAACCAGCGCTCGTTGTTTGGAATATGTGCGCGCTTATCACGATAAAGATAAAATTATCACCACATACGAAGAGGCAATCAATTCTGTCCTCTCATCTACCGGAAGTTGTGATGGTTGAACCACGCCCAAAATTGTGTATTGTTAGCCTATATAATTATCCTCTTTTCAATTCGGAGTGTCGGGGAACATTTGGGGGTGGCGAGGTACGGACGGCCCTGATTGCCAGGGAATTAGCCAGGCGAGGCCTTTTTGACCTGAGTATGGTAGTTTTTGATCACGGTCAGCCCAAAGTAGAACACCGTGAAGACATTAATTTTTATACCCATACCGGCTATAGCGCCGATTTGTCTACCTTTCCAGCAGGAACTGCGCTACCCAGCAACAATACTTCATCAACCTTACCCACAAAACGCTTGAGGTGGCCGCAACGAATCTACCATCAATTATTTCATTGGTTTCGCCAACTGCCGTCACCTTATTACGACTGGGGACGCTGGCTGCAACAATTCTCCAAAATGATGATCCTTTCCTTAAAAGGTCATAATTCTGGCCGGATTGGGTTATTCATGGTTGAGTCAACTAAAATTGCTATCTACGATCAGGTAGATGCTGATATCTATATGTTTCCCGGGTATAGTTATGTTGCCGCCGAGTTGGCTTTTTATTGCCGGCAGAAGGGTAAAATATATTTTTTTGGCCGGCTCTGATCACGATTATTCTCCCAAACTCAAAGAACGATTAAAGAAAAAAGATTTAACAGCTCAACCCTGGGCTTTTGCAATTGAGCAAGCCACCGCTCATATTGTGCAAAGCGAGCATCAGGCTCAACTGTTGCATCAGCATTTTGCCCGGACTGCCACTATTGTGAGAAACCCTATAAACCTGAAACGGGTTTTCCCAAAACAGGCACAGGGGCAAACTATTCTGTGGGTAGGTCGTTCTGACCAAATTAAGCGGCCTAAAATTGCCTTGCAATTGGCCCGCTGCTGTACTGAATTTCATTTTACGCTTATAATGACCCTATGGGAGCAAAATATTTTTGATGACTGTATGGCCGAAGCGAGTACTTTGCCCAATGTTACTCTGGTACCCTATGTTCCTTACCATGAGGTAGAACGGTATTTTGCCGGTGCAAAATTACTTATCAACACCTCCGTCTTTGAGGGTTTTCCAAACACTTTCTTACAGGCAGGCAAATACGAACTCCCTATTGTTTCCCTACAGGTTGACCCAGGGGAAATGTTATCCCGGCATAGTTGCGGCTTACTGTGCAATGGTAACTTTGAATATTTGCAAAAAAATGTGCGCCAATTGATGACCACCCCTACCCTGTATAATGATTTTAGCATTCGCTGCCTGGAGTATGTGCGCCTTTATCACGAGATGGACAATATTATTGATCAATACGAACGCGCTATCACTTCAGTTTTAGCAATTAATCCAAACCAGGCCAGTTTCAAAACGATGAGTTAAAAAGGTAAATTATGTGTGGTATTGGTGGTATTATACGGCTTGACGGTGGTGATATTGAATCATGGCGGCTGGAGGCCATGAATAAAGCAATGTATCATCGCGGGCCAGATGGTGAGGGATATTGGCAGAATGAATCAGTGGGATTAGCCCATCTTCGTTTGGCTATCATTGATCTTGCAACTGGAAACCAGCCGATGTTCAATGAAGATGGCTCAATTGTGGTTATTTTTAATGGTGAGATCTATAACTTTTTAGAGCTAAGGCCCATTTTACAAAGTCGGGGACATATCTTTAAAACAAAGAGTGACACCGAAACGCTTGTCCATGCCTACGAAGAATGGGGGGCTGAAATGGTGTCAAAACTTAATGGTATGTTTGCTTTTGTTATCTACGATTGCTCTCGGCGTAAACTGTTTCTAGCCAGAGACAGGTTAGGGGTGAAGCCGCTTTATTACTATCTGGGACCGGATGTTTTTGTTTTTGCCAGTGAAATGCAAGGATTGTTAGCCAGCAACCTCATCCCTCGAGAAATTGACCCAGAAGCCCTGGAGTTGTACCTTCACTATCAATATATTCCAGCGCCCTATTCCATTTACCGGCAAGTAAAAAAATTGCCCCCAGCCGAGTGGGCTGAACTCATCCTGCCAACCAAACAATTTAAAACCAGCAGCTATTGGGATATAGCTACCTACGCTCACGTTGAACAATCAAAAAGCATGGCCGAATGGCGAGAGGAGTTGCACACTCTGCTGGATGATGCAGTCCGAATTCGCCTTATTAGCGATGTTCCTTTTGGCGCTTTTCTGAGCGGCGGTACCGACTCCGGCTTAATTGTGGCCTTGATGGCCCAAAAATTATCGGAGCCGGTGCATACCTTTTCCATAGGACTAACCAACGAAGCAACTAATGAAACTCTTTACGCGCGTCAGGTAGCGCAAAAATATCATACCCACCATGAAGAGTTTTATGTTTCACCCGAAGGATTAACCCTGATTCCCAAACTGGTCACTCACTTTGGTGAACCCTTTGCCGATTCTTCGGCTATTCCTACCTATTACGTTTCACAAATAGCCAGATCCAAAGTAAAGATGGTTTTAACCGGAGATGGCGGTGATGAGATGTTTGCTGGCTATATTCCCTACATAACCCTGGCCCTCGCCCAGATGTCCTGGTCTAAGATTTTGCCAATGTTAAGCGAATATTGGCTAAAAAATGCTGGGGCGGCATTGTCATCTTCATCAAACCAACTCAGGCAGACTTTCTTAGCAACCAAAAAAGTTATTGGAACAACCTTGCGGCAGGTAAAACGTCTCCCCTGGTACATTACCCATGACGCCTGGATGAGTCATTTTAATTCTAACGAAAGACAAGCTCTGTTAGCTCAAAATAACGGGGGTTCCAGGGCAGACTACTTGGCCCAACGTTTTCCTTATCCCGCGGCTGATAGCATGGTGGCCTCTGCTCAATATTGTGACTTGAAATCCTACTTACCTGGGGATATTCTGGTAAAAGTAGATCGTATGAGTATGGCCAATTCTCTAGAAATACGCAGCCCGCTGCTTGATTATCGCATTGCTGAACTGGCCTTTTCGATGCCCTTATCATTAAAGCTACCAAAACCTTATCCAGATGGTTCAACCGGTAAGTTTATTTTAAAGGAGTTGGCGGCACAATATCTGGGTCGTGATTATGTTTATCGTCCTAAATTGGGTTTTGGTATCCCAATTGGTCGTTGGTTGCGTGAAGATAAAGCAAACTATCTCAAAGACACCCTAAATAATTCCAGTCCTATTTATAATTACCTGGATCGTCAGGCGGTTCAACCACTCATCAAGGCCCACCTGAGTGGACAAAGTGATAATGCATTTAAATTGTGGAACCTTTTACTGTTTGACGGTTGGCTTAGATATATTCACTCCCCCCAAGCCACATAATTCATGAGCAGCAATGATCGCCCGTATGTGCTGGCTATATTGCCGGCGCTTTATACCTCTACCGTTATCAATGTGGTTAAACCCTTACTACAACTCCATTTAGCGGCCAAAATCCAAATGGATATTTCGTTCGAGTCTCTGGTCACTCCATCCAAGTTAGCCTGGGCTGATGTTGTCATTTTTTGTCGCAATATCGAGCCGGAATATGGACATCTTTTAGAATTGGCATTCACCTGGGGTAAGCCGATAATCTATGATCTGGACGACAACCTGCTTGAAGCACCCGACAGCACACCTGGTTTGCGTTACTTTCGCCATCCAGAGCGACAAGCTCAACTAAAGAAATATTTAACCCAAGCTAATTTGGTGCGAGTATATGCTCCTGCTTTACAGCGATACCTGGCAAGTTATAATTCCAATGTATTTAAGGTTAACGGTCCGTTGGATTGGAAGTTAGTTCCGTCATCATTCCCTCCGCGAACCTCTCAGAGAGTCCGGCTGGTTTATGCCACCGCCCGCCTGGAGGATGAAATTGGCGAAATGTTAGTAAACTCAATTCTGCGTATCTTGAACACATTTCCTCAAGTGGAATTAACTATCTGGGGGCCACAGCTCAAAGCCTTACAGAGGCAACCCGGTGTCCGCCATTTGAATGTAATTATGGATTACGATGCCTTTTTTTATAAATTTGCCCGGCAAAGATTTGACATTGGTTTGGCTCCCTTACCCGATGACCTTTTTCACCGCTGCAAAACCAACGTAAAATTCCGCGAGTTTGCTGCTTGTCAAATAGCTGGAGTTTATTCTAATATAGAAGTTTATTCTGAGTGTGTTGAAAACGGTATAACCGGTTTGTTGGTTGGGTCAGATGAGGTAGAATGGTTTACTGCTATCGCTCGGCTAATTGAAGACCTCTCCTTACGGGAAAATATCCAACGCCAGGCTCAGACATTTGCCCGGCAGCATTATAACCATGAGCAAATGCAAGCCGACTGGCTGGCCCACATTCAACAGGTTTTGGCTGCCAGCCCCCAAATTGCTACATCTCAACTTCAAGGAGGTGGGCCGGTAAAAAATATTATCTCTACAACATCTGATACTCGACCGGCCGCTTTAGCTACAGGTGTATTAAATCAAGCGCTTCGTTACAGCACTAGAATCGTACCGATGCTGAAGGAGCGCGGACTATATGTAACGTTGGGCCGAATTCGGTTGCACCTCAGTAGCTTTAAACAACTTATTTCGTTAAAGATCAAGTTATGGCATTTACAACACCAGCAGTCCAAAGAGCAGAAACTTCAACAGTAATCGTCTCGGTTACCATCGTTACCTGGAATAGTGGTGAGACGATAAAAAGTTGCCTTGATGCCCTATTTAATCAAACCTTTACTAAAATTGAAACCATTGTCGTAGATAATAACTCGACCGACAGAACTCTCGAGATATTACGCGAATACCCGTTTGTAAAGGTCTTGCCTCAAGACTCTAACTTGGGGTTTTGCCGGGGGCATAATCTAGCCATCGGTAAATCCCAGGGCAAATATGTTTTGCCACTTAACCCTGATGTCGTGATGACTGAAACCTACATTGCTAACCTGCTCAAGGCCATCGAAAGCGACCCCAAGGTTGGAATAGTATCAGGTAAATTACTCTTATCACCAGCAAATACTTCCCTGCCTACCGCCGGCCTGATTGACACCACCGGCCTATTTTTAAAAAAAACCCGCCAGCAATTTTTACGCGGCCACGGCCAGGCGGACTCAGATGCCTACAATCAGCCGGACTACATTTTTGGCGCTTGCGGAGCCGCCCCCCTTTATCGGCGTGAGATGCTGGAGACATGTAAATTTGAAGACCAATATTTCGATGAAACCTTCTTTGCTCACAAAGAAGATGTAGACCTGGCCTGGCGTGCCCAGTTGTTAGGGTGGAAAAGTCTTTATGCACCCCAGGCCATCGCTTTCCATCCCAGAACCTTCAGACCCGGCCGAAGACAAGGACTATCCGAGGAAATTCGGATGCATGCGGTAAAAAACAGATATTTGCTGCTTCTTAAGAATGAACTGATCTCGACATTTTTCAGACACGCTCTGTCTATTCTTTTTTATGACTTAAAGATATTCGCTTACATCTTGTTGTTCGAGCCATCGTCACTTAAAGGATTAATAAAAGTTTTTACCCTGGCTCCTACGGCACTACGCTGGCGTAAGTTTATTATGTCCCACAAAAAAGTTGACGACAACTATATTTTAAGCTGGATAAATTAATTGTGGATCTAATCAACAAACGGATTATGGTCACCGGCGGCGAAGGTTTTTTGGGACGCTACGTGGTGGCTGAATTGAACCGACTTGAAGTGGGCCGCGTTTTTTGTGCCCAGCCACCAGGATTATGATTTAACCCAAATCACTGATGTCGCGCGAGCCTATCAAGAAGGTCAGCCTGAAATCGTCATCCATTTAGCCGCCAAAGTGGGTGGCATCGGTATCAACCGGGAAAAACCGGGCGAATTCTTCTACGACAATTTGATGATGGGTGCTCACCTGATGGAACACGCCCGTCAGGCCGGGGTGGAAAAATTTGTTTCGATTGGCACGGTCTGCGCCTATCCCAAATTTACGCCCGTCCCTTTTTAAAGAGGATGACTTATGGAACGGCTACCCCGAAGAAACTAACGCGCCTTACGGCCTGGCCAAAAAGATGCTCCTGGTGCAGGGCCAGGCTTATCGCCAGCAGTATGGCTTTAACGCCATCTACCTGCTGCCGGTTAATCTGTATGGTCCGGGCGATAACTTTGAGCCTCACAGTTCCCACGTGATTCCCGCGCTCATCAAAAAGTGTGTTGACGCCATCCAGCGCGGCGATTCAGAGATTGTCGCCTGGGGCACAGGGCAGGCTTCACGGGAGTTCTTGTTTGTCGAAGACGCCGCCAGGGCGATTGTTCTGGCCACCGAGAAATATGACCAGCCCGAACCGGTCAACTTAGGCTCTGGTATGGAAATTACCATCGCAACTTGCTGGAACTGATTGCCGACCTGACCGGCTTTCGGGGCAGAATTATCTGGGATAACTCCAAACCCGACGGTCAGCCTCGCCGCTCCCTCGATACCAGCCGGGCCAAACAAGCCTTTGATTTTCAGGCGCAGACTGATTTCCGTGAAGGTTTGCGAAAAACAATTGATTGGTATCTGGCCCACCGGCACGAGTTACAATTTGGGGATTAAAGATAGGTGAGAGCAGTAGAGGCCGACCTTCGAAGGGTCAACATTCTGGGCGTGGGGATTAGTGCCATTACGATGCAGCAGGCAATAACCCAGATTGCTGGCTGGATAGACAGCCAGACCTGCCGTTATATCTCTGTTTGCACCGTTCATACCGTCATGGAATGTCAGCGGGATGAACGCATGCGCCGGGCTGTCAACGGGGCTGGACTGGCTACCCCTGACGGCATGCCCCTGGTCTGGTTGAGCCGCTGGTGGAGCCACCATCCGGTTACCCGTGTCTACGGCCCTGATTTGATGTTGGCTCTGTGCCAGCTCTCGGTTCAGCGAGGTTACAGCCATTACTTTTACGGCGGCGCAGCCGGTATCCCCGAACTCCTGGCCGAAAATTTACAGCGGCGCTTCCCTGGTTTAAAAGTAGCCGGGGCTTACTCCCCCCCTTTTCGGCCCCTCACCCCCGGCGAAGAGGCTCAAATCATCAGTCAAATTAATCAAGCTGCCCCCGATATCATCTGGGTTGGTCTGGGCACACCCAAACAGGATTTATGGATGGCAGCGCAGCGCTCTCAATTAACCGCACCCGTGTTAATCGGGGTGGGTGCAGCCTTCGATTTTCACACGGGCCGTATCCCCCAGGCCCCCCGCTGGATGCAGCAAAGTGGCCTGGAATGGCTTTTTCGGCTGTGGCAAGAACCTCACCGCTTGTGGTATCGTTATCTGGTTTACAACCCTCTGTTTATAGTGCTTGTTTTAGCTCAAACTTTGGGGATACGCCGATTCTCCGTCGAGTAGCCTCAAAATGTCTATCCTTAATTTTTGGCGTAGATATTCCGGCACGAGTATAATAGCAGTGTTAGACGTAATGCCGGGACGATATCTATGTTCAAACGGGCTGGTCTCAGTTTAATCCTTCTACTAGGCGATTTAGCCACCCTCATGCTGGCCTTAATGGCAGCCAGTTGGCTGCGGCCCCAATTAGAGTTTGGCAAACCTATCCCGGTAGAAAATGTACTGTTGCCAGGACCAGTTTATGGACTGGTCCTCTTCATTTGGGCCACCGGCTTTATCCTGCTCAATGTCTATCAACTTCAAAAAAATCTGCGCCCGCTTGACGAAATCCAGCGGCTGATTGCCGCCCATGCCGCTACCACCCTGGCCTTTGCCGGCGCACTCTACTTCTCCTTTCGTGATGTTTCTCGCCTCCAGGTGCTCTACTTTGCTTTAATCGGCCTGTTTTTCCTGCTGGCTTATCGCCTGACCTTCCGTCTCTTTTTGCGCTTTTTCGGCCAGAACCGCTACGGTGCGCGCCGGGTGTTGATTGTCGGCGCAGGCCGCGCCGGTCATCAAATCGGCCAGATGGTCATTCAAAACGGGTGGACCGGCCTCAAGTTGGTCGGTTTTATGGATGATAATAGTCAGGCCGACACCCTGGGTTATCCTCATTTTGGCCCCCTGGATCGTTGCGTTGAGATAGTACAGGAACAACGGGTCAACGAAATTATCTTTACTCTGCCCCGTTACGCCCACGACAAACTGGCCAATCTGGTTGCCGCTCTCGACACCCTCAAGGTTAACGTCCGGGTTATGCCTAATTTTATGGATTTGGTTTTTCTACGCTCCGAAGTGGAAGATTTAGGGGGCATGCCCCTGGTCACGCTGCGCGAACCGGCCCTTGACCCGCTCCAACGCCTGACTAAACGTATTTTTGATCTAATAGTCAGCGGAATAGCGCTGATCCTGGCTCTGCCCTTTATGGGTATCATTGCCTTGTTTATCAAATTTGACTCGCCCGGCCCGGTGATCTTTAAACAACAACGGGCCGGCGAGAATAGCCAGCCCTTCGATATGTATAAATTCCGCACAATGGTTCACGATGCGGAAAGCCGGCACCGTGAACTGATTCAACTCGCCGCCGGCGGTCAGCCGGTTCACAAGTTTTATGATGACCCCCGTGTGACCAAATTTGGCCGCTTTTTGCGCTGCACCAGTCTGGATGAGCTGCCCCAGTTAATCAATGTCCTCAAAGGTGAAATGAGCCTGGTAGGGCCGCGCCCGGAACTGCCCTGGCTGGTAGACAAGTACGAACCCTGGCAGCGCAAACGCTTTGAAGTGCCTCAAGGCTTGACCGGCTGGTGGCAGGTCAACGGCCGCTCTGACAAACTCATGCATCTCCACACCGACGAAGATTTGTACTACATCAAGCACTACTCGTTGTGGCTTGACATCCAAATCCTGTGGCGCACGGTCAAAGCGGTCATTGACCGCCGGGGCGCTTTTTAAGGTTCATTCAGTCCGACCAGCCGCACCGCTTCGGTTCACCGGCACCTTCGCGCCAGCCGCACCATTCGCTATTGCCCGGATCGCGCCGGCCCTGGAAGGTGCGCCCGGTGGTCAAATCGAGCCGCCATTCAAACGAGTCCTGCTCGCCCTGGTCATTGCGCCAGGTTCCATTCAGTTTGACCTCGGTGATGGATTGGATGCTCACCGCTGCGGTGACAATCTCACCGGTGCGGCCCTGGCTGTCGCTGTACGTGCCCTGAACTGTGCCGCCGGTTTGAACCAGCGTTGCTTGTCCGGTTGCCCCCGCCGGATTGCCAAACCGCAACTGCCAGTCTCCACTGAAACCACAGCCCGCCGGGAGCGACTGCCCCGACCGGACGCCGCACCACTGTTCGCTCGTACTCCCCCCCGTCGAAATGCCGGAGAAGCTGTTATAATCCCCGGCCAACTGCCAGCGGATTAAACTCTGGCTGTTCGGGCTGCGGTCGCTGATCCAGACGCCCTGAAATTGATTGAGACCAGTCACGACGACCCCTTTGATTTTGCCCGTATCAACCCCACCGTACCACTGATAGGTTCCTTCGACCCGCGAACCTTGTTGGGTCAGAGTCATTTGGCCAAAGTTAAAATTCCACGTGCCGCTGAGGGATGAAGGGGCGGCTGAGGCTATCTCCACTGCCGAAACCCCGGCGGATTGAACGGCGACAGCGGTGGGAGAGGCCGCTGTCGCCGTTGCTGTGGGGATGACAGGCACGAGGGTCGGAGTGGCCGGCGCTGCCATTGACGAGGCCGAGGGAGAGGGCAGCGCTGCCGGCGTTTGAGTGACCGCCGGCAGGGGCACAATAGTCGGCGTGGATGAAGCGGCCGCTGCGCCGGTCAGGGCAAAGCCACACCCGCTCAGCAGGAACATAAGGATAAGGATTAAGCTAAAAAGCATTGTTTTTCTCATCATAAGTATACCTTTGGAAGGAAGGAGATTGGAGATTGGAGATTAATAATCTCTAATCTCTAATCTCTAATCTCCCCTACTGGACCCAATTCAACAAGCGCTCGTTGACACCCTGATAGTTCAGCCCTAATTGCGCCTGCACTTCTGAGGAAAAAAGGGCGTGCTGGTTGCTGCCGCACCCTTCGGGTAGGCTAACGCACTCGGCGTTCATCAGCCAGATTTCCCATTGGCCGGTGCGGTCGGTGACAAAGGCGATTTGTGAGCCATCGGGCGACCAGGCCGGGGCGGCGCTGCTGTACTGCGGGTCGGCCAAAAGCGGCGGCTTGGTCAGCCGCTGGCGGCTGCCGCTGGCGACATTGTAAGTGTAGACTTCCCAATGGTCGTGTTGTTTGTAGGTCAGGGCCAGGGTTTGGCCGTCGGGCGAGAAAACCGGAGCGGTATCGCGCACATCGGTGGTAAAAGGCTGGAGTTCGCCGCTGGCTATATCAAGCTGCATCAAGCCGCGCAGGCCGTCATAAATGACCCGCCACGAGTTTTGGGGGTCCCAGGTGGGATTGAAGCTGTATATATCGGCGGGCAAATCTTCAGCCTGACCGGTAGCCAGATTGATCTGGCGCAGCCCCCACTGCAAATCTTCTACCCGGATGAAACAAATCTTAAACCCACCATCATTGCTGACATGCACACTGACAATCTCGCTAAAATTGGGCAGTTGCCTGCCGTCGTCGGAGTCAAACTCGCGGCACTCCGGCTGGGGATTGACCGTGCCGCCGTGTTGGAACGAGAAAATAATTTCCTGCCCATCCTGCGACCAGGTCGGTGATTTGGGCCGGGCGATGTCGCCGGCAACCACCCGCTCGCTGCCGTCGCTGAGGTTCAGCACATAGAGCGCACCCATGTTGGCCCCATCCCAACGGGTATAGGCAACCTGCGTTCCATCGGGGAGACAACGGGATCAATCACCCCGCTGGTTAGTTTTTGTAAATCGGTCCCGTCCGCATTGACGCTGTACAGGTCGCCCCCGCTGCGGGTGGTGAAAATCAGTTTGCCGCCAGATTGGGTGGCAGGTTGGGTGTTGGCAGTTTGAACGTTTGAACGTTCAACGTTTAACGTTTTAACATTCTCCAGTGAGCCGAGGATACGGGTGTAGGCAGGCTGGCTGGAAATCCAGCCGGACTTGCCCGCTTTGGTGACAATTTGCAGCCAGTTGCCGTCGGCGCTGACCGAAGTGATATCCAGAGTGTCGCCCTGGGCCACCGTGCCGACGGCGGCATAGCTGACGCCCGGCCCTTCCCGGACATTGAGACCCGCTGCGACAACCTGGGCCTGCGCTGCTTCAGGGGTGGTCGTAGCCGTCGGGCTGAGGGTGGCTTGAGGTTCTGGTTCAAGCGTAGCCGTGGCCGTAGATTTGGCCGCTGCGCTCGTGGCCGCTGCGGTCGGGGTTGAGGTTGAAGGCGGCATGATATCGGCTACCGTTTCTATGGGTGTCGTCGGCGTCAGGGCGGAACGGTCCAGCCGGACAATGGTCGGTGTCGGGCTGGCGCTGCTCGGCGCGGCGCAGGCGGTCAGGGTGATCAGGGTTAGGAAAATAAGTATTAGCCAGTTTTTCATTGTTCTGAATTAATCCTCAATAAACTTTTGGGCCAGGGTCAACAGCAGCCACAACCCACCGATGAGAGCCGACCCGCCCAGCAGACACAGGCCGCCCAGCAACGCCGCCCCCGCTCCCCAGATGAGGCCAATCAGGCCGGTGCCGACAATCATCAGCACTGCTATGACCAGGATAACCAGCCGGCGTTCCTCATCACGGCGCGTTTTTCGATAGTTGGTGGGCAGTTGTTGGTCCGGCATCCTACTCTACCTATCTTGCTAAAGACCGCAATACTCACCGCAGAGAGCGCAGAGGCCGCTAAGAAATTAACGAAAAAACTCTGCGACCTCTCCGTGCTCGGCGGTAAATTATGGCATAAGGATACCTGACGCTCTATGGCTAAATTAACGTTAGACCTGCACGACATCTATAACCGCAGCGACCGGATCGAGGCGGAACTCAACCGGATTGTGCAGGATGCAATTGACCGGCGGATTCCGCTGGTCGAGATCATTCCGGGTAAAGGCAGCGGTCAGCTCAAAAAGCGGGTGCTGCGGTTTCTCAATCAGGCCCACATTCGGGCGCTCTATCACCGCCTTGAAAAGGATGACCGCAACTTTTGGCCGGATATTCATTCATTTCCGGCACTAATCTGCTCCCCCTGACAAACCCGTAACGCTGCCCGTAACGTTTCGGCGACGCTTTTTGGTTCCATTCTTTCCGCATACCCGTTTACCCCGGCCCTATCAATCAGGCAACTTTCTATCAGGCTGTCGGTATTTGCCTTAAAGGTGGCCTGCTCACCTTCTCAATTTTCCCTGCGTAGGGTAAATACTGACAGACGAATCAGCTTAACCCCTACCCAAAAATCAGCGTTCCACTGATAGTTTTTAGATGCCGGCGCTAATGATTTATTGAAAATTGATCCGGCCATGTACGCCGTACAAGTCGGCCAATTCACCGAACAAGGCCCGGTGCCGAACAGCGGCGCGATTATTCGGGTCAAAGCAGGCGATGCCTCGGAAGTGATTATGAGCGGCCTGTCGTTTCCCACCTCGATTGATTTCAACGCAGCCGGCGATGCTTACGTAAGCATCAACGGGATCGGCGCGCCCGGTTCCGGCCAAGTGGTCAAATATGATGGGCTGACCGAGCAGGCCGGTACGCCATTACCCGACCCGGCTGCCGCTGCGCCGGCTCCCGCTGCCGAACCCGCTCCGGCCACGTTACCCACCTCCGGCGGCGATTTGGCTGCAAGCAACTGGGTGGGCGGATTGGTAGCAGTGCTGGGCGTCAGCCTGAGTGCGGCTGGCCTGGTGTTGAAACGAAGCCGATTCCTTTTCAAAACCTCGCGTTAGATCATCAACAGTCATTGAAACGTATCAGATTCAGATCTTACAGGTTGCCCAAACCTGCAAGGTCTGAATTATTGAAAAAAGATTTGCCACGCCGGGGCTATGTGTGTCATAATGCGTCGCTGCCCCCTTCGTTCGATCACCGCCAAACTTTGTAAAAAGAATTTTACCTGCCTTTAATGGGAGGTTAACCCGGATTTAAAGAGCTATTAAATAGCGGCTGCTATAGTTGGCCGGTTATTACTCAAGCTCATGTCCTTTCGAGCGACCCGTAGGGGGAGCGAGAAATCCCCAGAGAACAACCCGTAAAAGTAAGGTATCGGGGGATTTCTCCCTGCGGTCGAAATGACATGGCTGAGCAGTTACGTTGGCCGAAATTTATCTATATTGATGGGAGGGAGAAATGAGGGTGAATTTTTTCTGGAAGCGAGGCTTGTTGCTGGCGATGCTGCTGCTGCTCTGCTCGGTGCTGGCGGCGCAGGCCCAGGAGGCCGGCCCGAAAGCGGTTGAAATCCGGGTGATGACCTTTAATATTTGGGTCGGGGGTGAGTTGGTGGATTTTAACCAGGTGGTTGAGACAATCAAGGCAGCCCAGGCCGATATTGTCGGCTTGCAGGAAGCGGGCGGTAATACTCGCCGGCTGGCCGAGGCGCTGGGCTGGCCTCACGCCAACGAGCGGATGCAGATCATCTCCCGGTTTCCTCTGATTGACCCGCCGGACGGAAATGGGACCTACATTTATGCCCAAATTAATCCCGGCGAGGTGGTCGCCCTGGCCAATGTCCATCTGCCTTCCGACCCGTATGGCCCCTATGCCGTGCGGGATGGTTCTTCGCCGGAAGAGGTGCTGGAGCTGGAAAAAGCAACTCGCCTGGTGGCAATTGAACCGACGTTAGCCACCCTGTCGAAGCTGATTGAAGCCGGGACGCCGGTTTTTCTGACCGGCGATTTTAACACACCGTCGCACCTGGACTGGACCGGGGCAGTGGCTGAAGCGCGGGCGGAAGTGAAATATCCGCTGGAATGGCCGGTGACGGCAGCGGTCGAAGCAGCGGGTTTGCAGGATACCTACCGAGCCATTCATCCCGACCCTGTGGCCGAGCCGGGTATCACCTGGACCTACGGCTATCCCTATCCCCGGCTCAATCCCGACGAAATAGTTGACCGGATTGACCTGGTTTTTGCCGGCGGCCCGGTCGAAGTGCTCAACAGCGAGCTGGTTGGCCCGACTGGTGTGCCCACTGTGGATATTGGCATGCAGCCTTTTCCTTCGGACCACAGCGGGGTTGTTTCGACCGTGCGGGTTACGCCGGTGGTCCCGCCCCTGTTTGTTGCGCCCGACCGGCGGCGGGTTGAAGTGGGCCAGCCGATTGTGGTCCGCTATCACGCCCCCACCGGCGAAGAGACTGACCGGATTGTAGTTGTTCCGGCGGGCGGCAGCGCCGAAGAAGACGCCCTGATGTGGCTGCCCCCCTACGAGGCCAGTTTCTTTGGCAGCGTGAGCTTTGGCTCCGGGCATTTAGAGCCGGGGCTTTATGAAGCGGTGCTGGTCGGCGCTGAGGGTGAAGAAGTATCACGCAGCCAGTTCTGGCTGGTTGACCCGGCGGGGATACCAACGGTGAGCGCGGACAAGAGCAGCTACAAGGCCGGCGAGACCATCACCGTCACCTGGGACAATGCTCCGGCTAATCGCTGGGATTGGTTGGCGATCTACTCCGCTGGCGACCCCGATTTATACAACGGCTACTGGGGTTACGCTTATACCAAAGCCAGCCCCACCGGCGAGGCCGCCTTCGACAGCGCCGCGCTAGGCGAAGAGATGCTGCCTCCGGGCGAGTACGAACTCCGGTTGATGCTGGATGATGGTTACATCGTTTTGGCTACCGCTTCATTTACGGTGACGGAATAAATTTGCTGGCGGTTACCCTTGACTCTGCTTGTTGTGCAGGCTAAGATATTTCTCACTATTTTAGCTTCACAGTGATGGGTGGAGTGCAAAAGCAAAACTTTTGCACTCCGTATAAATTACTTTCAAGGAGGTCAAGATGAAAGATTTTACCAAACCGTCCGATGCCGAACTGCGCCAGCGCCTGTCGCCGGAGCAGTACCAGGTGACTCAGCACGAGGGCACCGAACCCCCTTTCCGCAATGAATATTGGGACAACAAAAAGGCCGGGATTTACGTGGATGTGGTTTCCGGCGAGCCGTTGTTTAGCTCTTTGGACAAGTACGACTCCGGCACAGGCTGGCCCAGCTTTACCCAGCCCCTCGAACCGGACAATGTCGCCACCCGGACTGACCGCCAGCTCTGGATGGCCCGGACCGAAGTCCGCTCCAAACATGCCGACTCACACCTGGGCCACGTTTTTGACGACGGCCCCAACCCGACCGGCCTGCGCTACTGTATGAACTCGGCGGCGCTGCGCTTTATTCCGGTGGAAAAGCTGGAGGAGGAAGGTTACGGCGAATATCTCCGGTTGTTCCAATCCAATAACCAGCCGCCAAAATAATTCTAACGCTTGTCCATAAAACGTAAGACACCCGGGTTTTCGGTAGTGCCAAGATTTAAATTCGCCAAAGCGTGTTGCGTCTTGCGTGTTCCGTTAGCTTCACCTCACGCAAGACGTAAGACGTAACACGAATATTGAGTGGTTATTTTCTTGGAACTGCCTTATGATAAACCGGGTGTCTTTTTTGATTAACGCTGCCCTTCGGGTTTGGCCGGAACTGATTGGAGATAGAGCCACAAAGCGCTGAGTTCGGTATCGCTCATCTGGGCAAAGTTGGGCCAGGGCATAACGGTTGGATTAATACCCGATCCATCGGGGCGGATGCCGGTGCGGATGGCCTGCACAAAGTCGGCTTCGGTCCACGTGCCCAGGCCGGTTTCAGGGTCGGGGGTGAGGTTGGCCGGATAGGGCGGTTCAGCCGGAACGCCGGGAATGGCGCCGCCTGAGAGGGTGGCCCCGTGACAGCCGACGCACGTTTGGGCCAGGTACGCCCCGTACTCCCTGCTGGCGGCTACCTCGACGGCGGCGGGCCGGGGGGCGGTGTGATCTATCCGCTCGGCGGGCAAAACGGCCACATCCGCACTCGCTACCAACAGGACTCGCCCCAGCGGTCCCAACTGCTTCTGCGGAATTTCCAGATCCACCGGCGGCAGGCTTTTGATATAGGCGATGAGCGCCCCCAAATCCTTGTCGTTGATCCCGTTGAATTCCTGCGAAGGCATAATCCACAACGGCTTGCCGTCGGGGCCAACCCCGTGGCGGATGGCCCGCACCCAATCGCTGTCGTTAAAACTGCCGCTGCGGCTGCCCTGACCACCGGTCAGATTGGCCGCGCCGATGCGTCCCAACAACGGATCGTCAATAAAATCGCCGCCCGCGCCGTTGCCTTTGTGACAGTCACCGCAGCCGCGCGTAGCAAAGAGCCGTTCCCCTTCGGCGATAGAAGCCGCATCGGTGGGGATGGCCACCGGCGCGGGGTTTATGTCGTATACTTTATTCAACTGCGCTTCACTCATAAGGTAGACTACCCCCAGAGCCAGCGCGATAAGCCCTACCTGGGACCCCACAATCAGGCCCGCCCATTTGAAAAACTTTTTCATGGCAACTTCCTCCTCGGTTGGATTAGTCAGTTGCCTTTAGTTTAGCGGGGGGGTGTCTGCTGACCGTTACGGAAAGCGTTACGGCAGATTTATGCGTCGTTGAATCCGGCCAGCGTAGCCTGCCAGCCCTGATCGTTTTGACCGGGCCCAAAAGGGAAATAATAACTCACCCGGTCCAGCAAGCCGCCATATTTGGCCTTGACCAGCCCCGGCAGCTCCGCCCATGTGCCGCGCAGGACAAACTCGGCCAGGATGTCGTCGCCGATGAGGGCCGGCATCTCGGCCCAGCGGCCGCGAGCGGCCAACGCGCTCAGTTGCTCGGCGGTCTGGCTCCAGCCGTGGACATCAAAGACCACTCTATAGGCAGGCGTGCTGGCGTAAAAAGCAATTTGCTGGCGGGTTTCGGCTTCGCAGCGTTGAGCCTGAACCGGGTCATCGGTGGGGATGACGAAGATGCTGCTGCTCAATTCCATGTCGCTGCGCCGGCGGCCACTAAGGGCCAACCCGTGTTCGATGTTGGGCAGCGTCACTTCGCGCAAGGTGCGGACGGTGTGCAGCGGATGGACGTGCAGCCCCTCGCACAACTCGCCGGCCAGTTGACACATGCGGGCATTGACCCCGGCGAGATAAATCGGCACATGGGGGTAATCGTGCGGGCCGGGGTTGAAAAATGGGGTCATCAGGGTCAGCTTGAAAAACTCGCCCCGAAAATTCAATCTGGTCCCATTTTGCCAGCAGTCCCAGAAATGGCGCAAAGCCAGGATGACCTCGCGCATTTTCTCGACCGGCTTTTCCCATTTGACTCCCAGGCGGCGCTCGTTATGCGCTTTGACCTGAGCGCCCAGGCCCAAAATAAAAACGGCCCTGTGAAAAACGGGCCAAATCCCAGGCCAGGTAGGCCAGCGCCGCCGGGCTGCGCGAAAATGCCAGGGCAATGCCGGTCCCCAGCGCAAGGCGCTG
>JAAUSP010000659.1 GCA_012032575.1 Anaerolineales bacterium | reverse complement strand
AGATCGGCCCCGCTCAGATCGGCTCCGCCAAAATTCGTCCCCGGCATGGAAGCGCCGGTGAAACGACAGCCGCGCAGCATCGCCCCGCTGAAATCGGTATCGCGCAGCCATGCCTCCGAAAAGTCCAGGCTGCTTAAATCCACGCCGGATAAATCCAGCAGTTCCAGCCGAAAACCGCGTTCCCCGGCGGCATAGCGCCGGGCCAGAGCCAGATGGTCAGGGTTAGCCACAAGGGGCAGTATAAATCAAAGTGGGTAGGAGTTCAAATTGATGGTATAATGGGGGTGAACTGCTGAGAGTGCATCTGGTCGTGAGTATCATGGGCTTGTGTGATACTCGCCCTCAGACTATAATAACCCTACCGTTGGGATTCAAGATGGTAATCCGAGTTTGAGGTTTAGCGAGAAGGCGCACTATGAATGAGGGGCAGGCTATGACAGTTTTAAGCGAGGTTCTGCTGGAAGAAGGCTATCACTCGACGGATGAATTGGCTCGTGATTGGGCTTTGATGGTGGCGCTGGCCCGGTTGGAACAGTATCAAGCCGAGTGTGAATTCTTTGAAAAAAAGTATAACCTGCCATGGGAGCAGTTTGATCGCTTGGTTCACCGAGAAAAGGGCCACGAGGATTTTGAACAAGAAGAAGATATTGAGGATTGGGAATTCTCCGCCAATGCACTAAAGTGGTGGCAAGCCAAAGTGGAGGAACTTGGCTATGCTGCCGGCGATTAGAAAATATACCGGCATCATTCAGGCGTATCATATCCATAGATTCGAGCAAGTCGGCCTCTCCTTCAGACTGCGAGCACAGGTCACCCTAAAGGATGGTTCTCAACTTTATATCCGCGAGACCGTCATCGAAGGCGCAAAGCGCAAATATGCCTATCATTGGCAGGATGCTGAGGGTAATTTACTCATCCGTTGGGACAATGCCTCTGATTGGGAAGTTGACACTTTTCCCCATTACAAACATGTAGGCCAACAAGAAACGGTCATTGCCTCTTATGAGCGAACCCTGGAGCAGGTTTTGGCAGTTATCGCTCAAGAAATCGCTGCCAAGTAAGCGGCAAATCCTTCCCCCTTATGGAAACAACCCGAACCACCTCCACCACCCACCGACTCGCCCGCGCGGCCTCGCTGGTGATGGTGCTGTTCCTGGTCAGCCGGGTGCTGGGGCTGCTGCGCGAGGTGGTCATTGCCCGGCAGTTCGGTGCCAGCGCCGAGATGGACGCCTATCTGGCCGCCTTTCGCCTGCCCGATTTTCTATTTTACGTAGTGGCGGGTGGGGCGCTCGGTTCGGCTTTTATCCCCATTTTTACCGGCTACCTGGCCCGCGAGGACAATCCGGGGGCGTGGCGGCTGGCCTCGGCGGTGATTAATTGGGTGGCTCTCTTTTTGACCGGCCTCGGCGGGCTGGCGGCTGTTTTCGCTCCCTGGATTGTCCACTACTTTTTTGCCGACTTTGCCCCGGCCCAACAAACCCTGACCATCGAGTTGATGCGCTGGATGCTCATCTCGACCGTCATTTTCGGGGTCAGTGGGGTGGTCATGGGCATTCTCAATGCCCACCAGCACTTTTTTCTGCCGGCCCTGGCCCCGGTGATTTACAACCTGGCCATTATTCTGGGGGCGTGGCTGCTTGGCCCGATTTGGGGCGTGCGCGGTCTGGCGGCGGGAGTCGTGGTCGGCGCGGCCAGCCATTTGCTGGTGCAGTTGCCCGGCCTGCTCTCCGGCGAGCGGCTGCGCTACCAACCCGTCCTGGCCTGGCGCGACCCCAGCCTGCGCGAAGTCGCCCGGCTGATGGGGCCGCGTGTATTGGGACTGGCGGCAGTGCAGTTGAACTTTGTAGTCAACGCGGTGCTGGCCGCCGGGCTGACCGCCGGCAGTTTGACCGCGCTGAATTACGGCTGGATTATCATGTTATTACCACAGGGCATTATCGCCCAGGCCGTAGCGACGGCCCTCTTTCCCACCCTGGCCGCGCTGGCCGCCACCGAGCAGTGGGCCGAACTCCGCCGGATTTTTGCCCTGACCCTGCGCAGCCTGCTGTTTTTAACCCTGCCTGCCGCCGCCGGTCTGGTGGTATTGAGCGAGCCGCTGGTCCGCCTGCTGCTGGAGCGGGGCAAGTTTGATTCCGCCGCGACAACGGCGACCGCCTGGGCCTTGAGCTTTTTTGCCCTGGGGCTGACCGCCCACGCCGTGGTCGAGATTGCTACCCGCGCTTTTTACGCCCTCAAAAATACCAAAACCCCGGTCGTCATCGGCGTGGCGGCAATGGCGGTCAATATCGGTTTGAGCTGGGTATTCCTCCGTCTCTTCGCCGGGTGGGGTTGGCCGCCGCACGGCGGGCTGGCCCTGGCCAACTCGATTGCCGTTACCCTGGAGATGGTCGCCCTGCTGGCCCTGCTCCGCCCCCAGATGGGCGGCCTGGCCGAGTCGGGACTGGTCGGAGCAGTCGTCAAAATGACCCTGGCTACGGCGGGCATGACCCTGGCCCTGGGGCTGTTATTACCCTTTTGCCGGCCAGCCCGGTCTGGTTCGGAGGGATCGTCGGGCTGGCAGTGGGCGGGCTGGTCTATCTGGGGCTGGCTTATAGCCTGGGCGTTGAGGAGTTGAGGTCGTTCCGGCAGAGAATCTTGAGAAGATAGTAAAATCACACCTTTGCCCTCTGTAATTAGAACGCAGATAAACGCAGATTAACGCGGATTTGCGCAGACAAATATAAAAAAGATCAGCGAAAATCAGTCAAATCTGCGTGATCTGCGTTCTATTTGCAACGAAATAAAACGGGGGCTAAAAGCTGAGCTTTTAGCCCCCATTACTTTAGATTTCGGGGCGGGGTTCCTGGGGCGGGATCGGCTCGTCCCCCTCAGGCGAGGGTGCTTCGGGCGTGGGTTCGGTCTCCGCCGGCTTTGGTTTGCGGACGCGCTTGGGCCGCGGGGTGGTTTCCGGCGGGGCCGTCCCGGCGGGGCCGTCGGTTTCCTCGATGGAGGGTTCAACGATGGGCGGGGCCGGCGTTTCCGGGGCGGTCGCGTTCGGCTTCAGCCAGGGCGGCGTCAAGTTCTGGCCCGCAGGTCGGCCTCGGCTCGCTCCAGCGAGGCCAGCGGGTTGGTCGAAGCCCAATCCTGGCTGGCCGCGGGAGCCGGGCGAGGGGCGGGCGCAGCCGGCCGGCAAAGCTATAGCCATCGGGCGGATAAGGCTGAGTGCCAAAGCGGGTCAAAATGACCGCGCCCAGCCCGGTCAGAGCGACGACGATCCCCAACAGTCCCCCCAGAAAGCTCAACAAACCGCCGATACAGGGAATCTCGCCGATGATGGGCATGATCGCCACCGTTGTCAGGGCGGTCACGCCGACCAGGGTTGAGACGACGTGGTTAGGATAGGGTCGCCCACTAGCCAGCAGCAGCCGCTCGCCGATAACCTGGCCGGCCACAATCCAGCCGAACAGGGTCGCAATCGCCAGCAGGATAAAACCCAGGATCGGGATAAAAGCCAGGCAGATGGTGATGAGCAAAATCGTACCCACCGCCCCGGCGATGAACCAGGTCAACAAGCCAACGCCAAAGCTGAAAGGGGCCGAGCGGGTGAGCGTGTCGCCAACGGTTTTCATCTGTTCCGGCATAAAAGCGGCCACCAGCCAGCCAATCACGGCCAGGGAGAGCAGAACAGCAATATCTTCGACCACGTTTTTAATAAACCTGAAGATGCCGTGGCCAAAATCGGAGAAATCAGAGTCATGCTCAAAGCGAGGCGCTACCGGTGGGGCGGGCGCAGCGGGCGCATCCGGGGCCGCCGTAGGAATCGGCGGGATGGTGAAGCCTTCGCCCTCGCCAAACCCAAAGCGATTCAGGCTGTGTACCTCTCCTTCGACCGTCGCACCTTCGGCTACATCGGCCTCACCACCGAGCAAACCAATATCGCCTTCGACTACCGCCGTTTTGCCCAGCTTGATATTTCCGCCAATCATGCCGATATCGCCGGTTACGGTGCCGTCAACGGTGGCGTTGCCGCCAAAAACCACCAAATCGCCGTCAATCTGGCTGGAAGCGGGCATGGTCACATTGCCGCCAAAAACCACCACATCACCATCAATTTCTTCTTCGGCCTTCAAAACCAAATTATCACCAAAACCACCTGATCGCCGTCGGGTTCCTGGGCCAAAGCAGGGGAAACCCAGGCAAAGGCCAGAAGTAAAGGTAAAAT
>JAAUSP010000658.1 GCA_012032575.1 Anaerolineales bacterium | reverse complement strand
AGTATGCCTCGTGAGTGAGCTGGAAATCCGGCCAAGACCTTTAGGGTCTGCTCGTTCCACGATACGGCATATTTTCTGAAAAATTGGGGGCATGTCGAGTCAACATGCCCGGCAATTGGTTTGGTTTTGGCTGGCATGACGTTTCCTGTTGCGGGGCATGCAGGATCAACATGCGACGCATGTTCCACCAACATGCGACGCATGTTCCACCAACATGCGACGCATGTTCCGCCAACATGCGACGCATGTTCCGCCAACATGCGACGCATGTTCTGCCAACATGCGTCGCATATCTTGGCGCTGATAGGGTTTGTTCCGGGAGAAAAAGAAAGGGCGTACCCGGTACGCCCTTTTAGAGGGAGGAAGGAGGCAGCAAAACGGGGTCAGCTCACCGTCAGGGTCTTTTTCAGCAGCCCAATCTGGAGCGTGCCGTTGCTGGCGGCCCGGACCTCCAGGGCGTAGTCGCCGGGGGTCAAGGTAGCCGGGACCAGGAACATCAATTCCGAGGGATCGTTTTTACCGGCAATGCTGACACGGGTAACACTGCCGTTGATGAAAAAGATGCCCTGGGTCGGGTCAGCCGGGTCGAAACGGAGGCGGTGGCCGGTCAGTTGGCCCATGCCGCCGGGGGTGATCGGGCCGTTGAGTTCGCCGCTGTTCAAATCGGTGTAGTACAGCGGGCGGGGCAGGCGTTCGCTGCTTTCCTGTTTTTGCACCTGGGCGTCCTGCATGGTTTTGCGCAGGCGGGGGCCAGGGCTGATGGACGCCTCGACCGTATTGCGGCCGGCAGTAAAGCCGTCAAGCTCGCTGTCAAAGCCGCCCTTGATGCTGGCGCGGAAGTTGGCGACCGGGGTGTTGACGTTGTAACCCAGCAGCAGGGCGTCCTCGATGGCGGCAAAGAAGTCGTTCAGCGCGGCCATAACGTCGCTCCGGGTGACGGTGGAGTTCTGTTTGACCACGCGCTCAACGATCTGCTCATAATCCATGGTCCCGGAGGAATGGACAACGGCGCGAAACTGGGTGGTTTCGGTGTTCAGGTTGTTTTGGTGGAGACTAAAATTAATTGGCATAAGGGTTTGTTTTTATCCTCACAAGGTAATGGTGGGCTGGCCGGTCGGTCCCTGGGGCGGGCGGCGTTGCCCGGTCCAAAGGACCGGCGGGCCGGCACATAAATTCGATAGAAATATTCAGTTAGGCCGGTATCTGCAAGCGCTCAGATCAAGGTTCTTACAAGCTTGATGGTCCAAGCGTATCAAAAAGTTAGAAAAAAGTTAAGAGCCAAAAGTACCGATTCATTTTCCTTAAAGTCACATCTTTAATTTCCCTTTTGGCCCTGCCCCAAACGGCCCGGCGGCAGGTTCGGCGGCAGGCTGCCGGCAAGCCGCCACAAGATATGGCCTGTTTCAACCTCACCGGCCCAGATATAGGGGTTGGGCCGCCAAAATCTTGCCCGAAAGTCACCTCAAAAGGGGTGGTCGAAAGTCCTTAACGCAAAGCTTACAAAAAAGGGCGGCGGGGTAAATACCCCGTCGCCTGTAGTGAAAAAGCGGTCTTAAAAGCGTCGACATAGTATTGAATTTTGTACTTAAAAATTATGGGACGCGGATTGGACGGATTCGGCGGATCAAAAATTAAAAAATCAGCTCGATCCGGGTCATCCGCGTCCCATTCAGTCCATCAAGCACATAATTTTAGACTATCTTCTTTTATTTTCACGGAAGTGGGCTGGTCTAAAAACTCGCCCCCAAACGGAAATGCTCCCAAAATTTCGGTTCCTTTCCTAACCCGGACAAGCCAGAGCCAAATAAATTTTAACGCAAGAGGCGCAAACGGCGCAAACGTTTAAAATTTCTCTCTTTAGCGTCTTTAGCGTCGTTTGCGTTAAATTTTTGCTCAGTAGGCAAAGAATCAACGGCAAAGGCACTATTCAACGGTCACAGACTTAGCCAGGTTCCTCGGCTGATCCACGTCGGCCCCGCGCCAGATGGCGGTGTGGTAGGCCAGTAATTGCAGCGGGATAACCGACAGAATGGGCGTCAGCAGCGGGTGGGCGGCGGGAATCTTCAGCACATGGTCGGCTTTGGCCGCCACTTCATTGTCGCCTTCGTTGATCAGGCCAATGACAATGCCCTGGCGGGCGCGGACCTGCTCAATCTGGCTGATCATCTTATCGTACACATGATCCTGGGTGGCAATACAGACCACCGGCATGGCGTCGTCAATCAGGGCAATCGGGCCGTGCTTCATCTCGCCGGCCGGGTAGCCTTCGGCGTGGATATAGCTGATCTCCTTCAGCTTCAGCGCCCCTTCCAGGGCAATGGGGTAGTTTAGCCCCCGGCCCAAAAACAGAAAATGCTCGCGGTGGTGGTACAGGTTGGCCAGGGTGTGGTAGTCGTTATAGCCCTCGGCCAGGGTTTCGCCGGCCAGTTCCGGCAGATGGGCCAGGGCCTCGGCCAGTTCAAAGCTTTGTTCCGCCCCCAATACGCCGCGCTGCTGGCCCAGATACATGCCCAGCAAAAACAGGTCGGTCAGAGTGGCGGTAAAGGCTTTGGTGCTGGCTACGCCAATCTCCGGCCCGGCCTGCATCAAAATCACGCCGTCGCTGATGCGGTGAGCCATACTGCCAAAGGCGTTAACAATGCTCCAGACTTTGGCTCCCTGGCGCTTGCCCTCCTCCATCGAGGCCAGAGTATCGGCAGTTTCGCCGGATTGGGTAATGGCCAGCACCACCGTTTTATCGTCCAGCAGCGGCTCGCGGTAGCGAAACTCCGAGGCATAATCCACCGAGACGTGGACCCGGGCCAGCTTCTCGATCATAAATTTGCCCACCTGACCGGCGTAAGCCGAGGTGCCGCAGGCCACAATAATGATCCGCTCGATGGCTTTGGCCTCAGCCGGGGTGATAGACAAATGCTCCAGGTGGACCCGGCCGCTCATAAAATCAATCCGCCCCCGGATGGTGCTCTGGATAGATTGGGGCTGCTCGTAAATCTCTTTCTGCATAAAGTGGCGGTACTGGCCCTTAACCGCGCTGATGGGGTCCCAGGAAATCTGGTGGACCTGTTTGGACAGCGGCTGGCCGTCAAGCCGGGTAAAGCTGACCCCCCCGGCGGTAATAACGGCCATCTCCTTATCTTCCAGGTAAACCACCCGCTGGGTGTGGTCCAGAATGGCCGGAATATCGGAGGCCAGATAATTTTCATCCTGACCCAGGCCGACAATCACCCCGCCGGCATTGCCCAGGCGCACCGTCACAATCTTATCCGGCTCCTGCTTGCTGACCACGGCAATGGCGTGCGCCCCGTGCAGTTGGCGAAAAGCGCGGCGGCAGGCTTCCACCAGGTTGTCGCCCTGGGCCAGATATTTGTCAATCAGATGAGTGATCACCTCCGTATCGGTATCGGACACAAAGGTGTGGCCTTCCTGCTGAAGCTGGGCGCGCAGAGCCATAAAGTTTTCCACAATGCCGTTCTGGACCACAGCAATCATGCGGGCCTCATCGGCATGGGGGTGGGCATTGCGCTCAATTGGCGCGCCGTGGGTGGCCCAGCGGGTATGGCCGATGGCCAGGTGGCCGTCCAATGGCGCTTCCCGCAGCCGGTTTTCCAGGTTAATCAGTTTGCCTTCGGCCCGGCGAATGTCCAGGTCGCCGTTTACCGCCGCAATCCCGGCGGAGTCATAGCCGCGATATTCCAGCTTTTTCAGCCCTTCCAACACAATGCTCGACGCATCCTTACTGCCAACATAGCCAACGATTCCACACATGAGAATTTGTTCCTTTCAAAGGTTAAGGTTAGTAAAGTGTCACCGCTCTGGCCCATGGTTGCTTGAGGCTAAGGCTGAGACATATACCACAGCGGGTATGGTGTTTCAGGAGGTAAGGCTAAGTACAGCTTTGCCTAAATTCGTCACGATTTAATGTGCCCGGTTCTGGGCATGTCATTTCGAGCGTCAGCGAGAAATCTGCTCGCTCGCCATAATATTTTAGGCGATGGTAACGGAGATTCCTCCCTGCGGTCGGAATGACATGACTTCTCGGAGTATCTGCTCGCTTTGATTTCGTCACGAACTAATGACAGGCTGTACTAAGGCAGCTCCAAGAAAATAATTACTCAAAATATTCGTGTTGCGTGTTGCGTCTTGCGTAAGATCAAAACAGACGGAACACGCAAGACGCAACACGTTTTGGTTAATTTAAATCTTGAGGT
>JAAUSP010000036.1 GCA_012032575.1 Anaerolineales bacterium | reverse complement strand
GCCACCGATGATGAAAAGGTAGCAGGGTCGCACGCCCTTCGGCGCACCCGAAGGGGTGAGGTAGCAGGGTCGCATGATCGTTCCCTGTCTACCGTCTACCGTCTACCGTCTACTATTTTCTTAGGAGCAAACCCATGTCTCTCCCGTTGATCCTGAAATCCGCCAGCGTCGGCCCGTGGCCGATGAACAGTTATGCTGTGATTTGCCCGGAAACGCGGCAAAGCCTGCTGATTGACCCCGGCGCGGAGCCGGACACGCTGCTGCAAATGCTGGCCGATTCGACGCCCGCCGGCATTGTGGTGACGCACGGCCACCACGACCACGTGGATGTGCTGGACGAAATGAAGGCGCGGCTGGGCGTGCCGGTCTCGATGCACCCCGGCGACGCGCCGCTGGCCCATCTTGAGGCCGATGTCTGGCTGGCCGATGGCGACGCCATTCCGGTCGGCAGCCATGCGTTACGGGTGATCCACACCCCCGGCCACACCCCCGGCATGGTCAGCCTGATGCTGCCGGACCCGCGGGTGATTGTGGGCGACACGATTTTTCAGGGCGGGCCGGGGAGAACCTGGGCACCCTATTATTTCAACATGACTCTGGCGACGCTGCAAAATATTGTCTTTCGCTGGTCCGATGAAACGGTTTGTTTTCCCGGTCACGGCCCCTCTTTCCGCCTGGGCGACGAGCGTCCGGCCTTTGAAGCCTTTCTGCGGCGACCTCACCCGGCCGAGTTGTATGGGGATGTGGCGTGGGACATGTGAGGTCGAGGCCGGTATGATATAGCGCCGGGGTGGGTATCGTTCAGGTAAGGCAGTTCCAAGATTTAAATTAACCAAAACGTGTTGCGTCTTGCGTCTTGCGTAAGATCAAACAGACGGAACACGCAAGACGCAACACGAATGTTGAGTAATTATTTTCTTGGCGTTGCCTAAAACCTCTCTTTTTAGCCTCCCCTAAATTATTGCAAAACGAATATTTCGAAGGAAAATTGTAATATAACGAGGGTAAAAAAGTATTGAGTCCTGGCCCAGTTTGTGATATTATGTCAATATAAGTTATTAAAATAGATGGATGGCCTTTAACAAATAAAGCAGCGCGCGGAGCCGGATGGCTCGGCGCGTTGTTGTTTGTTGGGGATTAGTGTAGTTGGGAGGGATAGATGGCGACGACAGTGGGAACCTTAAAATCCGAAGCTCCTATTAGCAGACGTATCCTCTTGTGGGTTGTAGCTCTATTCGGCATTTTTACAGTGACAGGGATACTTCTCGCTTTCAATTACTGGGTAGCAATTCTCTTCTTTTTTACCAGCTTGCTGATTTTGTTTCGCTTGGGTTTAGAGGAATACCAATGGCGGAGTTTGTGGCTACTGTTAATTACTTGCTTATTTTTGGCTGTTTTAGTTGGTAGTTTAGCCTTACTATTTCTATCCAACGACTCCAGAATTGCCCAATTAGCTCAGATTAATGCTCTCGCTGGTTTATTTGTAGGAAGTAATATCAGGATAATCCTTACTTCAATTCTAATTGGTTTAGCTGCGCCATTGCCTCTTGTAATTATACCCTTTCTTTTGGTGGTAGCTGTGGCAACATTTGGCATGTTGCAATGGCACAAGTTGGATAAAGGAAATTCTCCCTCTAAGACTTTTTGGTATGTTCTATTCGGTCTGCTTGGTATTCTTCATTTCTCAGTTACCATAGAAAAAGAAGAGATAAAGGGTAGTGAGGAAGAGCTAAAACGCCTAATAAACTTAGGCGGCCCTGGCTGGATAACAATCTATCCTGGCCAGGTAGTGGTTTTGCACAAATGGGGAAAAATTACTCGTGTGGTAGGCCAGGGGTCTGTTTTGCTAGGCCGTGAAGAACAGATAAAAGTCATTGTGCCGCTAGGAGGAAAAGGTGAGTCAAATACTATTGAGAACGTTTTAACCCGGGATAGAATTCCTGTAAAAGTAATTATATCCCACACTGTGCAGGTAGAGTCTGCTCAAGAGATGAGAAAACGTCCCTTACAGGAAGCCGTCGAGGAGGCTAAAAAAGAGTTACAAAGAGTCACAACAGGTAGTTCAAAGGGGGAAATTCAAACAGCTCAAGAACGACTGGACCAAGCCGAAGAATTTTTAAAAAATTTTCAAAATAACAAACTTGAAAGTGATATCGGCGACGATTATGATCAATGCGACGAGAATGTAGTTAAATTGGTTGCCAGTAAAGTGGGACTTAAGGAAGCTAGCCTTACTGCGGATATTTGGGGTTCTATGAAAGGCTCTATCGGGGGCAACCTTCGAGATGTTATCATGTCTTGTGGTTTTGAAGAATTGTTTGGCATTTCAGGCGACAGCAATAATTTGGACGAAAATATCCAGAGTCGAAAAATTGCCGAGATCGAAAAGATTATACTTGATAAGGCAAAAGGATCAGGGTTAAGTAAGGGGTTGGTATTGCGAAGTGTAGATATTAGTGAAATACAATTTCCCCAAGAAATAGAAGGAAAAATAAAAACTGAAGTGACCGCCCTCACTGAAGCTAGAATCAGAGATATTGAAGCCAGAACAAGAGAATTAACAGCAGAAGTTGAAAATAGAATGATTGTAAAGCAGACCGATGCTATAACTACAGCAAGGTTAACCGAAGCCAGAGCAGAACATACTGCCTCAGAAGTTAAGGCCCGAGCAACTGTTATACGTGCCAGAGGAGAAGCAGAAGCTGAAAGGTTAATAGCTCAAGCCAGAGCAGAATATTTTGGCTATCTTGCTCAAATTTTAAGACAACAAAACCAATCTGAAGAGACTATCAAAACTGTCCTTCAAAATTTAGCGGCAACAAATTCTACAATTCACTACATCCGAAGGGAACAAACGGGAGGCACACTACCCGAATCAAGCAATGAACAAAACTAAAACTCCTTGAACCTCCTTACTTTAAGGGAGATAGGTTATTTGACTGTCTATTACTTCTATTTTGGGATGAAGTCTGGTTTTAATTTTAAGCTGATAAGCAGTTTTGCCTTCTTCAAATAGTTCCGTTAATCCAGCAATTTGAGCAATGCCATCGAGACCTTCTTCAAAGCCAGCTCGATAGCCCTGAGAAAATGCATTAGTCTCATTTCGACTTACTAGACTCTGCTGTGTTTTCCAGAGAGCTAGTAGAGCGTTCAACAACTCATCATGCCGGATCATTCCAATTGGGGCATTGAGCCAATCCATTAGAATCCCCTTCTTTGACAATATTACCAGAACAAACGTGCTAAGTCAAATCCTATTATTAAAGAACTACTGCCTACTTTGCTTATTCTATCACCTTTTACATTAGTTTTCCATCCCCCATAGGGCATAAAAATACAAAACTAAGCCATCAAAAAGAACCTCCCGGCACCCACCGGGAGGTCTGCTCATTCCTCAAAACAGACTCAACCTACTCCTGACAACTCCACACCTGCGGACCCTGACCGAAGTTGATCGTCACCAGGATCAAATCCAGGATGTCCACCTCCTGATCCCGATTGATGTCGGCCTGCAAATCGGGGCCGGTTTTGCCAAAGAAGACGCCAATGGTGGTCGCATCGGTGATATTGACCAGGGCATCGTCGTTGACATCGCCGCTCAGCAGAGCGATGTTGCTCAGGGTGGTTTCCGGCGCGGTGATGGTCGGGGCGGTACAGACAGCCGGCAGGTAGCCCGGCGCATCGGCAGTAATGGAACTGTGCGTGCCGGTGGTCACCTTAACCAGGCTAAAGTGGCCGAAGGCGTCGGTCGTGGCGCTTTGCTCGCTATCGTCTACGGTAGCGCTGGCCCCGGACCAATCGTTATTGACCCGTCCAGTCGTGATGATCTGACCCGAAACGGTGGCGGTGCCGGATTGGGGGGTCTCGGTGGGACCAGGGGTTGGCGTATCGGTCGGGATGGGCGTCTCGGTGGGGCCAGGGGTTGGCGTGTCGGTTGGAATGGGGTCTCGGTGGGGCCGGGGGTTGGCGTATCGGTCGGGATAGGCGTCGGTTCAGGCGTAGATGTACCTTGTTGAATGGTCACCATGTAGGGTAGAGTGCTGGTATTCAAGCTGATAGCCTGGGGACTCCCAATTTTTTGCCCGGTAATAGTAAAAGACCCGCTGCCCGGCGTATTAGCTGCCGTGACCGTAAAGGTGAGCAACGGCACATCGCCGGTCAACCCCGGCGCTGCCCCCTGTCGCGCGGCGGCCAGTTGAATTTTGCCGCTGCTGTTATCGGCGCTGCTAATGATGACCACCGCCAGACCGGTATTGACCTGTAAATTGCTGACTGAAAACAGGGTTGGATCGAAATTTACTTCAAATTGCACCCCATATAAGCCCGGCGCTTCAACCCCCTGCGCTTTAACCGTGACATTAAAGGTTTCGGCTGGGCCAACTTCGCCTGGTCCCTCAAAAGCCAGAGTGATGGCGTCGGGGGTGGGTTGAGCGGTATTAGTCGGCTCAGGAGTTGAGGTTGACGTGGGGGTACCAGCCGGCGGGAGGGTGTTAGTCGGCATGGGTGTACTGGTCGGTGCGGAGGTATTGGTCGGTGAGGGCGTAGCCTCGGGGGTGTCAATGGGCGACTCACTCATAATAAATCCCTGATCAAATGAGCTTGTGGACAGCTCGGCCAAAGCGCTGGTCGGGCTTAGACCCAATATCCAGCCGGTTATAACCAGAATCAGGCCGACAGCGCCCCACCTGCCAGGTCCAGCCTGTAACATCGTGTGCATTTTTTGTTTCATCAAATATTCTCCTTCTGAGTTGAGTATGATTTGGACTTGATAAGTGAGTTTAAAGGCAGAATTTTGCCCCTGATCCCTGTACCCGCACCCAATAAAAAAGCCCATTTTCCGCTTTTCGAGCGGATCAATGGGCCTTAATATTTACTCACCCAGCCTGATAACGGCTGTTTAAGCAGTTAGCTTTACCCTGCAAGTTATTCGATTGGGTGCAGTTTTTGCTACATAAAATTATTAAAGAACACTGTCATAACCGGATAAAACAAAAAACCCATTTTCCCCTTTTGAGGGGATAAATGGGTTTTGAATATTTGCTTCAAGCGGCCCGGAAATGAGCGTCTGAGCAGTTAGCTTTACCCTAATGGTTATTCAATTACAGGAATATCGTAGCATAGGCAGGGGTAAAAATGCAATAGGCATCATGTACCAGGTCAATCTATAACAGTTTCAACAGATCCAAAGGCGATTCGATCAGCACCTCTGCGCCGTTCTCCGTCAACTCCTCCGCAGAACGAAACCCCCACAAAGCCCCGACGGGAAACATCCCGGCGGCGCGGGCGGTTTGCATATCGGTGGCGGTATCGCCCAGGTAGAGGAAGTTGGCCGGGGGAATATTCAAGCAGGCGGCGATTTCAAACGCCCCGGCGGGGTCGGGTTTGCGCGGAACGGTTTCACGCAGGCCCAGGACCGGGTTGAAGCTCCACCGGGGCAGCAGGTCGCGGACGCAGCGCTGCGAGAAGTCGTGCGGCTTGTTGGAGAGGACGGCCAGTTTCAGGCCGCGCGCGGTCAGAGCGTCCAGCATGTCGGCGACGCCGGGGTAGGGTTTTGTCTCGATCTGCCAGTTCTGGTCATAATCGGCCCGAAATTCGGCCAGGCAGGCCTCAATGGTCGCCTCATCCCGCCGGTTTTCCGGCAGGGTGCGTGTCACCAGCAGCCGCGCCCCCTCGCCAACGAAATAACGATAAGCCTCCAGAGGGTGGACCGGCAAACTCCGGGCCGCCAGGACCCGGTTCATCGCATTCCCCAGATCGGCCAGCGTATCGAGCAGTGTGCCGTCCAGGTCGAAGAGAACAGCCTGATAGGGCATAGAAAAAGGTCCTTTCAATTCAAAAACTTACGCAGGTGAAGTATTGTGTCTCAAAACTAACCACAGATTTCACGGATTACACAGAAGGATGAAAAATATTTGTGCAATCTGTCTGTGGTTAACAGCGTATCACGCATCACGCTACCGGATCACTTCCAACCCACCCATATAGCCCCGCAGCACTTCCGGCACCACAATGCTGCCGTCGGCCTGCTGGTAATTCTCCAGCACGGCAATCATCAAGCGTCCCGGCGGTAGACCGCTGCCGTTCAACGTGTGCAGAAATTCCGGCTTGGCCCCACGCTCGCGGCGGAAGCGGAGGTTGGCCCGGCGGGCCTGGAAATCGAGCACATTGCTGCAACTGCTGATCTCCATCCACTCGCCCTGGCCGTGCTCGCCGGGAACCCAGGCTTCGACATCAAACTTTTTGGCGGCAGCAAAGCCCAAATCGCCGGTACACATCTGGACCACCCGGTAAGGCAGCTTGAGTC
Organism: Anaerolineales bacterium; assembly: GCA_012032575.1. Next base: position 17,963 of record JAAUSP010000036.1, on the reverse strand, counting down.
GCCGGCACAAATCCTCGGCGTTGGCCACAATTTCTTCCAGGTGAGTGTAGCTGTCTTCGGGCATGGTGTAGTGATACATCTCGACCTTTTCAAACTGGTGGACCCGTTTGATGCCGCGCACATCCCGCCCGGCGCTCATCTTCTCGCGGCGGAAGCAGGGGGTGTGGCTGAGGTAGCGGATGGGCAGTTGCTCGGCTTCCAGGATTTCGTCGGTGAAGATATTGGTCAGCGGCACTTCGGCGGTCCCGATGAACCAGTAATCCTCTTCGGCGTCGTGGTACATGTTATCGCGGAACTTGGGCAGGTGAGCCGCGCCCACCATCGCCTGCTCGCGGACCATAAAAGGCGGGTAGATTTCGGTGTAGCCGTGTTCGCGCACGCCGATGTCAATAAAAAAGTTGGTCAGCGCCCGGTGCAGCGCCGCGCCCGCGCCTTTGAACAGGTAAAAGCGGGTGCCGCTGATCTTCACCCCGCGCTCAAAATCAATAATACCCAGGGCCTCGCCCAAATCCCAGTGCGGTTTGGGCGCAAAATCAAACTTGGTCGGCTCGCCCCAGCGGCGAACTTCCACGTTGTGATGCTCATCCGGCCCGACCGGCACGCTGGCGTCGGGTATGTTCGGCACGTAAAGCTGTTTGTCCAACAAGTCGGCCTCAACCTGGCGCAGCGTTTCGTCAAGCTGGCTGATTTTGTCGCCCAGGCCGGCGATTTCGGCCTTTTTGGCCTCCGCTTCAGCCTTCTTGCCCTGGCCCATCAACTGGCCGATGGTCTTGCTGCCGGCGTTGCGCTCCTGGCGCAGCACCTCAACCTCCTTCAAAATCTCCCGCCGCTGCCGGTCGAGTTCCAAAATCTCGTCAATCGGCGCATCGGTATTCAGGTCACGCAGGGCCGCTTTGACTTTATCCGGGTTCTCCCGGATGAAATTTAGGTCAAGCATAGAGTCCTCCTTCAGTCCATCATAATATTGTAACAAGGTCGCAAGGTCGCAGGGGCGCAGGCTTTTGCTACTCTGCGACTTTGCGACCTTGAAAACAAAAACCCCCGCCCATAAAAGGGCGAGGGTTGATTTACGCTCGCGGTGCCACCTTTTTTCGCCGGGTAATTTCCCGGCAATCTCTGCGGCGCGTTAACGGGCGCACCCGGAGCGGCTCATCGCCGCCGGCTCAGGAGTGGAATTCAGCCGTTCCTTCGCGCGCCTCGCACCCACCGGCGTGTCTCTGATACCAGGAAGATGGCTTACTTTTCTCCGTCACTGCCTTGAAACCAATTATAGCACAATTGAAAAAATGCGCAATAGGCTGGTACTTCTGACCTTTAAAAAAATTTAACCCTAATTTTACCTGTCCTTAAAGTTGGTTTAACCGACACTTAAATCGGTACGACTAAACTCAAGCAGCGTGAGAGAAGTAGCTCTAAACCTTGGCTTTGATCTTTAACCAAAATATCTATTTTCTAACCAAATTCTGAGGAATTTCCTAGAAAGTTCACATGAAGTTCTGATAAACTATCCTCAGGCCACGTTTCAGCAGTTTACCACCGTTTTTTTACCCAACTCATAGTTTAATAGAGAATTCTGCGCCAGGTTATGTAACCCTCCACCTGTCGGTAAGTTATTGCCTGCGCCTTTTCTCTTATTACCAGCTCCCAGCCTCAGGGTGCGATCCAACTCTGAGGCTCAAACTTTGATTGTTAGCGGGGAATGAAATTTATGCGGTGCAGCTATCTTTTGGAGTTAGCAAAAGCGAAAAGACTAAAGCAAGTGCGGCCTATTTTGGGCATCCTTGCTCTTTTGGTTCTGTCCAGTCTGGCCTGTAGCTGGGTTGACTGGAGTACTCCGCCGAAAGCAAAACGGGTGGTGATCCGCAACAGCCTGCCGACTCTCACCTCTACTCCTTACTCACTCCCAACGGCAGACCGGCCCACGCCGGTTGCGACCAATTTTTCTCCGGGCGCGGCCCCCCCCTCCACCGTTGTTTTAGCGCCCTTACCCACCGCCACCTTTACACCTGCGGCAGTGGCTGTTTACAGCCAGGAACAGACCTCGCCCACCGAAACTCCCTTACCCTTTCCCACCAATCTTCCGCCTACCAGTCATCCTTCCACCAGCACCAGTACACCCATACCCACCCCGACCGCCACTTACGTTCCAAACCCCTCTGCCAACCCCACCCCCACCGTCACCCCCATCCCCGAAACGCCCGGCTGGTCCTTTGCCAGGGTTCGCGCGTACGACAACCAATATGAGGGAGGGTTAATTCTGTACGGCGAAATGGTCAACGATACCGGTGCGCCACAAGAAATTGCCTATATCACCGGCACTTTTTACGACAACCAGGGTCAGCTTATTGCCGATTCGGACAGCACAACCGAGTACTGGCCGATTGAGATTATTCCGCCCGGTGGACGAACGCCGTTTGAATTGGCGGTGAATGGCATCCAGGCCGCAGCCAATTTCAAATTATGGGCTAATTCTACTACCGCTGGTCAGTCACCCCGCCAGGATTTTAACTTTGACGGCGTTGAGCAGTGGCAGGCAGATGAGGCTTACTGTTTGACCGGCCAACTCCAAAACCCTGGCGGCAACCTGGATAATTACCTGGTTATTACCGTAGTGCTGTATGACAGTCAGGGCGACGTAGTCAATTTTGGCGAAACTTACGAGTCTGCGCTGGAGGGTGGTGAAACGCTGGATTTTGAAATCTGCATCGAGCCACCTAATCAAAACGCCGCCCGTCACGAATTGTATGCCTGGGGACAATAAATAAAAAGGAGGTGATTGTAGCAATAAACAAATTTTTTAACCCTATTCTATGGCGGATATTCCGTCAGCTTCAAAACCTAGCTGTAGACCAAATTAGTTTAAATTGAAACGGAGTGGAGTGTAATGAACCGTAAAAACCAAATAGCAAACTGGTCCATTAAGCTACTTGCCCTGGCAGTAGTAACGCTCTGGCTGGCACTGCCGGCCCAGGCTATGCCCGCCATTTTTATCAATGAAATCCATTACGACAACGTCGGTACCGACACCGGCGAAGCCATCGAAATTGCCGGCCCGGCCGGAACCGATCTGACCGGCTGGAGCATTGTTTTATACAATGGCAGCGGCGGCGCTGTGTATGATACCGATACCTTGAACGGGACCATTCCCGATCAGCAAAATGGTTTCGGCACCGTTGTTATTAATTATCCCAGCAATGGCCTCCAAAACGGCTCACCGGATGGCATCGCCCTGGTAGATGCCAGCAGCACCGTAGTCCAATTCCTCAGCTACGAAGGCTCCTTTGTCGCCGTAGGCGGGCCGGCCAACGGCCTGACCAGCACCAATATCGGCGTAACTGAAGCCGGCAGCGAGCCGGTGGGCCAGTCGCTCCAGTTGACCGGAACCGGCAGCACCTACACCGATTTCACCTGGAGCGGCCCGGCAGCCAGTACCTTTGGGGCGGTCAACACCGGCCAGAGTTTCAGCGGCGGTCCGGCCAACGCGCCGGTGGTTGCTACCTGTGGCAGTCCTCTGGCCGTTATCGAGGGCAACAGCGCCTCGAGCAGCGTCAGCGGCAGTGATACCGATGGCACTGTGACCGGCGTGACGCTGGTAAACGTTGCCCCGGCCACCAACGCCATCACCCTGGCTAATGTCACCCCGGCGGGCGGCGTCGGCGGCACAGCCACGGCCAATCTGAATATAGCGCCCACCCTGGCGGCCGGCAGCCATGTCGCCACCCTTGAATTTAGCAACAACGATGCAACCCCGCAAACCGCCCAGTGTACCCTAACGGTAAACGTAACCGATTTAGTCACCATCGCCGAAATTCAAGGTACACAGCAGTTCTCGGCCTACAACGGCCAGACCGTCGCCACTCGCGGTGTTGTGACCCTGATCCACAAAAACGGCAACCGCTTCTGGATTCAAGACCCGACTGGTGACAAGAATGCGGCCACGTCCGACGGCATCTTTGTGACCGACACCGGCCGCGCTTCTGGTCTTGTTACTCCCGCAGTGGGCGATCTGGTCACCGTGATTGCCCGGGTGGAAGAGCAGCAGTTTGCGCCTTCATTACCGTTGACCCGGCTGCGCAACGTCACTGCGATCACAGTAGAGTCCAACGGCAATGCCCTGCCCCGGCCTGTCGAGTTGAAGAATTTGCCGGATGAGGTTATTGCTAAAGGCATTGCCTTCTGGGAACCATTGGAAGGTATGCTGGTGCGGGTTAAAAACACCACCGTCGTGGCTCCGACCAACGATTTTGGCGAGTTTGCTATGTTAGCCCGCCAGGATACCCGCTCTGGCTTCGGGTATCAGCCCAAAACCAATCATATCCTGCTCAAATACTACGGCAATGATGGTTTTGTGGATTACAACCCCGAACGGATTGCCGTTGACGACGAAAGCCTCCAAACTCCGCTTGTTGTGCGGCCCGGCGACAAAATTGCCGATTTTGTGGGGGTAGTGGATTACACCTTCTCAATGTACAAACTCCAGCCGGTTTCGGCCACCGGGGTTGACAATAAACCGCTGCCCAGTGTGCCGGTCAGCAAGCGCACCGGCCAGCCGGGCAACCTGGTGGTCACCTCCTTTAACGTCGAGAACCTGTTTGACCTGGTGGACGACCCCGGCAAGGATGATGCCGGCACAACCCCCACCCCGGCCCAACTCGAAACCAAGCTGACCAAACTGGCCCTGGCCATCCGGCTGGAACTCAAACTGCCCGATATTCTGATTATCGAGGAAGTGGAGAATACGGCCATCTTGCAGCAGTTGGGCGACCGGGTCAATGCTGCTGCGGGCACCAACTACAAAGCCACTTCTTTTGACGCCAGTGATGGTCGCGGCATTGAGGTTGGCTTCCTGTGGGATGACAACCGGGTTGATCTGGTCAATGCCTTCCAACTCAACGACTCGATTGTGCCCGGCGTGTCGGCAGCCTTTGGCCCCAACAGCGAAAGCCCCGGTCGGGAACCGCTGGTGGGCGTGTTCAATGTGACCGGCGGCGTCAATGATCCCACCTTGACCGTTATCGGCAACCACTTCAAGAGCAAAGGCGGGGATGATCCGCTTTACGGCGTCAATAATCCGCCCATCCGCAGCACCGAAGTCCAGCGCAAACTACAAGCCCGCGTCGTCCGCGACTATGTCAACCAGTTGTTGGCGGCCACTCCCAATGCCTGGATTCTGGTCGGCGGCGATTTGAATGACTTCGCCTTCCCCGAACCGGGCGAGGGTGACACTCACACTGTCGGTATTGTCGAGGGCAGCGGCAGTGAAATCCGGCTGACCAATCTGGTCAATCGCGAGCGCGAAGCTGAACGATTCACCTTTGTCTTCGACGGCAACAGCCAGGTCCTCGACCACATGCTGGTCAGCCCCGCTTTGAAAGATTTGGTCGTCGGGCAGGATATCCTCCATTTCAACACCAGTTTCCCGGCAGTTCTGCGCAACGATGCCTCCACCCCCCTCCAGGTTTCAGACCACGACTCGCTGGAAGCCCGTTTCAAAATCAAGAAAGCTCAACCCGGTTTAACTTTAACTATTCTCCACAACAACGACGGCGAGTCGCAATTAATCAATGCGCCGGGACAACCCGATTTTGGCGGTATCGCTCGCTTCAAAACCCTGGTAGATAATCTGCGTGCCCAGGCCTTAGCTGGTTCGGGCAAGCGAGGGATAGTGATGCTTTCTTCGGGCGACAACTTCCTGGCCGGTCCGCAATTCAACGCCAGCCTGACCAAGGGCGTGCCCTTCTACGACAGCATTGGCCTGCGCCTGGTTGGCTACGATGCAATGGCCCTCGGCAACCACGAATTTGATTTTGGCCCCGATGTGTTGGCAAACTTCATTACCGGCTTCAATCAGAGCACTCACTTTGTCAGCGCTAACCTCAACTTTACCCAGGAACCGAACCTTCAAGCGCTGGTGAATCAGAAAGTGATTGTCAAAAGCCACATCATCAAGCAAAATGGTGAGTTGATCGGTATTGTCGGGGCAACCACCCCTTTGCTGCCGGCTATTTCCAGCCCGCGCAACGTGGTAGTTGATCCTAATGTGGCCGGCATCATTCAAGGCGAGATTAACTTTTTGCTGGCCAACAAGATCAACAAAATCGTTGTCATCAGCCATCTGCAAAATGTCAACGAAGACCTGGCTCTGGCCCCGCAGCTACGCGGTGTTGACGTGATGATTGCCGGCGGCGGCGACGAACTGCTGGCTAACGCCAACACCCTGCTTGTGCCTGGCGACGTGCGCAATCCCGACCTATCTTATCCTCTCTACGCTACCGGGGCCGATGGGGTGAAGATTCCTGTGGTCACGACAGCCGGCGATTACAAATATGTCGGCCGCCTGGTCGTCACCTTTGATAAAGATGGCAAAGTCGTCTCGGTTGACCCCACCAGCGGGCCGGTTCGGGTCGCCGGTGGGTCCAATCCTGATGCGGTGGCTGCCAACCCCGACGTGCAGGCTCAAGTTGTTGAGCCGGTGCAAAACTTTGTCAACAGCCTGGCCACCAACATCATCGCCACCTCCGAAGTTGCCCTGGAAGGTCGCCGCGGCCCCACCCCGCCGGGTGTGCGCACCGCCGAAACCAACCTGGGCAACCTCATGGCCGACGCGCTGCTGTGGCAGGCCAACGAACTGGCGGCCAATTTCGGCGTTGAACCGGCCGATGTGGCCCTACAGAATGGCGGTGGTATCCGCAACAACAACCTGATCCCGGCCGGCCCCATTTCCGAACTCAACACCTTCCAGATTGCGGCTTTCTCCAATTTCGTCTCGATTGTGCCCGACATTTCTCCGGCCCAATTTAAGGAAATTATGGAAAACGCCGTCTCCCGCACCCCCGGCGCCGATGGTCGCTTTGCCCAGATCGCCGGCTTCACCCTGGTGTATAATCCGGCAGGCACGGCCCAGGTGGTTGACAATGCCGGCACGGTTCTCAGTCCCGGCAACCGCGTGATAGAAATTCGGCTGGACGATGGTACTTACATTGTCCAAAATGGCCAGGTTGTACCCGGCGCTCCCTCGGTCAGCATTGCCACCAACGACTTCTCCGCTCGCGGCGGCGATCAGTATCCCTTCCGTGGCGCACCGTTTACCACCGTTGGCGTTACTTACCAGCAGGCGCTCCTTAACTACATCGTAGATGGGCTGGATGGTGTCATCACCACCGCAGACTATCCCGAAGGCGGCGAAGGTCGGATCACCACCGGCACGGGTGTGGCTGCTCCTACGCCTACTCCAACCACTACCAATACGCCCCTACCTGTGCTACCCACCGATACAGCCACCGCCGAACCAACCCCCACCGAAACGGCTGTTCCGGCAGAGCCAGCGGTACGCCTGAGCCACAACCGAGGCGCACCGGGTAGCTTCATCACGGTATGGGGCGACAACTTCCCAGCCGATCAGGAAGTGGTGGTACTGGTCAATGGCACACCCATTTACACTGGCACAACCAATGCAGCAGGCACCATCGAATTTGTGCTGAACACAACCGGGGCTGAAGCGGGCTTTTATACCGTTACGTTACGCACCGAGGTGAACACTGCCGCCCTTGAGGAGCACGCTACCTTTGTCCTGAGTAGCATGGCCCCGCAGTACCCGCAAGACGGGAACAGCAACACCGATGTGATCAGTGTGCCTGGTGGTCTCGCCGCCGACATACAGCGGGCCTACCTGCCGTATGTCGCCCGTCAATAAATGCCGTTCGCTTGAATGTATCGCCTGCCCCTGCTCACGTGTGGAGTGGGGGCAGCGTGCAATCCAGGAACATCAGGGTGCTTGATACCCCAGTTGCGCGGCCTTGCGGAAGCTAAACTGCGCCCGCCGATCCTCGCCGCGAAACTGGTACACAATCCCCTGATGATAATGTGCCTCCGCATAGTCGGGCTGCAACTTCAGCGCCGCTTCCAGATCTTTCCACGCTCGTGATACCTTGTTCAGCTTGAGATACGCCTGTCCGCGCTTGCAGAATGCCTCGGCGTTGGTGGCATCGTAGGCGATAACCTGATTGTACACGTCAAGCGCCTGTGCATATTCGCGGCGAGCAAGGTGAATATCGCCCTGCACCAGCAACGCCTCGACCACCGAAAAGAACGCATTCGGCGGTGGCTCCTGGCAAAAGTGCTGCCACGCCGCCGCCGATAATTCGCCATCCTCAAACAGTCGTAGCAGCACAATGCCGGGGATATCGTGCTCAAGCACGGCGCGGAAGCTATCCACCACCCGGCTCTCACGCAGCCGATCAGCCAGCACCAATATGCCGTTGCGAAACCGTTCGCTGCTCAGTGCCGTGGTCAGGCTGGCACGCGCTGCCTCATCGGATACCATCCCCACCATGTGATACTGAAGATGCAGCTGTGCAACAAGTGTTTTTATGTCAATACCAAGTAACCGGAGCAGGTCGCTCTGCCAGAGTACCGGCAGGCGCGTTGATGATAGCAGCACATATGGCAGCAGTGCATGCGCCGCCAGGGACGGCAGCAGGTCGGGCGGTGGCGTGGCGGGTAATGCGGCAGGAACGCACCACGTTGCCAGTCCAAGCGCCAGCAGCAACCGGGTATCGTGGGGAGTCTGCTGGGCGGTTGACACCGCAGTGCCCTGCAAGAGATCCAGCATGCGTTGCAGATCAGCGCGGGCAGTTGCGGGTATCGTCGGGGCGTTGGCGGCGGCTACCGCCAGACCTGCCACCCAGAAATGCATCTGGTCTGCCAGTTGTGGTGTCTGGTTCATTAGTATTACAAACCTGTGTGTACGTTTAGAGAGCCTCCCATGTACAATACCGCATTCTGCCACACCTGGCAATTACGGTGCCACCTTCATACAATCCAGATATTTTTGTATAGCATCCGTATACCACCTTGACTCCCCAATTGTTATGCTAGGGATCGGGTGATGATGTACTCTATAAACATCACTGAGCAAGCAATATAGCGTAAGAGGTTAAAGGAAACGCAATGACATTGGTAACATGGTTGATGCTGGCAGGTGGGCTAGCGCTACTCATTGTTGGAGCCGAAGCGCTGGTGCGTGGCGCATCACACCTCGCGGCACTGGTTGGTATCTCGCCGCTGGTCGTCGGGCTGACGGTGGTCGCGTTTGGTACCAGTTCGCCCGAACTGGCGGTATCGGTGCAGTCGGCGCTGGCAGGACAGGCCGATATTGCAGTGGGCAATGTAATCGGCAGCAATATCTTTAATGTGCTGTTTATTCTGGGCATCTGTGCGGTGATTGTACCGCTTACGGTGGCCCAGCAACTTGTGCGGCTCGATGTGCCAATTATGATTGGCGTTTCGCTGCTGATGTGGGTACTGGCCCGTGATGGCACCATTGGCATCTTCGATGGGGGGCTGCTCTTTGTTGGCATCGTTAGTTATATTATCTTTGGTATCTATCAGAGCCGCAAAGAGAGTGCTGCTGTCAAAGACGAATATGCCCAAGCTTTCGGTGAGCAACCGGCCCGCCCATTCACCAATACCGTAATCCAGATCGGGTTGGTTGTAGTCGGGCTAGCACTGCTGGTGCTTGGCTCGCGCTGGCTGGTCGATAGTGCCGTTGTCATTGCGCGTAGCCTCGGCCTGAGCGAACTGGTGATCGGGTTGACAATTGTCGCAGTGGGCACATCGATGCCCGAAGTAGCCACCTCAATTATTGCCAGTATCAAAGGCGAACGTGATATTGCCGTGGGCAACGTGGTCGGGAGCAATATCTTTAATGTCCTTGCTATCCTGGGCATTACAAGTTTGATTACCCCGGTGCCCGTCTCGGCAACAGCGCTGGCGATTGATATTCCAGTGATGATTGCAGTAGCGGTGGCGTGTCTGCCCATCTTCTTTACGGGAATGCAGATTGCCCGCTGGGAAGGCATGATCTTTCTCGGTAGCTATATCACCTATACCGTCTATCTCATCCTCAATGCAACCGGGAGCGCCGCGCTGCCCACGTTTGTACAAGTCGTGCTCATTGCCCTGATTCCGATTGTACTGGTTATCCTGGCAAGCGGCGGACGGGCGCTATTCAGCAGCGCAAAGCGCAAAGCCTGAGAATGAGGCACAGACTGGTTATGCCCCTCACCTTCTGAAGCAGCGAGGGGCATCGCCCGCTACGCCACCGCCTGACGCGCCTGCACAGCATCGTTGCGGAGGATGCTTTCGTGCAGCAGCAGCAGGATCAGCGCATTGGCCAGCAGGAACGGCCCGATGACCTCCAGGCCGAAGGAGTTGACCAGTACCCCCACTAGCCCCGACAGGATTGACGAGCTAACGCCTGCCGCTGCCACTTGAAACCCAATGACATGCGGCGCGGCGGCCCGCCCAACCCGGTTGGGTGTCTGTGCGGTCATCAGGGGGTAAATCGGTGCCAGCATAAAACCAATCAGGGCCAGCGCCAGGAAGCTGAGCAGCGGCACCCCGCCCCACCAGAACACCAGCACGGCTACCGGTACTGTAAGCATACTGGTACGCAGGATGGCCCGCGCACTGAAGCGCTCAGAGATGAAACCAAACATAAAGCGACCGACGGTCAGGCTGGCCCAGTAGATACCAACCCACATGCCCGCCACTTCCTCGGCAATGCCCCGCTCAATCGTGAAGAGCGAAAACGACCAGTTGCCTGCAGTCACTTCGAGGCCAGTGTAAAAGAAAAACAGGGCCACACTCTGCCAGACCAGCGGACGCCGCAGCAACCCACGCATCGCAACAGGCTGCGGTGATTCGGGTGACTCCGGCTCATCGGGCCTGCCTTCGCGCCAGCGCCGCCGCGTGAGGCCAAAACACAACGCCAACCCCGCCAGCAACGCACCGATCAGCAGGTAGCCTACCTGCCACGCCGTGCCACTCGCCAGCACAATCGTCATAACAATCGGGCCGAGCATTGCACCAACACCGTAGCTTGCGTGCAGCCAGTTCATCTGACGATGATTGAAGTTGGCAGCCGCATAGCTGTTCATGCCCGTGTCGATGGCCCCACCCCCCATACCAAGCACCACCGCAAAGATCAAGAGTTGCCACCATGTCGCTGCAAATGTAAACCCGAACAGGCTTATCGCCACAAGGCTACTACTTACTAGCAGCAACTTCCCAATACCAAGCCGCTCGACCAGTTGCCCGCCCGACAAACTCGACACGAGGAACCCCGCCGCCATACCTGCCAGCAGCATGCCCAGGTAGCCGAAGGGGACCGCAAACGTATGCCGTATTGAAGGCCACGCCACCCCAAGCACGCCATCGGGTAGGCCCAGGCTGATAAAGGCGAGATAGGCGAGAATGACCAGCAACAGTGCAGGACGTTTCATGAATGCTCCGTTCTTTATGTATCGTTATCCCCACTCTCCTATCATATACTGAATCGATACAGAATCAAGTACACCGTTAGACTGAAAAAACAGATCGATAGAAGACGCATCTAATCTACACGGGTTGTTTCCCCTCACCCCGCAGCAGGAACGGAACGGGCCGAGGCGCACACTGGCCCTATCGCCGCTTGCCGCTTGCCCCCTGGTGTACAATAAAAGCGGTATTCTTCTGCCCACACAGGAAACATACAATGAGTGAAGAACCCGAACTGTCACGCGATGAGTCGCTCACCGTGCAACGGCTGCGGCAAACGCTGCACCGCCTCCAGCATCAGCTTCAGGCATGGCAAGGGCGCGTGCGTGCTCAGGTCAGTGCCGCCGATATGCCCGACCTCTCCGCTGATGACCCGATCACGGCACAACATCTGTTGCAGGCGGTCTATGAAGTACGCACCGAGATAGCGGCACTGTATATGCGTATGGACGAGATGCAGCAACAGCTTATTGCAGTGCAGAGCGACATGGACGACCTGCGCCAGCAGATGGGCATCCGATCCGCTACCCCTGTGCTGCCCGATGTTGCCCCGCCGCCGCCACAGCCTGCCGCCTATGTGCCGCCGATCACGGGCGGGTATGGCCCGCTGCTCTTGCTGGAGAGCGACGACAGTATTCCTGACATTTTGCCCAACGGCATCGACGGCGCACGCGGCGAGTTGCTTGTAACAATGGACAGCGCCGCCGCACGCACGCTAGCAGTTGATAACCCCGAACCCGACAACCTACGGGAACTACACAACCTGAAAGAACATTATGCCGTACAATTCCCGCTTATTTACGGTGTCGACTACGACGACCTTGCCCAGACGCGCTGGGCCGTAATTGTCAACAGCACCGACGATGCCGCTGTGCTCAAGGCGCTGACCCCCCTCATCGCCCACCGCAGCAGGCAGCAGGGTATCACGCTGCCGCCGCTCACCTTCCGCACGGGCGAAACGTGCGGCGAATGGCTGGCTCGTCACCTGCCCGACCCGACCGTACCCTGGCAGCAACGCCCCCCTGTCTTGCTCTACCATCCCGGCGAAACATGTACCGCGTGGCTAGAACGGCACGGCGTTACCCATGCGCCCGTCGATCCGGTGCGGGGCGTGCCGTTTTACTTGCTGCTGGTCGGGCGACCGGGGCCAGTGTATGCCAGCGATACGGCCTATATTGACTATAGCTTCCAGTATGAACTTGATATGTTCTGGGGCGTGGGGCGGCTATGCTTCAACGATGCGCAGGGGCGGCACGTGCTCAGCGACTACACCGCCTATGCCGAGCAGGTGGTGGACTTCGAGCAGGGCAGCCCAACCTTAAACAAACACGTGGTCTACTTTGGCACCCGCCACGATCTGGACACCGCCACCGAACGCAGCGCCGACGAGTTGATCACTCCGCTGGTAGAGGGGCATAGCGGCAAACCTGGCCCCGCGCCCGACACCGGCTTTACCCAGAGCGTGTTTCTGGCTGGCGATGCCACCCGCACCAACCTGGAGCGCATTCTGCGCGGCGATATTGAGCACGGCCCGCCGGCGCTGCTGTTTACTGCCACCCACGGCATTGGCCTGCCCGCCGACGACCCGCGCCTGCTGATGCAGCAGGGAGCACTGTTGTGCCAGGACTGGACGGGCTTTGGCAATATCCAGCGTGAGCACTGGTTCGCCGCCGAAGACCTGGAGACAGCCACACGTGTAAGCGGCCTCATTGCCGTCTGCTTTGCGTGTTATGGGGTAGGCTGCCCGCACGAAGATGAGTTTGTGTTTGTACCGGGCAAGCCGCGCCCGGTCATTGCGCCCTATCCGCTGGTGGCGCAGTTGCCACAACGCCTGCTGGCACGCGGCGCACTGGCCGTACTCGGCCATGTTGATCGGGCATGGTCGTACTCATTCAGCGGCATCAATGTACCCGCGCAATCACAGCCATTTGAGGATGTGCTGATACGCGCCCTCTCCGGCGGGCGGATGGGCTTTGTCACTGATCAGCTTAATCTACGGCAAGGCGCTGCATCATCCTTGCTAACCAACACCATCGAGCAGGCGCAGCGTGGCCTACCCGTCGATACGCGCAACCTCGCGGCGCTGTGGGTGGCCCGCAACGATGCCCGCAACTATGCCCTGTTGGGCGACCCGGCGGTGCGCTTGCCAATGGAAGCGACAGACACTAGACAATAAGCGATAGGCAGCATAGTCAGGAGACAGATTATCTTATGTCAATACCACCACACCTGCTCCACGCAACCACCGAACGCTATCACGAGCGGTCGGCGATACGTGCCAGAACGATGGACAAGATGGAGGAAGGATCGCTGTTGCAGGTTGATGAGCCGCAACGCGTTGAGAAGCGCTTGGAGCGCCTGACGCGCCCCGCTACCAGGGAAGGCTTGGTACTGGGAGGAGTGGTGAACACATTACAATTTGCGCCTGCCGCACCGATACCGCCTGCGATCCTGCCCACCGAGTCAGTTCGCACAGCACTCGAACGCATCCTGGGCGCTAGCGACCTGATGAGCGTGGGCTACCTGGAACTGGGGGCGATTGTATCCCGTTCGGTGGCGCGGGTGCTGATTGGCAGCGCCACAGGCCGCCTCGAAGGGTACGGCACTGGTTTTATGGTCTCGCCGCGCCTGTTTATGACCAACAACCACGTGCTACCTTCTGCACAGACGGCCCGCTTCAGCCGGGTGGAGTTTGACTACCAGTACGCCCCCGATGGGCAGGCGCTCCGGTCGGCGGTGTTCAATCTTGATCCAGATGCGTTTTTTATCACCGATGAATACCTGGATTATACACTGGTGGCCGTGCAGCCAACCACCCCGAACGGCATTCCGCTGGTACAGTTTGGCTGGAACAAGCTGATTGAAGAAGAAGGCAAGGTGCTGCTTGGTGAATACCTCAGCATCATTCAGCACCCCAACGGCGAACCGAAGCAAGTAGCACTGCGCGAAAATCGCCTGATCGATGTGCTGCCCGACTTTCTGCACTACCACACCGACACATCCCCTGGCTCATCGGGTGCGCCAGTGTACAACGACCAGTGGGAAGTGGTGGCGCTGCATCATTCTGGCGTGCCCAGAACCGATGATCAGGGTAATATCCTGGCGCGTGATGGCACCATCTGGAAGCCAGAACAGGGCGAATATATGATTGACTGGGTTGCCAACGAAGGCACCCGTGTTAGCCGGATTGTTGCCCATATCAAGGCGCAGACCCTGCCCGAACACCAGGCGGCGCTGCGTGCGGAGCTGTTTGAACTGGCCCCACCCCTGACCCGCCCGTTAACCACTCCATGGTAATCGCCGACACCCCCCCGCTACCCGACGCACCCGAACAGGCCCCGCCTGCCCCAGAATCAGATGGACGCGTCGTCTGGGAGATACCGCTGCACCTCACCATCCAGATTGGCACACCGAGCAGCGCCAGCACCGCTACCACCGTCACCGTTGCAGCACCCGCCCCCGTGCCGACGCCTGCCGAACCAGTGCCCGACGACAGCGCCCTGAACGCGGCGCTTGCCGATGCTGATGCCGCCAGCACCCGCGAGTATTACAATGCCGAGCTTGATGCACAGGCCCATACTGCCTACTATGCTGGCATAGATGTCGCGGCACTTGCACCAAGCGACCTGTACCAGACGTTGCACGAACTGCTCGAACGCACCCACAACGAGCGCCCGCGCTACGATCCGAGCCGCCATGTCTATCCGTGGATTGACCTGCACCCGGATGGCAAGCTCCGTAGCATCTATTCGGGTGATGCCTATGACCCGCGTGATTTCATCCGCGAAGACTTCCGCATTGAGCGCGAACGCACCCGCCTGCGCGAACGGTTGCGGAGGGAGTTCTTCAGCCTCTCTGAGGCGAGCAATGTCAGGCTGAGCAATTTGCAGCTTGAAGAGGCATTGAAGGCGCTTGAAAACAGCCTGCCCTACAACTGCGAACACGTCGTGCCGCAGTCGTGGTACGACAAAGCCGAGCCGATGCGCGGCGACCTGCACCACCTCTTCGCCTGCGAGTCAAGCTGTAACAGTTTTCGCGGCAACACACCCTACTATGATTTTCCCGATTACGAAGAATCGATCCGCACGCGGTGCGGCAAGTCGCTGCGCGAAGAGAACCGCTTCGAGCCGGAGCACGGCAAGGGGACGGTGGCGCGGGCCACACTCTATTTTCTGCTGCGCTACCCTGGCAAGATCAACGACAGTTCCCGCGAATACCGGGCCGAGCGTATCGCCACCCTGCTCGACTGGCACCGCCGCTTCCCGGTTACTCTCTATGAGCAGCACCGCAATACCGCAATTTTTGCGGTACAGGGCAACCGCAACCCGCTAATCGACTTCCCCGAATGGGCCGACCGCATCGACTTTCTGCGCGGGTTGGAGTAGCACCCTATCAATCCAGCATTCCCCCCTCTTGCGTTCGAGAGGGGGTCGGGTCAGCGGGGAGCGGGGTATACTCAGTTATGAAATGTCGGTATAGCTGAGAATAGATGGTGTTTCAGCGACCACCTTTGCAAGGCGGTCGGCGGCACGGTTGAAATGGTCAGATTCCATGTGTTGCTGAAAATCAGTCCGGGTAGCCCATATTTCGAGCACCACAAACTGCGCGGGCCGATCATCGGCCTGCAACACTTCATACGCCACACAACCCGACTCCTGGCGGGTCGGCTCGATCAGATCGATCAGTACAGATCTGACTTCATCGATTGCATCGGGTTGAGCAATAATACGGGCCACAACACGGACATGGCGATCAAGCATAGCTGGCTCCTTTGCATTGAAACGAATGAGACACACCCTCGTATGGACAGCATACAACAAACCCGCTCATGGTAAGCTGAGCGGGTTCGGTGGTGTGCAGCAACGGCTACAGTTCAATGCGGGTGCCGAGCAACTGCAAGAACTTGGCGAGAAATTCGGGGTGGGCCGGCCACGCGGGGCCACTCACCAGGTTGCCTTCGATGTGCGCTTTGTCGGCGGGAATATCGATAAAAGTACCACCGGCACGCTTCACGTCGGGGCCACAGGCCGGATACGCCGAACATTCGCGCCCTTCGAGCACGCCCGCCGCTGCCAGCACCTGGGCACCGTGGCAGATTGCGGCAACCGGCTTGTTGGTCTCGAAGAAGTGGCGCACCATATCGAGCACACGCTCGTTCAGGCGGATGTATTCGGGAGCACGTCCGCCGGGGATGACCAGCGCATCGTACTGCTCAACGTCAATTTCATCGAACGTGGCATTCAGGGCAAAGTTATGACCGGGCTTTTCACTGTAAGTCTGGTCGCCTTCAAAGTCGTGTACTGCCGTCCGTACTGTTGCACCGCTTGCTTTGTTGGGGCACACTGCGTGTACATTATGACCCACAGCCAGCAATGCCTGGAACGGCACCATTACTTCGTAGTCCTCGACATAGTCTCCGACAATAAACAGGATGTTCTTGGCAGCCATTGTCATACTCCTCTCTTTCATAGAAAGTTCCACGGACAGTTAGTAGCACGCTCCTGCAACAATGCAGCGTCAGAAACCAGGCAAGTTAAAGATTGGTTACTGCCTCCTTATCATACTCCATCCGCCTGACAGGTGCAACACCCACAACGATCAATTATTCATCCAGATCGGCAAGCAGCAGTTCGGCCCGTTCGCGCCAGATCGACGCGGGCGCAAGGTCTGCCGCCTCGATCAGCAGAGGGCGAGCAGCGGCAGCATCACCCATGTAGGCCAGTGCTGCCCCCAGATAGAAAGTCGCATCAGCGCGTTGCACGCCGGCCTGCTGAGCAAGGGTGCGGGCTTGTTCGGCGGCTTCGATTGCAGCAGCAAACTCGCTACACTGATAGCGCACCGCCGCTAACACCGTCCAGGCATCGGCAGTGTTGGGCATTGCCCGCACCGCTGTCTCGGCAGCAGGCAGGCCATCAGTACAGATTTCGTAGCTGCTTTCAAGATAAAAGCGGGCCGCCTGCAACGCATAGCGCCCCACCTGCGACGGGCGGGCCGTGCGGAGTGCTTCCTGATATTGCAGGCTAGCCTGGAGATAGTCGCGCTGCTGAATGTACCAGAGCGCCCATGCCAGCGCTGTATCAGGCCGATCTGGTGGGAGCAGCGCCAGCGTCCTAGTCGATGGCTCCGTGGCATGCAGGCCAGCCTCGCCAAGCTGCGCCACTGCTAGCAACGTCTGCGCAGCGGGTTGGTTGGGGTAGGCCAGCACCAGCGCTTCCAGGCTGTTCAGGTTCTCCTGTTCGGGGTTGCTGCGCCATTGCAGATAGGCCATATATGCGCGTGCCGATACAATATGCGGACTTTCAGGCGGTATCTGCGCGAAGGTATCCAGCGCCAGATCATAGCGGCCCTGCTCGGTGTACAGTTGCCCCAGCAATTGCAGACGGTCGGCGGGGTTGGCAGTGAGGATTGCGCGGAGTTGCGTGGCCTGCTGTGTCACTTCGGCGGCAGGTGGCAGCAGCGCCGCCGAAAATGGCACTGCCGGGAAAAGTTGCCACGTGCGGGTAGCGTCGAGGTATGCAACGGCTGCATTGGGGTCGGTCGCCGCCTCAAGCAGGGCAAGCCGGGTGGCGGCATACGTGCGCCATGTCGTATTCAGCCGTGCCTGTAGTGCGGTCTGGTAGCCTGCGCGGGCAGCCGCATACTCA
>JAAUSP010000657.1 GCA_012032575.1 Anaerolineales bacterium | reverse complement strand
CGATTTTGCCACAAGCCAATTAATTCGGAATTGAGTAACTGCCTGGCCGTTAAACGAGGAAGTTTTGGCTTGGTAGGGCTATATAATAAAAGAAGTTCTACCTGTTGACCTTTTCCAGGGGTAAATTGGTGAGGTGTAGTTCGCCATTTTTTTGAACGGTTTGCTGCAAACGAATTGCTTCCATAGATATTATCTTTCCACATCTACCGTATCTACCATATAAACGTAATCAATATTTTAACACAAGTTTTTGGACGCGAAAAGTATATTTTGTTGGCAATAAAATGATTCCGGTTATCACTCCACCAACTCCTTCAGATTGTTTGGATGGCCCAGAATGATCTGAGCTTTGACCGTCTCGAACTCTGCCCGCAGGCTCTCTTTATCGGGTGCGCCGGCCAGACAAGCGATAGCGGTGAAGGGCACAATTTGATTGGCGGCGCGGGCAGCGACGACATCCGCCGGATTGGCCCCGATGTAGGCGCTGCGGGCGGGCGTTGGCTTCAAATGGCGGGCGGCTTCGAGCAGCGCCCAGGGATCGGGTAAAGGTTTCGCGCCGGCCTCGGTCATTTCGTCCAGGGTGATGACGGTTTGAAAATAAGGCTCAAGTTGGGCCGCCCGGAAGGTCTGCTCGACCTCCAGCCGGGGCCGGTTGGAGACCACGCCCAGGCCGAGGGTGCGGCTCAAAGCGGTCAGAACCTCCGGCTTGATCAGCCTTTTCTGGTGTTCGTGGTAGCCGGTCCCTTGCACCAGGACGGCGGGTTCCTGGTACACCTGCTCAAACAGGGACGCGCCCAGGTACAGCTCCTGAAAAATGCGGTTGACCAGATTGGTTTTGGTCAGGTTGCCGCTGGCGACCAGCAGATGCCGATTGATTTTGGGCAAAGTGGCGTTGGCCCCTTCCATCCCCCCGCCAGCCGCAGCAATGTTGCCGGCCAAGTGGGCGATGTTCTTTTGCTCGCGCAGTGTTTCCAGGCTGATTTGCAAACGCCCGCCGGCCAATTGCAGATAGGCAATCAGCGCCGGGACATGCAGCCTGGAGGGAAACGTCGGCACCGGCACCGGCGGCAGCATTTCGATAAAATAGAGCACCAACGCCGTGGCCAAATCCCAATAATTGACAAAGCGGCCCATCTTTTGCAGCAGGGCCACCTCGTCGAGGGTCAGCAGCGGTTCTTGGGTTGACGGCAGTCCGATGGCCTGCTCCAGATAAAGCTGCACCGTGCGGCGGACCACCTCGCGGTACGAACTGCCGACATCCACCAGCACGTCGTCAACGGCAAAAATCAGCCCTTCGATTTGCAGTCTGGGTTTGTGGCTCATAGAAAAACGTCTTGCGTCTTACGTCTTGCGTAAAATAAACGGAACACGCAAGACGCAAGACGACAACATTAAATAATTTTTGAGTTACGCAGTTCGGAATTTTTAACCACAGATTACACAGATTTCACAAAATACTTTTCTTCTTTCTGAGTAATCCGTGAAATCTGTGGTTAGTTTTTAGCCAAAATGCTTCAACTGCATAACTCCTATAATTAAATTTGCTTTAAAACTTCCTCTAATCTAGTCATCTGGGCCGGGGTACCGATGCTGAAACGCAGGCAGTCGGTCAGTCCCGGCGAATTGTAGTAGCGGACCAGAATGCCGTGCGCGGCCAACTGGGCTTTGACTTCCGCTGCGGAGCGACCCAACACCCGGCATAAAATAAAATTGGCCTGGCTGGGATAGGCTTGCAGCCAGGGGATGCCGACCAGAACTTCGTAAAACTTGTCCCGCTGCGCCACCAATTGGGCCACTCGTTCCAGCAGCCGCTCCCGGTCGGTCAGCGAGACCAGCCCGGCAATCTGCCCGGCAACGGGGACGTTGTAGGGCTGCTTGATTTTCCACAGGTGCTCGATGATGTCGAGCGGGAACGCGCCGTAGCCCAGGCGCAGCCCGGCCAGCCCGGCCCATTTGCTGAACGTCCTCAAGACAATCAAATTGGGATAATCGGCCACCCATTTGATCCGGCTGCTCACGCCCGCCGAAGCGCCGGCAAATTCAATGTAAGCTTCATCCAAAACCACAATAGCAGGCAGGGCCAGCAGCCGCTTCAAATCGTCGTCGTTTAATAGCGAGCCGTCGGGATTGTTGGGTGAAGTGACGAAGATGAGTTTGGGACCTTCCCCCTGCCCCCTCCCTGGAAGGGAGGGGGAATTGAAAGAAGCTTCAATTCCCTCGACATCCACCGAAAAATCGGGCCGCCGCCAGACGTTGATGACTTCCGCGCCGTTGACATCGGCATCAAAGGCGTACATACCAAAGGTGGGCGGACAGTTGATAATGGCATCGCCCGGAACGATGACCAGGCGCATAATCAAATCAATCAATTCGTCCGCGCCGAGGCCGGCCAGCAGATAATCCGGCTCAAGGCCGGTGTAATCGGCCAGAGCCGCCCGCAGTTCCCGGCTTTCGGGGTCGGGGTAAATGTGCAGATAGGGCGCTTCGGCCAGGGCTGCGGACACCCGCGGCGAAGGGCCGTAAGGGTTCTCGTTGGCGTCGAGCTTGATAATCTCTTCGGGCCGGCGGCCCAACTGCTGCGACAGCACCTCAAACGGCAGGATGGGGGTGTAGGGCTTGAGCCGGGTCAGGTTGGCCGGATGAGCCGGTCGAGATTGAACTTATCACTCAAGGCGAAAACCTCTGATCGCGGAAGCGGCCCTGCTCCGCTTTGCGCACGTAGGTTTCTTCGATCCAGGTAAAATAGCCGCCATAATCCAAACTAAAGCCGCGACACACAATCATGTAACCGCTCACCTGATTATTTTCGTCGTAGACCAGGTAAGCTTCGCCGGCTTGAGGGTCATTGAGCAGGATTTTGATGGCGGCTTCGGTTTTGACCCACTCGCCCGGCGCGGCTTCGGTTTCCTCCTCAAAGGACTCACGCATCAAGTTCAGCAGGGTCTTCTCGTGTTTCGGTGTAGCCTGTCGCATTTTCATAAGCGTCTCCTTACGGCGGCGGCGTGCGCGCCTAAACCTTCGGCCTCGGCCAGAAGTTGAGCCGCAGGACTGATCGCCGCGGCTTCGGTAGCATCCAATCCAAAAACACTGATGATTTTGGTAAAGTCGCGAACACTGAGGGGGCTGGCAAAACGGGCCGTGCCCATCGTTGGCATGACGTGGGTGGGGCCGGCGGTGTAGTCGCCCAACACTTCATAGGCGTGCTCGCCCAAAAAGACCCCCCCGGCGTTTTTTACCTGGCCGACCAGCGCCCAGGGGGCCGGAACGTGCAAACAGAGATGCTCCGGAGCGTAGAAGTTGCTCAATTCGACCGCTTCGGTCAGGTCCCCACAGATAACGGCTCCCCCCTGATTTTGCAGACTCTCGGCAATAATGTCGCTGCGCTCCAGGGCCTCAAGCTGCCGGCCAATTTCAAGCTGGACCGCTTCGGCCAGGGAACGGCTGGGTGTAATCAGAATGGCCGAAGCCAGGGTGTCGTGCTCGGCCTGGGCCAGCAAATCGGCGGCGACCAGCTCCGGGTTGGACCCGGCGTCGGCGATGACCAGGGTTTCGGTGGGGCCGGGCAGCCCGTCAATGTCTACCTGCCCGAACACCTGCCGTTTGGCCAGCGTGACAAAAATATTTCCCGGCCCGACAATTTTATCCACCCGCGGCAGCGACTCCGTGCCGTAAGCCATCGCTCCCACCGCCTGCGCCCCGCCGAGCCGATAGACCGCGTCCACTTCGGCCACTTTGGCCGCGGCCAACAGCACCGGCGCAATTCGACCGGCCGGGTCGCGGCCGCTGGGCGTGGTCACGATGATCTGCTCTACTCCGGCCACCCGCGCCGTGACCGCCCCCATCAGTAATGTGCTGGGATAAGGCGCGGTCCCCCCCGGCGCATAAACCCCGACTCGTTCCAGGGGGCGGACCATTTGCCCCAACGCGCCGCCGTCGGGACGCCAATCCAGCCAGCTCGACGAGGGCTGTTTGAGATGAAAAGCCCGGATGCGCTCGGCAGCAAAGTGGAGCGCGTCGCGCAGGTCAGCGGGAATACCGGCGTAAGCGGCCTCGATGTCGGCGGGCGCTACCTGCAGCGCGGACAGCCGGACGCCGTCAATTTTCTCGGTCCAATCGAGCACGGCGGCGTCGCCCCGCTCGCGCACATCGGCCAGAATCCGGCCCACGGCGGTTTCCAGGCTCAAGGCTTCGCCAAAAACCCGCTCGATGCCTTTAGCCAGGGTCGGCGTCAGCTTCATCTCGCCGATGGGCG
>JAAUSP010000035.1 GCA_012032575.1 Anaerolineales bacterium | reverse complement strand
TTTAAAGAGAGGAATGTATTGGCCCGTTTTGAGGGGTCTGGGGCCATGAGTTTTTGGTCCATTTGTATTGATTGCATAACTCACAGGCCAAGCAGAGGTTATCTTCGGCATCAGAACCACCCCTGGCGCTTGGTTGGACGTGATCAATTTGCAATCTACCTAGCACATAATCCTGATGGCTAAGACAATACTCACACCGATGCCCCGCTCGTTCGCGCACTCGTTGACGAATATCCTCAGCAAGGTCAGCCATAGGGTTAACAGCTACCGTAAAACCACGCCGAACGGCCTCAGCCAGCGCTTCCGATTTACGCAGTTGTCCGGTTTGATAAAGATATAACATCTCTAACAACTCGGCCCGTTCAGTTTCGGTCAACCCTCTAGATTTGCCATCCGCCTGAAGTTCGCCCAAACGTTCATTTTGTGCCAAATCCATTTTAGAGTCGGCTAGCGCCAGTACCTCATCATCAGAGAGTGTTGATACGGGCGGCTCCCAATCGGGTAAAATATCAGTGGCTGCCCACATCATTTCTAAGGTATCAGCCAGCACTTCATCCACTTCTCGATGGGTAGCTTGGCCAAAACGTCGGGCATGTTCCACTAACCGTTCTGGTAGTTTCAAAGTTACTTCGACTGCCATAGACTTGCTCCTTAGGGGTATTATACCATGATCTACGAAGCCGCCAATTGGTTGAACCTCCCAAAATTTTTGCGGCGACCCCGCTATCGTCGGGATTCCGAAGGGTTATCACTGCTGTCCTGTACCCCATTCTCCCAAGTTCAGACGGCAGAAGAAAGAGAATTAGGTGAGACTACAACTCGAAAACTGACATTGAAATCCCAGTAATACGGATCATTTCTGTAGCGTAAGGCGCAGCGATCACTCCATCGAAGTACCATGAGCCACCTCGCAGCACTCGCAAAACCTTTTCGCCAACTTTCAAATTTTCCCGGCCCCCGCCTGGGCGATAGGGGTACTTGAACTCTGGCTTTGGCCAATCTTGGCCCCACAGGCTGCGTGTCCATACCCACACATTCCCAGTCATATCCAGCAATCCATAAGGGCTGGCTCCGTCAGGGTAGATATCAACTGGGGTGGTATCGCCCGGCCCGCTTTCACGGGAGTTGCAGCGGTTAGCACCCCACTCATTCCCCCAGGGATAAATACGTCCGTCTGATCCTCGTGCTCCCTTTTCCCACTCAGCTTCACTGGGGAGGGTATAAGGTTTGCCCGTCACTTCGACCAGCCAAGTGCAATAAGCCAAGGCATCATGCCAACTAACTTGTACCACTGGATGGTCATACTTCCTGGTTATGTTGCTTTGTGGGCCATGGGGATGCTGCCAGTTTGCTCCTTCGATTTTTTCAGTCTTACCTTTATCTGTCCAACCCCAACCCCATCCCTGTTGCTCGGCGATGGGACAATAATCGGTTGCCCGCACAAGGCCAGGTATTGAGCGTTGGTCACGGGGGTTTTGGAGAGGTAGTAATCAGGCAAGTACAGCCGATGTTGGGGCTGTTCGTTATCTTGGGCGTATTTATCCACCAAGGGGTCACTCCCCATCAAAAACTCCCCGGCGGGGATGAGGATCATTTCCGGCTCAAAAGGCTGGCGGGAAGAAAGAGATTGGAGATTGGAGATTGCCTCTATTTTGTGTGCCTCTAGCGGCGTGCCTATGACAGATTGGGGAGTAGGTTTTTGGATTAAATCTGTAAATTCGGTGTATTTGGCGGGGTTAGATCCCTCAACCAGAGGCAGGAGTTTGCCAAATTCGTTGCGATTCTCGCACTGCTCAATGAGCAGTTGAGTTTTGGCAGTGAAGGTCATGCCCCCAGCAAATTTTTGATATACCTCTCGAAAATGGTCATAGCAAAAGAAGGTAAATTCCTCATCGGTGAAGGCTGCCAGCAGCAGCCGGCGAATTACTGAGGTATTGTAAGCTGGGTTCATGCTTCTCCATCCCCCTAATATTGCTTTATTTTCCCTTCAAGTATAAAAGATTCGGCTAAACTCGTCAACGCTAAAGCAAAAGTTGGCAAAGTCTCCTCAATTTGGGAAATATTTCATTGTAACCAATCGCGCCTCGTGATATACTACAGATGAACATCGTTCCCGGTAACCCGTCAATCATGGTCCTTCAATAAGGAGGCTACGATGACCCCTGAAAAAGAGGCTCAGCTCCTGGCCGAAATAGCTGCCCTCCAGCAACGTGTCGCCGAACTGGAAGCTGAACAGCAGCAGCGCGAGGTGGAGCTGGCTCACTGGCTGGCAGCCGAACGGGAACATTGGGCGCTGGCCGATGCGCTGAATCAAACCGGCGCGGCGATCAGCAGCACCCTCAGAGGCGAAGAGGTGCTTGACCGGGTTCTGGATGAACTGACTCGAGTGGTTGCCTGCGACGCGGCCTGTATCCTGTTGATCCAGGCTGATATGGCGCGGGTGTATCGCTGGCGGGGCTACGTTCAGGCAGAACGGGCCAGCCCCAAAGCGATTGTCTCTGCCACTTTTCATATTGACCGTATGCCTGTTTTGAAGGCTGTCCGCGACACCGGCCGTCCTTTGGCAGTGGCGCAGCCGGCAGAACAGGATGCCTGGGTTCACAAGTTTGGCAGGGTTTGGGTAAAATCGTATGCCTGTGCCCCGATTCGTCGGCGGGGCAAAGTGGTGGGCTTTTTAACCATTGACAGCGAGACGACCCATTATATTGAGCCAGCCGACGCGGATGCGCTCCAGGCCTTCGCCGATCAAGCGGCGCTGGCCCTGGAAAATGTTGGGCTGCATAACCAGGTGCGGGAGGAAATTATCAGACGAGTCAGAACCCTCAAAAAAGAACGCAATTTCATCTCCACTTTACTCGATACCGCCGATGCGCTGGTCGTCGCTCTGGATCGAGAAGGCCGGATTGTCCATTTTAACCGCGCTTGTGAGCAGATCAGCGGCTACAGTCTGGCTGAGGTCAAAAATCGGTATGCATGGGAATTGCTGCCGCCGGAGGCGGGTGATATCGTCCAGCATTATTTTACAACTTCCTCCCATAAACCTTCCGGCGATACCTCAAACCGTATGCAGAGCAAATTTGAAGCGCATCTGGTTCCCAAAACAGGTCAGCAACGTTTGATTGCCTGGTCAAATGCCACCTTATTAGACAAAACCGACGCCGTTGAATATGTGATTGCCACCGGGATTGACATTACCGAACAAAGACAGGCTGAAGCAGCTTTGCGCGAGAGTGAGGAACGCTTTAAGAAATTATTTGAATTTGCGCCCGATGCCTACTATTTAAATGATCTGAATGGTCGTATTATTGACGGCAATCGAGCCGCCGAGGAACTGATCGGTTATCAGAAAGAAGCGGTAATCGGCAAAAATTTATTAGAGTTAAATTTATTATCTCCCCAGGAGATACCCAAAGCTCTGGCTGCTCTGACGAAAGGGCTTCAGGGGGACGTAACTGGGCCAGACGAATTTATTTTAACCCGCAAAGATGGCAGCCAGGTTAAAGTAGAGATACGAACATTCCCGGTCGAAATTGGAGATCAAAAAGTAGTTTTAGGCATTGCCCGTGACATCACCGAGCACAAGCAAATTGAGGAAGCGCTGCGCCAGCAGAACGAGCAGTTACAAGCCCGCAATCAGGAGTTGGATGCCTACGCCCGCACCGTAGCCCACGATCTCAAAAATCCTATCGGGACGCTGACCACCATGGCTCAGGTTTTGGCCGAAGCCTACTCAACGATGCCGCCGGAGGAGTTGGGCGAATATCTGCAAAGTATGGCCCGCAGCAGTCAGAAAGCCAACCGGATTGTCGAAGGGCTGCTGCTGCTGGCCGGGGTGCGGCAGCGAACGGTCGCCATACGCTCCCTCAACATGGCCAATATTGTGGCCGAAACCCTGGCCAGTATGGCGGACATGATCGAAGCCCAGCAGGCCGAAATTATTACCCCCTCGGAATGGCCCACCGTTCTCGGCTATGCTCCCTGGCTGGAAGAAGTCTGGTCTAACTATATCAGTAATGGTCTCAAGTATGGCGGTCAGCCGCCTCGTCTGGAACTGGGGTTCAAGGTTCAAGCCGATGGCATGGCCCGGTTTTGGGTTAAAGATAACGGTCCCGGCCTGACCGCCGAGGCCCAGGCTCAGTTGTTCACCGAGTTTACCCAGCTTGAGCCGGACCGGCTGGATAGTTACGGTCTGGGGCTGTCAATTGTGCGTCGGATTGTCGAGCGGTTGGGGGGCAAGTGGGAGTAGCAAGCGAGGGCCAGGGCAGCACCTTTAGTTTTACCCTGCCACTGGCTTAAAGTTTTTGATTTCACTTGGTTTTATTAAAAAGTTGGCTATACTTTTATGAATCTCGGTCAATTGACGGCGCAATCTGGGGCATTTATGGCAAACGATCAAATCCACATCAAAGATTTACTGTTACGGGCCATTATTGGCATTAATGAAGAAGAGCGGCGTAACAAGCAGGATGTCGTGGTCAACATCACCCTCTATACCGATCACACCGCCGCCGCCTCGGATGATATTGCCGATACGGTCAATTACCGTACCATTGCCAAGCAAATCATCAAACTGGTCGAAGAGTCGCAGTTTTATCTGGTGGAAAAACTGGCCCTGGAAATTAATTATCTGTGCCTGGCCGATCCGCGGGTTGAACGGGCGATGGTGACAGTAGAAAAACCCGGCGCTTTGCGTTTTGCCCGGTCGGTCGGCGTTACCGTAGACCGGACTCGTTTCGATACCGGTGCTGCGGAAAAGGTTTGATGGCCGGCAATACCGCCTATCTCTCACTCGGCTCCAACATTGAGCCGGTTAAAAATCTGCGTGCCGCCCTTGAGCTGCTGGCGGCAAAAACCGACTGATCGCCGTCTCGTCGGTTTGGGAAACTGTGCCGGTGGGCTTGACCGACCAGCCCAATTTCTTAAACGCTACGGTGATAGTAGAAACCCCTCTGACCGCCGCCCAACTGAAGCAGAACGTCCTGGCCGCCATCGAGCGGCAGTTGGGTCGGGTGCGTCAGGCCGACAAAAATGCGCCCCGGCCCATTGACCTTGATATTGTGCTTTTCAACCGCGAGATATTTCAGTTGGGCCGGCGTCACATCCCCGACCCGGAGATCATCGAACGGCCTTTTGTCGCCATTCCCCTGGCCGAAATTGCCCCTGATTATGTACATCCAGAGTTGGGCCGGACCTTAGCCGAAATTGCCCAAAGTTTTGAGCTGGATAACTCCTCCATGCGCCTACGGCCTGATGTTTTTAAATGAAAATGGAGTCAAATGGCTTAAGCCGTTTGACTCCGGTAAACCTATTTTCAGGAGGGAATTATGAAACGTGCTGTAATCGAACATCTACCGGAGACGTTTCAAATCAGCCCCAACGGCGATCAGGAAGAAACCTCAAAACGGCAAAAAGTGATAAAAAAGGCGGTGCGCAAAACCTTACTCAGCATCGGCGAGGACCCCGACCGGGAAGGTTTGCAGCGCACCCCTGAGCGGGTCGCCCGCATGTATGACGAATTGACAGCCGGCTATCATATCAACCCAACCCAGCTTATCAATAACGCCCTCTTCGATGTAGATTACAGCGAAATGGTGATTGTCAAGGATATTGACTTTTACAGCCTGTGCGAACACCACATGCTGCCGTTTTTTGGCAAGGCCCACGTGGCCTACATTCCCAAAGGCAAGGTGCTGGGGTTAAGCAAAATTCCGCGCATTGTGGATATGTTTGCCCGCCGCTTGCAGGTACAGGAACGCATGACCCAGCAAATTGCCGATTTTATTGACGAAACGCTTCATCCGCACGGGGTAGCGGTGGTAGTAGAGGGAGCGCATATGTGCAGCATGATGCGCGGTGTAAAAAAAGCCAACGCCACCATGGTGACCAGCGCCCTGGTAGGGACATTCAAAAGCCACCTCAAAACGCGGGCCGAGTTTATGGAGCACATCGGCCGCCGCCGGTTTGATGATTAGGAGTTTGGAGATTAGAGATTGGAGATTGGCAGAATCTCCGTAACTGCTCAGTCCTCATATCATTACGAGGCCATAGGCCGACGCGAAGCGTCTCTGTGGCACTGCATCGGCCTCGGAGATTTCTCCCTTCGGTCGAAATGACATGGCAGAGTAGTTACAAATTTTGTCTTCGTTGGAAGGGTGATCAGAACAGCTCGGCAAAGTAGGAACGAGCGGCCCGGTCAATCAGTTCGAGGGTCATGGCGGGGCGTTCGCCGCGATAGGTGGCAAAATCGGTCAGTTGGTCCAGCAAATCGCGGGGGTGACAGGCTTTCATCGGACGGCCTACGCTTAAATAATATTCGCGCAGCAGGTGAATAAAGGAATTTTTATCAAACTTGATGCCGCGTTCATCACAGGCGGTCACAAATATTTCGTAAAACTGCTTTTCCGTAGGGTTATCAATGCCCAGTTTGTGGCGAATACGCCGCAGAAAAGCGTCATCCACCAGCGCCTCCGGGTCCAGGTTGGTTGAGAAAATAATCAGAGTTTCAAACGGAACGGCAAATTTCTTGCCGGTCTGGAAGGTTAAAAAGTCCAGACGTTCTTCCAGGGGTACAATCCAACGGTTCAAAAGGTCTTTCGGGGCCATCTGTTGGCGGCCAAAGTCGTCAATCAGCAGCATACCGCCGTTGGCCTTGAGTTGCAGCGGCGCTTCGTAGAAGCGGTTGGTATCGCTCCAGGCCAAATCCAAATCCTGCAAAGACAATTCGCCGCCGGTAATAACAACCGGCGGCATGCAGCGCAGCCAGCGCTTGTCCATCTGGTTCGACTCGGCCAGTTGAACTTCCTCGCTGCCGATAGCCCGGTGAGTTTCGGCGTCGAATACCTTGATGACCTGCCCATCTTCAAAAACGGCATAGGGGATCATCACGTTGCCCGGCAGCAAGCCCCGGCCAATGATTTTGGCAATGCTGGTCTTGCCGTTACCGGGCGGCCCATACAAAAACATGGATTTAAACGAGTTGACCGCCGGCCCCACCCGGTCAATGATGTCTTGGGATAAAACCAGCGAGCGCAGCGCCTGTTGCACATCGGCTTCACGCACCAGAGGCCGGCTTTGGGCCTGAAGCTTGACAACATTGACATAATGATTGAGTGTCACGGGGCAGGGGCCAACATAACGGTTACGTTCCAGCAGTTCTCTGGCCCGCTTGCTGCCGTTGTCGGTGATGGCGTATTGATAGGACGCGCGATTGAGGTTGTTTCCGCCGGTGACTTGCACCAAATGATGGGTTTTGAGGGCTTGCAGAAGCGGCTCAACTACGCCGCTAAAATGGAGGCGCATGGTCTGGGCAATCTGCCAGCCCTTCATCGAGCCGCCAAAATAAAGAATTTTCAGGGCCAAACTGGTCAGAAACGGCTGGGGTATTTGGGTAGCTTCGATGGTGCGCGGCTCTTCTAACAGTTGCCGCAGAGGAGCACTGAAGCCGTCAAAAGGCGAATCAGGCGAAACTAGCGCCAAAGGCTGAGTATTGGCTCTTTCGCGGATAGACAAACGCATAGGTTGCAAGCGGGAAGACTGACCATTCGTCATTAAAACTGGACTCCCGGTGGACTGGCAGCAAAGCGGACGGCTGACTGATAACAATCTTAAAAGAACGTTTTATAACTATAACACATGGTCCACGTTTCTACAACAGTTAGAAATCATATTAATAGTGAATGGTGAATGGTGAATGAGAAGTAAACCTATGAAATTCTTCACCTTTCATCCTTCATCCTTTTAAGAACTCTCCGTTGCGATAGAACAATTCTCCATCCACCCAAATTTCGCCGCCATCGCGCATGTCACAAATCATGTCCCAATGGATGGCTGAGGTGTTGGTGCTGCCTGATTGAGGATAGCCCTGCCCCAACGCCATATGAACCGTGCCGCCAATCTTTTCATCGAACAGAATAGAGCCGGTAAAGCGCTGAATATCATCGTTAGTGCCGATAGCAAACTCTCCCAGGCGGCGCGCGCCGGGGTCGGTATCGAGGGTATTTTGCAGAAACGCCTCGTTTTTATCGGCGGTGGCTTGCGTCACCAGCCCGTTTTCAAAACTTAACCGTGTTCCAATCACGTCATTATCGTGATAATAAGCCGGATAGGTGAACTTGACCCAGCCGTTAACGCTGTCCTCGACCGGCCCGGTGAAGATTTCGCCATCGGGGAAGTTAATCCTGCCGTTGGCGTTGAGAAAAGGCCGCCCGGCAATTGACATTTCCAGATCAATATTAGGGCCGCGCGCGTGCAGATGTTTCTTGCCGGCCAGGTAATCAATGAGGCGCTGCTGGCGCTGCTCGACCTCTCGCCAGGCAGCAACCGGATCGGCCAGGTGGAGTTTGCAGGCTTCAAAAACAAAGCGCTGGTACTGGGGCAGCGACATGCCGGCAGCCTGGGCGTAGCCCTGGGTAGGGAATTGGGTGGTGCAGCGACGCAGCGTTCCTTTGCCTTCGCGCTCCATCTGAATGCTCATCACCCCGGCCAGGGCCTGCAATCTGGCTTTTTGCCGTTCGGCGGGATAATCGGACAGCGCCCGCGGATTCTCCGATGCCTCGACTCGCACAATCACCTGGCAGGTCTCATACATCAGCTTGAGCATGGGGTTGACAGCGGCCAACGAATCGAGTTGATCCGTTGCTTCCATAGCCAGACTGTCTTCGTCGCGCAGATGAATATAGGTAAACGCCTGGCCGCCGGCCCGCAGCGCTGCCTGATATAGCGCCTGGATCAGCGGCTCGGCGGCGGGGCTGGTTCCCCGCAGCAAGACTCGTTCGCCGGGCTGTACTGCGGTAGAGTAGTTGATAATCACATCGGCCATTTTTTCAAGGTAGGATTGCATATAATTTCTCCACAAGGAATTTAATGAGTCAGGTGAGCAGCCCGACAATAAACCGGGCTGCTTGCTCGGCCCCATTGGGTTCAGTGCGGGTTACACGGGGCAGAGCCAGCAGTTCCGGCAGCCGTAATAACCATGCCCCAGTTTCAAATTGTGCCGGTGAAACGGCGATACTGTTGATATGCCGGTCAACAAACTCCCTCAACTGCTCAGACTCGCGGAAGTCAGGCCGGGGAATATAGCCAAAGGGAATACCGGCGTGATAAACTTCGGCTACGGTGCTGTAGCCCAGCTTGCCGATCACGGCATCCACCGCGTTGACCAGATCGGGATGATAAAATTCCGAATGGTGCGGCAGGAGGACCAAATTGCCTCGTTGTTCCACTCGCTCACTGCCGCCGGGAATGATGAAGTAAATATCCGCTTGACCGGCCAGGCGGTCCAGAAAAGTGTTGTAATCCCAGGGAATCCCGCCCATCGTCAAGAGCACTGCCTTAGCCTGAGCCGGCAAGCCCAACTGTTGGCGAGTCGCCTGCGCCGGGGTGCGGCCGCGGCGGCTCACCGGCCCGGTGGTTAGATGAACCGATTGAGGCAGGCAGACCGGCCGGGTCTGGATATGGTAATCGGCGGCGGCAAACCAGCTTCGCAAATAGTTGATGTAGAAACTCAAGCCGGCTTCGGCAGCCAGATAGCCTTCATAAATCCAGTCCCAGGTAAAGTTTTCGATGAGAAGTGCCGGCAGGCCGGCGGCTTTGGCAACGGCAATGCCCAGGGGCGCAATATCACAAATAACCAGCCGGCACCCCAATTGTTTGACCTGATCGGCCAGCCTCTCAACCTGAAGCGGGTCAAAGGGTAAAAGCTCAGCCAGACGGCGCATAGTTTCAGGGATGTCTTCAACCAGTGAGTTTTTTTGGGCCAGGCCAATATCCGACATCAAGGGATGATAACCAACCATGCCGTCCAGAGAAGCGTCGAAAAACCAAGGAGGGACCTGGGTAAAAACTTCAAACCGGGCTGTGGGAATAGACTGGCGCAGGGCAGCCATAACCGCGGCTGACCGGGCGGCATGTCCATAACCATGGGGTGAAATAAAGTAGGCAATACCGAGGGGAGATAAATTTTTTACGGTCATAAGGTCTAGCCCGCCGGCAGGGTGAAACTGAAAACGCTGCCCTGGCCCACCTGGCTCTCCACCCCGGTTTTGCCGTCGAGTTTATTGATAATGCGCCGGACAATCGAAAGGCCCAGGCCCTGTCCCTTGGCCCGCACCTGATGGAGCCGGGTAAATTGAGCAAACAACTTGGCTTGTTCGTCGGGCGTCAGGCCAGGGCCGTTATCCCGCACCCAAAAGCGGACTGCCGGCGAGGTAAAGTCAGCGGAGTTTTCTACGGTGGCTCCAAGTTCCAAATGAGGCGGGCGACCGCCATATTTCATAGCGTTACTAATATAATTGGCCCAGACTTCTTCGATCCAGGGGCCGTAGCCTAAAGCTACCGGCCAGGATTCCGGCAGGGTAATTTCGGCCTGATACTCTTCAGTCATACTGGCTAACCGCTGAAGGGTTTCACCCACAATAAAAGCCATATTTAGCGGTTCAGGCCTGATGTCAGTTTTGCGGATTTGGGCTAACAGAAGTAGTTCCCTGATAATATCCGACATTTTGTTGCCGTTGCGAATAATCCGGTCAGCAAATTCTTCTATTTCGGCGGGTGAGAGGGTGGTGTATTCATTTTTTAGGATGCTGGCAAAGCCGACAATCGGGCTTAAGGGGCTTTGCAAATCATGGGCTACGGTGTGGGCAAAAGCATCCAGTTCCTCGTTATGGGTTTGCAACTCATCGGTACGCTGGCGCAGTTCCTCTTCGGTCTGCTGGCGTTGCAGCGCCCCGCCAATACTGACTGCCAGAGCCATCAAAATCACCTCTTCATTTTTTGACCAGCGGCGCTCCGACTGATAATCGTCAAAGCCGACAAAGCCCCAAAATATTGGCTGATAAAGATGGGCACAATCAGCAGTGAACGAACTCCCCTGGCCGACAGAAGTTCTAGCTCGGGGGCAGGAAAACTGCGAACGGGACCATTGATGACTTCTTTACCGGTCAAAAGGGTGTGCCAGCGGGCCAAGCCGGGGTCGCTCCAGAGGCAGTTTTGTAGAGCAGGGTTATCCTTTTGGGGCTGTACCCCATCTTTGACCCATTCAAATCTTTGGCTACAGACAGGTTTGCCGCTATCCGGCTGAGAATGATTTTCAAAAATATAAACGCGATCTACGACGGTGGCCTGTCCGATGATAGCCAGGGCCATATTAATACCGCTGGTATAATTGGTTACGGTTAATAAACGGCTTTCGGCTGCGGCCAGACCGGCCAGCAGTAAATCACGCTGGCGGAGGTCTCGCTCTAACTGTTTGCGTTTGATGGCTTTGTCTATGGTGGCCGGCAAAATTTTCAGATAGTTGCGCTCAACATCTTTAATCAGATAATCCACAGCGCCGGCTTTCATGGCTTTCACGGCCACAGCCTCATCGCCGAGGCCGGTTGCAAAAATTACGGGGGTATCTCCAATTGCGGCAAACAGATCAAAAGCGTTTCCGTCGCCCAGGTTATAGTCGGCAATAACCACATCGAATTTCTGGCTGGCTAAATAATTCTGGGCGGCTGTTACAGAACCGGCCAGGGTGTAATCATAGGCCAGGTTTTGAGCCTTAACCAGACGTTTAAAGGCCAACTGATCAACCTGGTCATCTTCGACTAATAAGATTTTAAGCGTGGCATTTTCCATCGTTATCCTTTCTGTAAGCAGGTCGGGTTATAGTTTAGGAATCATAGGATGGCAGGCACAATTAATCTGATAGCTCACTCAGCGTCCAATATAGTTTAATGGTTCTTATGACCTCGACAAATTGCAGGTAATCTACCGGTTTGATCATATATCCGGCGACACCCAGGCTAAAACTGTCAAGTTTATCCTGTTCCTCTTTTGAGGTTGTCAACACGACTACGGGGATCCGCTTCAGAGCGGGGTCCTGCTTGATGATTCTCAAAAACTCAATGCCATTCATGCGCGGGGTGTTTAAGTCCAAAAGAATGATACCAGGGTGTTCGTGGTTCTCGTCGCGCAAAAACATCAGCGCCTCTTCGCCGTTATTAACAATGCTTAACGGATTCAGCACTTTCAACTCTTTTAAAGCCCGTTTGACGGTCAGGACGTCTACCCGATCATCTTCGACCAGTAAAATAGACTTGTTTTGTTTCATGGGTCATTTCCTTGTTTTGTAGTAGCTGGCTTGGGAAAGATTGAGCCAAAACCTACTTTGGCAACGTGAAAAAGAACGTACTACCCTGGCCGACGGTAGACTCGATCCAAACTTTGCCGTTATGCAGTTCAACGATTTTTTTTACCAGGGCCAGACCAACCCCGGTGCTTTCAAACTCGTCACGGGGGGTCAGGGTCTGGAAGAGTTGAAAAATTTTGCCAAAATGCTTGCCTTCTATTCCCGGACCATTATCGGCTACATAAAACTGCCAGGCATCCTCCAAAGCGGTGCTGCCAATTCTTATTTCTCCCTGCGGTTTATCCATAAATTTGATGGCATTACTCAGGAGGTTTTGAAACAGTTGCTGCAAGCGGGTGACTTCGCCGGTTACGCTGGGCAAATCATTTTCCAATTTGATATTAACCTGTGCGGGTGGGCCGAGCATTTCCACCACCTCGGCCAGCAGATAATTGAGATTAACCAGTTCCCGCTCCTCGCGGCTGCGAGCTACCCGCGAGTATTGTAAAATGCCGTCAATCAAGGCGTGCATCCGTTTTACCCGACCCACCAGCAAATCCAACTGCTCCTGGCCCTCAGGCCCCAACTTTTCGGCATAATCGGTAGCCAGCCAGCTAGCCAGCGAACCAATTGCTCGCAGCGGCGCTTTGAGATCGTGCGAAACCACGTAGGCAAAATCGTTAAGTTCCCGGTTAACGCTTTCCAATTCCTGAAGCAACTGCGACTGGTTGGCTTCGGCCTGCTTGCGCTCGCTGATGTCGCGGATGATGCCGGTGAACGACCGCTGCCCGCCCAGGCGTATTTCACTCACCGACAGGTCCAGCGGGAAAATGGTTCCGTCTTTGCGCTGTCCGGTCACTTCGCGCCCGATCCCAATCATTTTGCGCACGCCGGTCATCTGATAATCCAGCATATAACGGTCGTGCTCCTCCCGGTAAGGCGTAGGCATTAAAATATTTATTTTCCGCCCGATGACTTCGTCGGCGCTGTAGCCAAACAAATGTTGCGCAGCCGGGTTAAACGAGGTAATCCGGCCGCCCTTGTCAGTAGTGATAATGCCATCAACCGCTGTATTCACCAATGCCCGGCTTCTAATTTCACTGTCACGCAGGGCTTCTTCCGTCTGCTTCGTCTGGGTAATATCACGGTCATACCAGACCCGGCCAAAATGTACCTCTCCCTCACTTTGAACCGGGGCGCTGTAACGTTCAAACGTTCGCCCATCTTTCAGGCGCAATTCAATCTGACTGATGGCATGCGGATGTTTCGCCACAAAATCCAATTGAGCGCTAAATTGTTCCGGGTTGACAAGTTGTTCCAGCGTCCAGGGAATAGAAACTTTGCTGGAACGGGCCTGGGCCACTTCATCCGGCATGCGCCACATCTCGATGAAATGCCGGTTGTAAAACAACCATTCCTCCTGGGGAGAAACCATCAGAATCCCATCCAGGATCGCTTCGCTTTGACACTCCAGCAAACTCTTTTGGAAATTTAGTTCCTCCTGAGCGCGTTTCCGCTCGCCAATTTCAGCTTGAAGCTGCTGATTGGCCCGGCTGAGGTTGGTATACGCTTCTTGCACCGTTAATTTTGCCTGTTTATGTTCGGTGATAACCGCCGCAAATGTTAAAGTTGTCAGCGCAGCCACACTGAGAAATGCCTGAGCCGCCAGCACCGGGGCTGTATCCGCCGACCAGAGGACGAAGGGTCCCAATCCACGGCCCGTATTCCAGACCACAACCACGGCTAACAAAGCCAGGGTGGTTACAGCCCCCAAGAGATCAAAGCGCAGCGTTGCCCACACTAAAACAGGCAGGATGACATACGGGAACAGAAACACGTTATCGTGCCCAACTTCCACCCCAAAAATAGACTGAACAAATATAACTGATGTTGTTAATAACAGCACAGCTTCAACAGCACGCGGCCAGGTAAAAGATTTGAGTGTGTTCAGCCCGGTCCACCAGACAACTACCAGCGGCGTCACAATCATCATTCCCACCCCAGCCGCAACCCACCACATCTGCCAGGCCGGCCAAAAAGGCGAACCAAAACCAAGCGCAAACACGGCTGCACCCAGAAACGCCGTCATAGAATTGCTCAAAATCACGGCCAGCCCCACCAATCCCAGCACTTCTCTAAGACATGAGAATGTCAGGGGCGCGCCAATAAAGCGTTCCAGCAGCCAGGCGGCCAAAGCAGCCTCGCTGCAATTGGCCAGGGCGAAACCCAAACTGACAGCTAACGAATTACCCACGCCAAGATTGGCTACGACCAGAACGAAGAAAACCGTTGCGATAATCAGACGCCAGTTTTGCCTGGGGCTTAAGAGCAGACTCGCCAGCAGGAAGCCTGTAGCCGGCCAAACTACAACGCCGCCCTGCGGTTGAGCCACAAACCACAAACTTATCCTGGCACTCGCCAAATACACCAGCGCAATGAGTCCAACTCCAACGAGTTCCCGTCCCAGAGTTCTCCACCCAGAAGGTGTTGTTGCGGCCATAGTTTACTTCCTCATAACGAGAGAGCCGATTTGTTCAGTCACGCTTACGGTGGCCGTAATGCTCCCCGCCGTCCACCCTGATCGTCTCGCCGCTGATGTAATCAGCCTCGATCAAAAACTTGACCGCCTGAGCCACATCGTCCGCCGAACCCCAGCGGTTGAGCAACGTGCGGGCGGCCACACTTTCAATTTGCGCCGGGCTGTAATCAGGCGGCGGCAGTACCGGGCCAGGCGCAACAGCATTTACCCGAATGGTTGGGCCAAGCTCGATGGCAAATTGACGGTTCATCGCCGCCAAGGCCGATTTGGCCACCGCATGGGCTGTAAAGTTGGGCCACGCTTCCCAGGCCGATAAATCAACAATATTGACAATGGCTCCCCCGCCTCGCTCCAACATTAAAGGAGCAAAGGCATTGGTTACATAATAAGGACCGTTAACGCCTGTGCCAATAATCCGCTCCCACGGTCCCATATCTTCACTGGGGAAAGGGCTTTTCTCCCAGCGGTCGGCGCTGTTGACCAAAATATCAATGCCGCCAAACCATATTTTGACTTGCCCGGCCATGGCCTTAACCTGGCTATAATCGGCAATATCGGCCTGGATAATGAGCGGCTTGGTTCCCATGGCCCGAATTTCCTCAGCCGTAGCTTCGGCCTGGGCTGCCGAGGTATGATAGTTTATTACTACATTGGCCCCGGCTTTGGCCAACATCAACGTAATCGCTTTCCCCACGCGATGAGCGCCGCCGGTTATCAGCGCAACTTTGTTTTTGATGTCCATCTGTTTCTGCTTTCATCCTCCCACAGTGAATAACTAATTATAACTGAGATTGATACGGAGAGCGAGTCAATCTTTGACCCTAATTTGTTAAAAATTGCTTCAAATATGCCAAATTGGGGATTGTCAGCAAGCCTCATAACTGGTATACTGGATAGCATATTCCACATTAGTGAGTAACAAAACGTGCGAAGCATCAGTTACAGCGAGGCCATTCGCGAAGCCCTGGCCGAGGAAATGAGCCGGGACCCGCATGTTTTTATTATGGGCGAGGACGTGGGCGCTTTTGGCGGCGTTTTTGGGGTAACACAAGGCTTATTTGCCGAATTTGGCCCGGAACGAGTCAAAGACACCCCCATCTCCGAAGCCGTCATTGTGGGCGCGGCTCTGGGCGCAGCCCTGGTCGGGATGCGTCCGGTGGCCGAAATTATGTTTGGCGACTTTGTAACCGTGGCCATGGATCAACTGGTAAATCAGGCCGCCAAAGCGCGTTACATGAGCGGCGGCAAAGCCAAAGTCCCTTTGACCATCCGGTGGCCACCGGAGCGCCGGGCAGCGCTGCCGCGCAGCACAGCCAATCGGTTGAGGGTTGGTTTTTGAATGTGCCGGGGCTAAAAATTGTGCTCCCGGCTACGCCTTACGATGCCAAGGGATTGCTTAAAACGGCTATTCGGGGCGAAGACCCGGTTTTGTTTTTTGAGCACAAAATGCTCTACGCTGCCAGGGGCGAAGTGCCTGATATGGAAGAAGATTACGTTATTCCGTTTGGTCAGGCGGTTATTCGCCGGGCCGGCACTGATATAACTTTGATTGCGTTGGGCGGTATGGTCCAACCGGCCCTCACCGCCGCCGAACAACTGGCGGCCCAGAATATCTCCGTTGAAGTGATTGACCCGCGCACGTTGGTCCCCTTTGATAAAGAAACGGCGCTCACCTCCATTCAAAAAACGGGCCGGGTCATGATTGTCCATGAGGCTCACCGGCGGGGTGGCCCCGGCGCGGAAATTGCGGCGATGATTGCGGAAGAAGCGGTCCAGTGGCTGGACAGTCCGATTGTGCGCGTGGCCGCCAAAAATGTACCACTTCCTTACAGCCCTGTCCTGGAGCAGTATGTGTTACCTTCAGTCGGTGATATTGTTCAAGCTGCTAAAAATCTGGCAGAATACCGGCTGTAGCTTAATTGCTGAAGCAAAGGAAGCAACAGACTCACTGCAACTTGCCACTTGAAAGACTCAAAAAATACATGAAGACACAGTTAACTGATCTCAAATTACCTACGTCTGTGTGGCAATCTCTGCACAAGATTGATAACTTGCTGGGCCAGCCTTTATCCTGGCCCAAGCGGCTGGAAGAAATTAATAACATTTTGCTTGAGACGCTGGAAGTTGACGCTATCTGGTTGTTAACCATAAAACCACTGCCGCCCACTGCCTGCGGCGTAATGAGCACCCCCCTGGCAATTGCGCCCAATGCCCAGGTCTGTCTGGTTGACAAAGCCCCGCCCCTGGCCGACGACTGGTCCGGGCACAACAGTTTGTTAGGCCGGGTGATTGCCAACAAAAAACCCTATTTTGTACAGCCTCGCCCGCAAACCCACGAAGTTCACGAAAACGGGCAAACTGACTCTGACCTGGGCGACGTATTTTTTGGCGCCTTCAATGCCATCCCCTCGGCCATCATTCCCCTGGTCGCAACCGACAAACCGGTTGGCGCACTGATTGTTGGCAGCCAGGACCTGGCCAAAGTCCCCCTGCCCGAAGAAGCCCAAAATCTGCTGGTTTATCTGGGCAGCCATCTGGGTTCTCATCTGCAAAATGCCTATCTGGTCGAGCGTTCCCGGCGACACGCCAGCGCTTTGATGACGCTCAATCAAATTGCCTATGCCATCACTTCCAGCATGGACCTTGACGAAGTGCTTCGCCGCACCATGGCCGGTATCAACGAAATTTTGGAAGTTGAAGCCGGCTCTATCCTTTTAGTAGACGAACAAACCAACGAACTCTACTTCAAAATTACCTTGCGCGGCGAAAACAAACAGGTCACGTCATTTCGTCTCAAACGTGACGAGGGTATTGCCGGGTGGGTAGTGGTTAACAATCAATCCACCATTTCCAATAATGTCCAATCTGACAAACGTTTTTGTAATGTCATTGACGACGCGATCGGCTTTAAAACCAATACGGTTTTGTGTGTCCCTCTGATAGTCCAGGGGAAAGCGATAGGAGCCGTCGAGGTTATTAATAAACGCAGCGGTCCCTTCGATAACGACGATTTGGAACTGCTGGTTTCGATGGCGGCCTCAGTAGGCATCGCCCTGGAAAATGCCAGTCTGTATGATGACGCCCAGGAACGAGCCTATTACAAAGAAATGATCAACCAGATCATTGCTGCCGTTAATGCCGGTCATGGCCTGTCCGATACCGCCAAAATTATTTTTGAGCAATTCAAGCGCTTCCTGCCCTTTGACCACATGAGCGTTTCCCTGCTGGATACTTCCAAAGAACGGCTGCGCCAGTGGACTTTTAGTGAATATGGTTCCATCGAACAAACCAAAAGCGCTGTTCCTCTAAGCGGCTCGGCTCTGGCCCACCTGATTCAACAAAACCAGATGATTACTTACACCGATATATCCAAAAGAGGCCAGCAAAAGCCTTTCCACGATGATACGATTCTGCTGGAAGATGGAATCAAATTAAAGCTGTCTATCCTGTTAACCACTCAAAAAGGGCCATACGGCAGCCTCAATCTGGGCCGCCGCCGGTCCGAACCTTACAATCCCCAGGATTTAAATCTATTAGAGCAGCTTATTCCCCAGGTAGCCGTTGCCATTGAAAAGGCGCGTTTGATTGACGTGCTGGAACAACGGACCACCGAGTTACAAATGCTCAATCACCTGGGCGAAATGCTGGCTTCGACCACTGACATCAGCCGCATTTTGGACACAGCCCTCAGCATGCTGCCCCGGCTGGTCCCCGGCGATATTCAGGGCGTTATTGTCTCCGGCGAAGAAGGCTGCCACTTGGGCGTGGCTATGCCGTTTGGTTTCAGCAAGATTGATGAAACCATCAAGAATATTCTTGATATTTTCACCGAAATGAATGAGGGGGACTCGCCCAAAGAACTCATTTCAACCAAAAGTATTCCGGGCAACATGCCCGTTCCCGCCGACTGGAAACCGGTCTCGGTGTTTTCTTTGCCCATCATTACCCGGCGGGGTTTACTGGGCCTGATATATATGGTTTCGGGCCGGGAGGAGCACCTCAGCGACGATTTACTGCGGATTTTCTCCCTCATTGTTTCTCAAATTTCGGCGGCGGTGGAAAATGCGCTGCTCTTTCATCAGGTTGAACAGGAGCGCGCTCGCCTGGCGGCCATTCTGGCCAGCAGCACCGATGCCGTCCTGGTAGTCAATCGCAATGGGCGAGTGGTTTTGGATAATCCGGCTGCGTGGGAAGTGATGGGCGTTGAGACCTCGCAAAGCAACAAACTTCTGCGGGAAAGCACCACCAATGAAATGTTGGTTTCCCTGTTTACCAGCGCCATGCAGGGAGAAACCCCCACCGGCGAAATCCGGCTGATGGATGGGCGCACCTTTTATGCCAACCTTTCTCCGGTTTCTGCCGGCGAGGCCGGCATTATTGGCTGGGTGGCCACTATGCAGGATGTGAGTCACTTTAAGGAATTGAACGAGCTAAAAAATGATTTCGTGAACGCCGTTTCCCACGATTTGCGCTCGCCGCTTTCCGGCATTTTGATTGCTACCCATCTGGTGCCGCAGCTTGGCCCTGTCAGCGATCAACAGCAGGAGTTGTTGACCACGGTTGAAGAACGGGTGCGGAGTATGAGCGCCCTCATTGACGACCTGCTCGATGTGGGCAAAATTGAGGCCGGCATTGATATCGAGATGGAACCGGCCCCGCTGACTCCTATTTTGATTGAGACCCTCAACTCCTTCGCTGCACAAGCCCAGGACAAATCCATTCAACTCATCAGCCAATTGGAAAAAGAACTGCCGCTGACTATGGCCAACACCACCCGGCTGCGCCAGGTGCTCAATAACCTGGTCAGTAATGCCATTAAATATACCCCCAACCACGGCAAGGTTACAGTTAAAGCCTTCCGGCACGAGGATGAGATTCGAGTCCAGATTATGGATACTGGAATAGGCATCCCGGCTGCCGACCAGCCCCATATTTTTGACAAATTTTACCGGGTACGCGGTGATCACATTGCCAATATCAAAGGCACGGGGCTGGGCCTGGCCCTGGTTAAAGGCATAGTTGAAAAACATCAAGGCCGGGTCTGGCTGGAAAGCGTTTTTGGCGAAGGCAGCACGTTTACCGTAGCCCTGCCGGTTTACGTTGATATTGATCTTTAAAGTATCCCCTCTTTGCTCATGATCATTGATAAAACTCGCGGCGAACTCGAAGCTGAATTCAGCAAAGCCATGATTAAATTTGAAAAAGAGCACCTGGGGCGCGGCCCGCTGGATACCCGCACCTTTTTCCTGAACGATATGATTATCGTCCGGCTGCGCGGCATTTTGACCCCCGCTGAAACTAAACTGGCCGAAAGCCGCGAAGGTCAGGCGTTAGTCAAAGAAACGCGCCGGCAACTTTTTGAAATTTCCCGCCCCGTGATTGAAGAAATTGTCGAAACGGTGGTCGGCTGCAAATTGGTCAGCCTGCACACCGACATGAGCACCAAAACCGGCGAGCGCATTGTGGTGCTCACCGTAGATGCTAACCTCGACGATCAGTTTCGGAAAAGTAATCTTCGCCGTTAAACGACGGTTTACGACTAATATAATTTCCCCTACTTCCCCTACACAGTAGACAATCTGAATTTTTACGCTATTATACCTGCCCAGACAGTCGGGGGCCTGTGGCCCCCTCCGTGCAGTCCTAAAAATATAACGAGTGTGCCCCTTATGAAAGCGAGAACCGAACGGAAAAGGCCAAGTTTCACCCGGCCAAAAGCAAATGACCCGTTGAGCCATAATATCCATCTTTTGGGCGACCTGCTGGGACAAATTATCCGCGAGCAGCAGGGTGACCGAACCTTCGATCAGGTCGAAGAGATCAGGGCGCTGTCAAGGGAGTGGCGCAATCTTGACTCGATCAGCGGGGTGGGCAAGTTGGCCCAGGTTTGCGAAAATATCGAGCTGGAATTAGCCGCGCCGACCCTAAAAGCCTTTACCACCTACTTTCACCTGGTCAACCTGGCTGAAGAACACGAGCAGGTGCGCGTTTTGCGAGCCAGGGAAAGCCGGGAAAGAACGCACCCCATTGCTGACTCGATTGCCGAGGCGGTCAACATTTTGTATCGCCAGGGCATCACCCCTGAAAAAATGCAGGCCCTGTTAAATCAACTCTGCGTCGAAATTATTTTCACCGCCCATCCCACCGAGTCCAAACGCCGTTCTATTCTGGGCCGGCTGCGGGCGATCAGCCAGGTGCTGGGCCAGCTTGACAACTACAAACTTCTGCCCCGTGAAGAAGAACAAATTCTGGCTGATCTGCGTGGCCAGATTACCCTGCTGTGGTTAACTAACGATGTGCGGCTGCACCAGCCGACGGTGCTGGATGAAGTCAGGCATGGCTTGTGGTATTTTTCCGAAACCCTGTTTGCCGTCACCCCCGAAATTTACCGCTCACTTGAGCAAGCCCTGGCGCGGGCTTATCACGGTTACAACTTTAAAGTCCCCACCTTTTTACGTTTTGGCTCGTGGATCGGCGGGGACCGCGATGGCAATCCCAACGTCACTGCCGCCGTCACCGCCGGAACCTTTCCTTTGCACCAGGAAGCAATCCAGCAGTATTTGGGTCAGGCGTTAAACAACTTATTTGGCGAATTCAGCATGGCCGAATCGCATGCGCCGCTAACCCTGGAATTAAAAAGTTTTATCGCCGAACAGGGTCAGCGCTATCCCCAACTGGCCCAGGCCCTGGCCAAACGCCATACCAATGAACCTTATCGCCAGGCGTTGAGCTTTATCGCCCACAAACTGGGCCAGCCAACCCTGCCGGACAAATTTCTGGAAACCGCCGAGCCGCGATCCTCTGCTTCCGGTTTACTGTACAGCGCCGGAACTGAACTTGAGTCTGATTTGCGGCAGGTAGTCGAAAGCCTGAACAGCGCCAGGGAAACCCGTCCGCTGGCCCAGCGTCTCAATCCGCTGATGCAGCAGGTCCAAACATTTGGGCTGCACACGGCCGCTCTGGATATTCGCCAGCACAGCAGTGAACACGAAGCCGTTGTCACTGCATTGCTCCAGCAAGCCAGCCTGGCCGGCGATTACGCCGCGCTGGCCGAACCCGATAAGATTTCGTTGCTAAATGGGCTGCTGCAAACCGGGGCCTTCCCGGAAATCAACCCGGCCGGACTGCCCCCCTGGCCGCCGATACCCTGGAGCTGTTTAAACTGCTGGCCCAGGTTTATGCAACCGACCCGGCGGCCTGGGCTGCTATATGATCAGTATGGCGCACCAGGCCAGCGACATCCTGGAAGTGCTCTGGCTGGCCGGGCTGGTGGGGCTTTACCGGCCTGAGCAAAAATGAGCGCCCTCGATATAGCCCCCCTCTTTGAAACCATCGCCGATCTCGAACAAGCGCCGGCCGTTCTGGAAGCTCTGTTTAACACCGCAGCCTACTACAGCCACCTTAAAGCCAGGGCCTACCGCCAACTGATCCAGCTTGGCTACTCCGACAGCACCAAAGACGGCGGCTATTTGACCGCTAACTGGTCGCTCTATCAGGCTCAATGTAATCTCTCCGCTCTGGCCCGGCGCTATGGAGTGCAGGTGACATTCTTCCACGGGCGCGGCGGCGCTATTGGCCGGGGCGGTGGCCCCACCCACCGGGTTATCAAAGGGCTGCCGCCGGAAACCATGAACGGGCGCATCCGCATAACCGAACAAGGCGAGGTTATTTTTGACCGGTTTGGTCATCCGACCATTGGCCGGCGTTATCTGGAACAGGTCATTGGCGCGGTACTGCAAGTCGGCGCGATTCAGGCCGATACCACGCCCCCCGAATGGGAAACCGTGCTACAAACACTGTCGGCCAGCGCCTACCAGAGTTATCGCCAGCTTATT
Organism: Anaerolineales bacterium; assembly: GCA_012032575.1. The sequence continues at coordinate 1,858 of JAAUSP010000035.1, read as the reverse complement.
TTTGAAACCCCCAAATTTCTCGATTACTTCCACCAGGCCACACCCATTGACGTGATCACCGAATTAACCATCGGCTCCCGTCCAGCCCGCCGCACCACTTCGGCCCGGATTGAAGATTTACGGGCTATTCCCTGGGTGTTTGCCTGGATGCAGAGCCGCCACACCTTGCCCGGCTGGTACGGCCTGGGCAGCGCTTTGACTCGTTACACCTGGGAAAAGCCGGAAGGTTTAGCCACCCTGCAAACCATGTACCAAAAGTGGGGCTTCTTCAAATCGGTGCTCGACAACGCCCAGATGGCCCTGCTCAAAGCCGATATGGCCATTGCGGCCCGCTATGCTCAACTGGTCAGCGACCCGCAGTTGGGCCAGCAAATTTTCAGCCGCATTGCCGCCGAGCACACCCAGACCGAGCAAATCCTGCTGGCCGTCACCCAACATAAACGGCTGCTGGATAATGAAAAAGTGTTGCAACGGGCCATTCGATTACGCAATCCCTACGTGGACCCGCTGAGCCTGATCCAGGTGGGCCTGCTGCGGCAGTATCGAGCTTTACCCCGCAAAGACAGCATCCAACGGAAGACGGTTCTCGATGGGCTGCGCTTGAGCATTGTCGGTATTGCCGCCGGGCTAAAAAATACGGGCTAACAATACCTTGACACTAGCTAGTTAACATGTTATAATTGCCCCGAATATAGGTAAATTACCTCGGCGGACACGACAAAAAGTATTTTTCCGGCCTCTGGAAAAACTGGTTGTCAGGTAGGCCGGCATTTCTCCTAGCTGAGATGATCGAGAAATGTCGGTTTTTTATTGCCTATTTGGCAGGAGAATAACCATGAACGAAGCAGTCCATAATTATATCCGCACCAAAAAAATTGACTCTTTTCAAAAGCTCCGTCTCCTTCTCTTCTTGCACCGGCATCCGCACATGAGAGTTAGCAGCCAGGAGTTAGCGCACCGGCTCCATCTTGGCGACACCTTACTCATCGAAACCATTCTTGCCGACCTGCGCCAGAGCGGCCTGGTGACTCAAATGGGCAATAATTATCAATTACCCGATGAACCCGAACTCAAACTCTATCTTCAACAATTAGCCAGCGCTTTTGAGCATCCCGTCACACGCCAGGAATTGCTGAAACAGGTCAAACCCACACGTGTCCCCGCCCCTCTGTAGACCCGGCACTTCAACCACGCTGGTTATTTAATTGAAAAAAGACCAAATATTTCAGGAGATTATAGACAATATATTGACATTTTCCTTCTAAAACCTTGACAAACCGAGAAACCTGTGATATAATCTTACTCAAAGTAAAAAATAAACTTCTCGGTGGACAGCGCAAAGAGTAGGTTCCTGCTCCGACAGGAAATGACTGGTTGCTACGTAGGCCGATACTGAACCCCCTATCAGGGGGTGGTATCGGCTTTTTTGTTAACTTCACCGGGAAAAACCATAAAACATAACCCTGATTGGGAGGAGTTAGAACCATGCAAATCTGGAATACTTTCAAAGTTACCTTGCTTTTAGCCGCCCTGACCGGCCTGTTTGTAGTGGTCGGCTCGGCTGTGGGCGGGCAAATGGGTATGTTCATTGCCTTTGGGCTGGCAGTAGTGATGAATATGGGCGCCTGGTGGTTTTCTGATAAAATCGCCCTGAAAATGAGCGGGGCGCGTGAAGTCAGCCCAGCCGATGCCCCCACCCTGCATCGGCTGGTTGAACATCTGGCCGAACGGGCCAACCTGCCCAAGCCGGCGGTCTACATTATTGACAGCGACACACCCCAACGCTTTTGCCACCGGGCGCAGCCCCAAGCACAGCGCGGTTGCCGTTACCAGTGGCATTATGCGCCTTTTGAGCCAG
>JAAUSP010000656.1 GCA_012032575.1 Anaerolineales bacterium | reverse complement strand
CCCCCCGAAGAGAGCGGTGAGGATTCCATCCGTGCCCTGTTACTTTCCGAAGAGGTGCAGCAGCGCTCCAAAAAAGGCGCGCTGGCCCATCGCGCCCGCCGCACCATCAACCCTTTCCTGGGCATTTTTCTAATCAGTGGGGCGCTGGGGTTGATTGCCATCGGCCTGGGGGCGTTGTTGTTTGTGCCGCCTGAAACCCTGGCTGCCTGGATGCCGGCGGCCTATCATAACTCACCCACCGGAACCGACATCCAGCCGGTCCCCCAAAATTCTGCGCCTACAGAACCGGCTGTCCCGGTGGCTGCCGTCCCCAAAACCGTGGCTAAAAGCTTCTCCTCGGCAGCCGATACCCTCGTGATGCCGGCGCCGCCGCCCCACATCTATCAGCCCCCGGCGAAAAGCGACTTTGTTGTGCCAGTCAAAGAAGCCGAGCCACCGGCGACAGTTTCCACCTCCCCCGAAGAGACGCCGCCAACTTCAATTCAACCGCTTGAGCTTATCGGCCCGGTCGGTCCCTTTGTGCCCGAACCGGTGGATAAAGCCCTGTTGGCCCACCAGCCGGCCTACCCCGGCGAAAAATGGATCGAAGTCAATGTGACCACCCAAAAAGTGACGGCCTGGGAAGGCGACGTGCCGGTTATGGCCTTTACGGTATCCACCGGCCTGCCCAACACCCCGACCGTCCTCGGCAAATTCAACATCTACTGGAAACTAAAATCCACCCTGATGGCGGGGGCTGACTATTACCTGCCCGAAGTGCCCTACACCATGTACTTCTATGCCGGGTATGCCCTGCACGGCACTTACTGGCACAGCAATTTCGGCCAGCCGATGAGCCACGGCTGCGTGAATCTGGAAACAAGCCAGGCTCAGCAAATTTTTGATTGGGCCAATCCCGTCCTCCCCCCCGGCCAGACAGAAGTGGTTGCCAGCGCCGATAACCCCGGCACGCTGGTGGTGGTCCACGAGTAACCTGTACCGTAATTGCTCAACCCTCATGTCATCCTTCGACACCTAGCGGCAGGACAGGTTTCGAGGCTGAAAGCCGACGCGAAGCGTCCATAGCGTGCTATACAGGCATTAGAGATTTCTCCCTTCGGTCGAAATGACATGCCTGAGTAGTTACGATGTTTCACATATTCCGCTTTGTCCAGGGCGGATTTGTGGTAGAATAGTCCTCAGTATTAATTTTCTCACTATGAAAAAGGAAGAGAACTGATGTTAAAACCATTTCAACCTCAGGCAGTGGGGTTGGTCAGCCTGCTTTCGTTAAGCTTGCTGCTGGCTGCCTGCGGCGGTGCGGCTCAACCTGCCTCACCGGAACCATCAACCCCTGCTCAGGGCCAGGCAACGGCTGCCGGCGCGGCTGAGTCGAGTCCAACCGCCGAGGTGACAAAAGCGCCCGCCACCGAAGAACCCACAGCTATTGCCGCCGCCACCAATGAAGCTGCGGCTGCTCCCGCTGCCAATGCCGGAGCGCCGGCAGTGTGCCAGCCGGTAGACATTCCCAGCAACACCTTGATTGCCCCCGTATCCGCTCAGGAATGGTCCAAAGGGTCGGCTGACGCGCCGGTCACGCTGATCGAGTACGGCGACTTTCAATGACCGGGCTGTGCCAGTATTTCTCCCGTGGTGGAGAAACTCAAATCAGATTACGGCGATGACCTGCGTATTGTTTTTCGCCATTTTCCTTTATTGACCATTCACGACAAAGCCATGCTTACCGCCGAGGCCAGCGAAGCCGCCGGTGCTCAGGGCAAGTTTTGGGAAATGCACGATCTGCTCTTTGAACGGCAGGATCAGTGGATTTCCAAAACCGAAGCCGAAATGACCGAAGTATTGGTAGGCTATGCCGAGGAAATTGGCCTGGCGGATATGGACCAGTTCAAAGCCGACCTGGAAAAGCATACCTACCAGGCCAAGATTCAGGCGGCCTATGACTCTGCGGTAAGTTCGCAGTTAAGCAGTACGCCCAGTTTTGTGGTCAATCAGGTAGACTATCCGGCCCAGGGCTTTGGCCTGTCGTATGAAGGGCTTGATGCGTTTATCAAACTGATGCGCCTGCGCGAAACCTGGTTCGATCAGCCGGAACAGGTAATTGACCCGGACAAACAGTATGTCGCCACCGTCAAAACCGATAAGGGCGATATTGTCATTGAGCTTTACGCCGATACTGCCCCGATCAATGTCAACAGTTTTGCTTTTCTGGCCGAAAATGGCTGGTACAAAGATGTTACGTTCCATCGTGTCCTGCCCGGTTTTGTAGCCCAGGGCGGCGACCCGACCGGCATGGGTATCGGCTTCCCCGGCTACCGCTGCGGCGATGAGGTGAATTCCTCGCGCACGTTTGACGGGCCGGGCGTAGTTTCGCTGGCCAACAGCGGCCCCAATACCAACGGCAGCCAATTCTTTATTACCTATGATGCTGTGCCCCAGTTGAACGAAGGCTTCACCATTATTGGCCGCGTGGTCGAAGGGATGGATGTCGCCAAAGAGATTACCCCGCGCGACCCCCAAACCGCGCCCGATGCTCCTCCCGGTGATAAGATTTTGGATATTACCATCGAGGAAAAAAGTTAGGCGGGTCATTAATCGTCAAAGAACAAATGAAAACGCCCCAGAACCGGGGCGTTTTTAGTTACCCAAACGATTTTCAGGAGAATGTTCATAACTTTGAGTATGCCACCGACGTGACGCGATGAAGCGATGAGGCGAAAGATTCTTCGCATCCTCGCCTCACGCCTCATCGCGTCTTTACTTATGAAGGAGGACCCGCTATGCCGTCATTTCTCACTCGCGCCGTTTTTCTGGTAGCCCTGGCCCATTTCACCATTGAGCTGTGTGGCAATTTTTTGCCGATGCTCTACCCGATTCTGATTAATACCCTGGGCTTGACCTACAGCCAGATTGGGCTTATTGCCCTTGTCGCCGGATTGAGCGAAGCCCTGTTCCAGCCGGTCTTCGGCTATCTCAGCGACCAGTGGGGGGCGCGGCGTATGACGGTTTTGAGCATTGTCTGGATGGGCACCTTGCTCGGTCTGGTCGGCTTCACCTGGAATTATCTCTCCCTGATCGGGTTAGTTGGGCTGGGGGTTTTAGGCTCGGCGGCGTTTCACCCGGCCGGAGCCACCCTGCCTCGGCCAATGCCGGCAAGATGCGGGGGGCAGCCCAATCCATCTTTGCCGTCGGCGGCAACTTTGGCTCGGCAGCCAGTCCGCTGTTAGTCGCGGTCGGCCTCAGTTGGCTGAACCTGCCCGGCACCATCATCCTCATCCCAATTGCCTTGCTGGTCAGCCTGCTGCTGTACTGGCAGCTTGGCCCCGATGATCTGGCAGACTCCCACCACCCTGACCCTCATCTCAGCCAGCGCCGCCGGCCTACTGCTATGCCAGGCGAAGCCAAAATAGGTCTGGCATTGCTTGTAGCGGCGGTGATGTGCCGTTCCTGGGTCCAGGTGGGCTTTATGACCTACCTGCCGGAGTGGATCGAGAGCCAGGGCGGGACGCTGGCGCGGGGCGGGCAGATGCTGGCCGTTTTTGCCGTCGCCACCGGCGTAGGCAGCCTGACCGGCGGCAGCCTGTCCGATCGGATTGGGCGTGGCCAGGTTTTTATTTTGAGCATGGTTTTGATCGGGCCGGCTGTGTGGTTGTTTCTGCACAGCGCCGGCCCCTGGCAGTTTTTGTTGGTGGGGCTGGTCGGCATGCTCATCGGCCTGACGCTGCCAGTAGCGGTGATTATGGCCCAGGAGACCTGGCCCTACGGCGTCGGCTTTGCCTCGGCCCTGGTGATGGGGCTAGGCTGGGCTCCGGGCGGCCTGGGTGCTTCATTCACCGGCTATGTCGCCGACCATTCTTCTTTGGACGCGGGGCTACAACTGTTAATTTTTCCACCGCTGCTGGGCCTGGCCTGCATTGTGGTTTATTTAGCCTGGCAGCGGCGGTCAGTACGAATTTTTTCATCGGACACCGCCGGATAAACCTTTTCCAACCATTTTCTAACTTTGTTCACACTCGCTTCCTACTTTTCTATTCTACAATACATGGTGTTAAAATATTTCCATCCTGGAGGCGCTTTTTATGAAAAATATTCTTGTCACCGGCGGGGCCGGCTTTATCGGTGCAAACTTTGTCCATTTGATGCTGGGCAAATATGACGACATCAATATCGTCGTTTTGATAAACTGACCTACGCCGGTAATCCCGACAACCTCATCCCGGTCGAAAAAATCCCCATTATCATTTCTATCAGGGCGATA
>JAAUSP010000655.1 GCA_012032575.1 Anaerolineales bacterium | reverse complement strand
GCCCGGCGGCGGTGGTCAACTCCCGCCGGGCGGCCCACAGCGAATCTAAAGTCACCGTGTGGGTTTCCTCCGGCTGGCGGCCCTGAAACGCCGCTTCGAGGGTAGGCGCTTCCGGGGTGTGGCCGACGATATGAAACAGGGCCACCGCCCCTGACGAGGCGCTGGCCGCACCCAACGCCTTGAATTGGTCTTCGGTGGGGTGGACTTGCAAGCCGGTGACAACCGGAATGCGCTCGCGGGCCGTTTTACCCAGCCAATGGCCGAGGACCGGATAAAACGAGTCGTCTTGCTGCAAAGCCAGCGGAATACCGCTCAATTCCACCAGCAGTTGACCGGCACGATTTTCGGTCAGATGCAGCCCCACGGCCGGGACGCGCCCGGTGATGGCCGCGCAGATGTCCAGCAAATCGGGGTAGCGCTCGGTGCGCGCGCCGATGACTGAATTGGCAAACACAATGGCGTTCGACTCGCCCCAGGCGATTTGCTGCCCAAATTTGGGGATGAGGTCAACCTGATAGGGCGCGCAGGTCCAGGTGAGCCGGCAGCCCATCTGAGCGTAAGCGGCCATCTGGCGGCGGGCATTGGCGGCCCAGGCGGGCGGCACGGCCCATTCCTGCCAGTGATGTTCGTCCACCGCGCTGACGTTGAGCGTCGCCGGAACCGCCACTTTGGCCCCCAAACCGGCCAGCCGCTCGGCAAATTCCAGCCCGGCTTCGCCCATATAAATCGAGCTGTCAATGTGGGCCTGTTCGATGTCCAGCAGCCGTTCCACGCCGTGAAACTCGGCCATACGGACAATCACCGCCATCGCCATTTTGGCCCCCGCGCCGTGCTCACCGGCCAGGAGTTCACGGTCGCGGGGAGAGAGGTGTAAGGTCACGTTTAGCCCATCCCGGCGAGCCGCAACCGTTCCTCGGCCCAGACAGCGTCAGTTTCGCTCAGGGACGGATTGGGCGGGCGGGTGTAATCAATGGCGCGGCGGTACGGCCCCTCCCGGTAAACCCGGTTCATGGCTATTTGCAAATCCAGCAAGACATCGGGATCGGCCCCGGCCAGGGGGACGGGAATGCACGGCAAAGGTTCGGGCAGTCGGACCGGATAGAGGGTGTAATCCATCCAGTTATCCTGGCGCAGCCGGCTGCGATTGAGCAGCACCAGGTAATCAGGGGCTAACGAGTCTACGGTGGCAGCGAGTTCGGGATAAGGCAGCAACCGCTGACCGGATCGCAGCAAATCCAGTTCGATCAAGTTGGCTTCACTGTTGAGAATTTCGGCTTGTTTGGTTTCATAGGCGCGCCGGTCGGTGCCGGGGTGTTTATTGGAAGGGCTGACAATCTCGATCAACGTGACCAGTTTGTGACCCCGCTCGGCGTCGAGGATTTCGACAAAATGATGCTGAAGCGGGTCGGTTTGAATCCGCACTTCAATCCCGGCCGTAGCTTCGGTGCGCGGCTGATCAAGTATGACCAGACCCGACTCTCTGATCAGGCTGCCTGACTGTTTTTGCGGCGGATAATGCAGCACCGAAACATCAGGCACAATCCTGTGACTGACGCCGCTGCCCATAATTACGCCCAATTCGGGTCGTTTTTGCAGCCGGGCATAATACGGCGCTGGCAACTGTGTATTGAGCAAGGCGCTCAACGTTGTGGCCAGTCGGTCATGAAAATCCGGCCAAATATCCGGGGCCTCAAGGTAGGGGTCCATGCCCGGAAAGGGCGACAAAAAATCCTGAGCGTTTTCGTTCATCTGACCACCTCTGCTGTAACCACAGCTTGAGCGGAATTATACCGTTAAAAAGGGAAAACAAAAAAGACTCTAAAGGTCTTCAAGACCTTTAGAGTCTGAATTTTTCGTGTGGGGGTTTTAACCCGCCTGCCAGCCAATCCGCCGCCCGGAATTTTGACTCCGGCTGAGGAAGCCAAATACCCGATAAACGTCCTCCAGACTGATCAAACCCCGGAAGTTCAGGCCGTCGTACACCGCCGCCACCCGGCTGGACGTTTGGGCCAGCTTGTCCTGCACTTCGTCCAGCGAGGCGGTCAGGGTGATGGTTGGCACGGTGGGAGCCTGCTGCATGATCTCGGCGATGCGGCTGCGCCAGCGGCCTTGCTGCATGGCCTGGGTGACGCTCTGATGCGAAGCCACCCCCAGCAGTTGCCCAGTCTGTGGATCGAGTACCGGAAAGGCCGGCTGGCGGCTGGTCATCATTAATGAAGCGACCTGACCGACGGTAGCTTCGGGCGAAAGGGCGACCGCGTTGGGGGTCAAGGCCTGTGCCACCCGCACCTTGCGCAGTATCCCTTTTACCGCTACCGCCTGGCCTTCCTGGCCGGCTACAAAGAAGATGAATATGGCAATGAAGGTCAGAAGTATTTGGCTGTTATACAAGGCATACAGGCCCAAAGCGACTGCCATAACCCGTCCAACCGTAACCGCTACCTGGGTAGCGCGCTGGTAATTGGTGAAAAACCCCAACGCGGCCCGCAGCACCCGTCCGCCGTCGAGCGGAAAGGCCGGGATCATATTGAACACCGCTAGCGAAACATTAGCCGAAAGTAAGAAGGTCAGAAAACCGAGCAGACCCGGCTGCATCAACGTGCGTAACGAGAATGGTTCTCCTTGAAATACAGCCAAAACCGCCACCAGGGGTAGTAATATAACCGCCAAAACCACATTAACCAATGGGCCGGCCAGGGCCACTACCAGTTCGTGCAGCGGCTTCTCCGGCATCCGTTCCAGCCGGGCCAGGCCGCCAATCGGCAAAAGGGTAATATCCTTAACCGGGATGCCGTAACCCAACGCAGCCACACTGTGGCCCAACTCGTGCAGCAAAACCAGGGCAAAAAGGCCCAGAGTCACCAGCAGCCCATACAGGGGACCGGCGCTGCCGCCATAATTCAAAGCTCCCCAAACCAGGATAAGCAGAAAGGTCAGGTGTACTTTAATGTCAATCCCAAAAATTCGTCCTACTTTGATAGACCAACCCATTGTTGTTGTTTATACCTCCGTTTAAAGACTATTCCAAAACGTGTTGCGTGTTCCGTTTGGGTTACGCAAGACGCAACACGGGCCAAATCAATGTTTCAATATACCTCATAGTATAGCCTTTAATTATTAGAATTGTTATAGAATTAGTTTAAATTGAGATGAGAACGGGGGCGTACTTGTGCCTATGGGCCGGGTAAGGTAAAATTTAACCAACAAGCACCCCCAGGAAACTACCATGTTCAAACGACGCCAACCGACCGTTTCAACCATTAGCCCCGGCTCTCTGTTGCATGGACGCTACCGGCTGCAAGCACAGCTTGGCCAGGGTGGCGCAGGGATTGTTTACAAGGCCGAAGATGAACAACTCCAGCGCATCGTGGCCCTCAAAGTATTGACCGCCGACGGCGGCATGGCCGCCGACAAGCTGGCCCGTTTCCGCAGCGAAGCCCTCTCGGTGGCACAGCTTAATCACCCCAACATCATCACCCTGTACGATTACGCCGAACAAGAAGCGCAGCCCTACCTGGTGATGGAATATGTGCCCGGCCAGGATTTGTGGAGCCTGGACAATACCTACGCCCCCAACCTGATGCCCATCGAGGTCTCGCTGCCGATTATTGACGGTATTCTGGCCGCCCTGGAATATTCGCACGCCCACAAGGTTATTCACCGTGACCTCAAACCGGAAAACGTGATGATTACCCCCGAAGGCCAGGTGAAGGTGATGGATTTTGGCCTGGCCCGGATTCAGGGGCAGTCGCGCCTCACTCAAGAAGGACTGGTGGCGGGGACGGCCTCGTATCTGGCCCCGGAACTGGCCCTGGGCGAGGCCGGCGATCACCGGGTGGACCTGTACGCGCTGGGGGTCATGATGTACGAACTGCTGACCGGCCGCCTGCCCTTTTCCGGCGACGACCCCCTGAGCGTGGTTTCGCAGCACATTCACGCGCCGGTGGTGCCGCCCCAACGCTACAATCCGGCCATCACCGCCGAACTGCAAGCCATTGTACTGAAACTGCTGGCCAAACACGCCAACGAGCGCTACGGCCATGCCGGCGAAGTTCGCCGCGAATTAGCCCCGATCCTGGCCGAACTGCGCGGGGAGATCATAGTTTCGGCAGCCGAGCCGGAGACTGTCCCCGCCCTCAGTCTGGAGGTCGGCGCGACCCAGCAAGCGCTGCTCGACCGCATTTCGCGCGGCAAAATGGTTGGCCGTGAAAGCGAAATGGCCGAACTCAAACGGCGCTGGGACCGCGTCCGCCGGGGCG
>JAAUSP010000654.1 GCA_012032575.1 Anaerolineales bacterium | reverse complement strand
GCTGCCATTTTAACAAAGCTTATCAGGCCCGCTGAAAAGCCCGGTTGGTCAGCCAAAGCACCAGCAAAAACGAAACGGCCGCAATAGCTGCTAACCCCATCCAGGTCTGCGAGTCGGGCCGGTTGCCGCTGAGCATCACGGCCAGGAACCCCCGCACGGCGTGGGTCATCGGGATGAGGTTGCTGATATACCGGGCGGTCGGCTGAAAGGCTTCCAGGGGGAGAAAAATGCCGCTGAAGAAAACGGCCAGCAATAAAACCAGCATGGTGTACTGAATGGCCTGGAGGTCCGAATTGGAGAGCAGCGAAATTACAAAACCAATCCCCAGCGAGGCCAGCGTGGTCAGCAGCAGCAGGCCGGCGAAATCGAGCAGACTCCCTTGCAGGGGAATGTTGATCAGGCGCATCAGCAGCACCAGGGCCAGCGAGGTGACGCTGACAAAAAGGGTATAGCCCAGATACTTGCCCAGCAGAAGTTGGGTGCTGTTGAGCGGCGCCACCCGAAAAAGCTCAAAGGTGCCGCTGAGTCGCTCCCTGACCAGGGCCAATGCGCCCAGCGTGACCGCCACGTGCTGGATCAACAGGGCCAGCACACCCGGCGCGTGAAAAACCACCGTATCAAAAGCCTGGCCGCGCAGGTTAACGTAATGAGACTGCACCGGCGAAACAATTCGATTGGAAGGGACGGCCACAAAAACATCAATGTACTGGTTGAGCAGACCCAGTTCAGCAATGGTAGCGCGAATAGTTTGCACCTTTTCGCGGATGGTTCCGTCATCAATGGCCGACTCCAGGATCACCAGGTTGGTCTTGATCCGGTCAATGCTGTGGTAAATCGCGCTCACCGGCGTTTCATAGAGCGAGTCAATTTGCTCTATGGGTGGCAGCAGGGTTTCCAGAGTGACCAAATCCTGGCGCAGAGATTGAATAGCCTGGCCGGTTTTTTGTAATGCTTCAGGCTCCAGGGCAGTATCCAATTGGTTCAGCGGGTCTTGCACCTCGCCCAGCCGGACCTGAAGTTGCAGCGCTTCCGTTTGGGCGTTCTGGGCCAGCCGTTCCAGCAGAATTTTGTTGACCTCGTTGACTTCCGCATAAGCCAGATATTGAATCCAGGCTTCCGTAGTGGGATCAATGGTGTTGGTTTGAAACTCCAGGGTGGCCGCCTGCCCCTCGACCACGCGCTGCTGGATGTCGGCGGGGATGGTTTGCACCAGATCAATCTCGTTGGCCTCCAGCCGGGCCAGCGCCTCGCTCCGGTTGGTGGTAATATCAACCAGCGTAAAATTCTGGCCGATGGTCCGGCGGATTTGGGCTTCGTCCAACCCGGCCACGCCCCCTTCCGGCAAAACCAGGATGGTCTCAACCACGGGACTCATGTTGCGAAAGGTGATCCCGAAGAGCAGCAGGACCAAAAACGGCCCACCGACCAGGCTCAGCAGGAGCCTGGGCTGCCGGCGCATCTCGTTGACTTCTTTGATGAAGAAGGCCAGCATGCGGATGAGCCATTTTTGCCACTTGGGTGTGATTGGCCGGGTGATGTTCGCAGGCTGCGGTTCAGTCATGAGCTTCCTCGGCATCTTGCATGATTTTGACAAAAATATCGTCAAAGGGGGGCAGATAGGGTTCGGCGGCCTGGGGGGTGAACTGGAGCGAGTCGGCCAGAGCCTTGAGCACAACCGGCAGCATTTGGCCGGCGCGATCAACCAGCAGGTGCAGTTGATCCGTCGTGCCGGGGACGGTTCGGGCATCCTTGACGCCGGGCAGCTCGTCCAAAAACCGTTCGATTTCACGGCGGCGATCTTTGGGCACGGTGAGCTGGATGATCTCGCCGCCCATCGCTTTGCGGCGCATCTCCTCCGGCGTTTCAACCATCAGCACCCGCCCCGCCCGCATCACCGCCACATAATCGCAGTAGGCCGCCTCGCCGACATATTGGGTGGTGACGAGCAGGGTCCGGCCTTCGCCGCGCAACTGGCGGAAATAATCCCAGAAGCGGCGGCGCAGCACCGGGTCAATGCCGGCGGTCGGCTCATCGGCAAAGAGCAGGCGCGGATTGTGCATCAGCGAGCCGGCCAGCATCAGACGGCGCTGCATGCCGCCGGACAGGTTGCTGCCCAGCCGGTCTTTGGCCTCGGCCAGGTCAACAAAGGCCAGCAGTTCGTCCAGCCGGCTGCGCCGCTGGGCCGAGGTCATGCCGTACAGAGACGAGAGGAAGTGAATGTTCTCGGCCACGGTCAGGTTGGGTAAAGCACAAAGTGCTGCGGGATGTAGCCAAGCTGCTCCTGGTCGGCTTCGGTGAAGCGGGCCGGGTCTTTGCCCATCACCGTGAGCTTGCCGGCCGTCGGCTTGAGCAGGCCGGTCAGCAGGCGAACGGTAGTAGTTTTGCCGCAGCCGCTCGGGCCGATCATGCCCAGAATAGCGCCCTCGGCGATGTCAAAGGTGAGATCAAAAACGCCGACATTGGGCTTAAAGGCCAACTCTGCCTGTTGAAGGGACATTATAGGGGGTAGGGTTGTTGATGGCATAGATTTTACCTTGTATACCTGAGTTCGAAATACAAGCTTGCCTTAGTTCGTAACGAAATCAAAGCGGGCAGATATCTCTGATAAAGTCATGTCATTCCGACCGGAGGGAGGAATCTTTGTTGCCACAGCCTAAAATATTATGGCAAGCAAGAAGATTTCTCGCTGGCGCTCGAAATGACATCCAAGAACAGGGCACATCAAATCGTGACGAATTTATGCAATCTTGTACGAAGTTTCTGTAATTCCGAACTCAAGTTATATCTCTATTGCTTCGTTAGTCAAATTCATAGCTGTAGGCCGGTGTCTCGCCCCGGACATCAACGATTGACCATTGCAGAAACGGCCAGGCGCTTGGAGCCATAATGCGAGAAACCCAGTTGTCGGTGATGCTTTCACCAAATTCGGGCAAAAAGCGATAGGCGTCTTGCTTGATGGTGGCGTCGGTCAGCAGGACGATCTGGGCTTCGGGGTCGCCGGCAAGGAGGCTGCGCAGGGCTGCGGCAATCTCAACCGCCGAGGGATTGGCCCCCAACCCAAAGCTTTCGGGGTCGCTGCGCACCATTTCGATGGCGGAGTCATGCGCGTGTTCTGAACTGCCCCGGTCATTGCTGAAAAAAGCCTCCAGGGCCAGCTTGAGCGCTTCGGCAAAGGTATACTTTGCGCCGGGATGATTTTCCAGCGCGGCAATCCCCTCCGGGTCGGCGACAACACGCAAGGTGGACAGGCCAAGCGCGGCGAGCACAGCAGCAATATCATCGTTTTTCATTTTTTCTCCTCGCTGCGGTTAAAATCAGCTTTTTCACAGATTATTTTCCGGTTACCGCTTCAATCTGCTTGATCGTGGCGTCCAAATCCGGCTCCACCCGACCTTGCATTGCTTGTTCCAGCACGTAGCCCACGGTCAACAAATTCGGGTCGGAGAGATAAGGGCCGCTGAGAATGATGCTGGCCGGCTGCCCATTGGCATCCAACCCGGTGGGAATGGTCAGCGCGGGGACGCCGGCAGCGCCCGCATGGGAGGCATAGAGCATATCGGCATGCAGCACATCAACGTTGTAGGTTTCCACAAGCGCGGTCATCCAGGCGGTGGCGTAGGCTTGCGCCTCCGCCAAAATCCGGGCCTGGTCGGCGGCGGTCAAGTCGGTTTCAGCCGACCACTTGACCCAGCGCTGGTTGTACGGCGCGCGGTTAGCCATATCTTCTTCGTTAAAGGCCACAACCTCGGCGATGCTGGCGACGGGCGCGGGCCGGCCCAACCCGGCCAAAAATGTATTGAGACCGGCCTGGAAGCCATATTGCAACTGGGGAAACGCGGTGTCTACCTGAGTGTAGGGAAGTATATCCGCCGCGTTAATTTCCACCACTTCGACGCCTTGTGCTCGCAACGCCGCGATCTCAGCCGGTTTTTCAGTTTCCGTCCCGTCAGTAACGATGCCCACCCGCAGACCGCGGGCGCGTTCAAGGTTAAGAAACTGGGTGAAATCGGTGCCGGCCAGCGCGGCGGTGTCACCGGTTTTGGGGTCGTTGGGGTCAACGCCGGTCATGGCGTTGAGCAGGATGGCCACATCGGTCAGCGAGCGGCCCATCGGGCCGGGCGTATCCAGATCAGGCCCCAGCGGCACCACGTAATCGCGGCTGATTAAGCCCTGGCTGGGGCGCAGGGCGACCACGCCATTAGACCGGGCGGGCGAGATGAGCGAGCCGGAGGTTTCTGAACCGACACTGACCGTGGTCAGGTTGGCCGCCACCG
>JAAUSP010000653.1 GCA_012032575.1 Anaerolineales bacterium | reverse complement strand
GGTTAACTTGGGGGGATGAGGTTAACACTTTATCGGGGGTTTCCCACCCATCTGCTAAGTCTTGTGTTTGCTTAATAAATACCGGCTCATTTTCGAAGGGTGGGAATTCAATGTTTGTTACTTGTTTTCTGGAGGCTCACTCCCAGATGAATTACCCTCCGGATCTGGATACACTATCCCCTCAATGTCCAATTTGTTTTCTTCTGAAGGAGCATCATCAGCCGATTCTGTAGAATCCTCTTTGTCGGTTTCATTGGAAGTATATTCTTGTTCCGTTAATACCATCACTTAATCTCCTGTCACCGTTTGTAAAGGCAACAGTAGTTAGGCAACCTCAAGATTTAAATTAACCAAAACGTGTTGCGTCTTGCGTGTTCCGTCTGTTTGATCTTACGCAAGACGCAACACGCAACACGAATATTTGAGTAATTATTTTCTTGGAGGTGCCTTATAAGAAAAGTAAGGTAAACTTAGCCCGCCAATTCATCCGCAGGCAAAGACTGACTCATCCGGCCAATATTCACCGTCACACTGGTTATATCTTTCTCAGCCAGCAGTCGCCCGGCAAAGAGGATTTCCAGGCCCAAAGGCATCCCTTCCTTATCCACATCTACGTAAACGTACTTTCCGGCTTCGAGGGTGTCGTCCACCTCGCCCTCCCGAAATTGAATATAAAGAGCATCTGCCTGGGGATCGAAATTGATTTGCACGGTCCGATTATACCATAAATCGAGCCTGCTGAACACCTTAAAATTCATTTGACTTGGCTGCATAATAGACGCAATTATAGCCCAAATTGTTTGAATTGTGGTATAATAAAAAAAGACCTGATAAAACATTTGTTCTCTCAATTTCCGTCCAATTCCACAAGATATAGAACTTCAGCCGGGAAAAGTACCACATTTAGTGGTATCCTTCTTATAATATTATCTAAAACGTAAAATGTAACGTCTGTGGGCAAAAGATAGCGCTGTATACCATCATTACGTTTCACGTTTTACGTTTTACGTTTCACCGAGGCTAACCTTATGGGCGACTTTGTTCACCTGCATGTACACAGCGAATATTCCCTGCTCGACGGGCTGGGCCGGACCGACCACCTGGCTAAAGAAGCGGCTCGATTGGGCCAGCCGGCTCTGGCCCTGACCGACCACGGGGTGATGCACGGGGCGATTGAATTTTTCCGCAACTGCAAAAAGCAGAACGTCAAACCGATCATCGGCGTGGAAGCCTACCTGACCCCGCATGGCCGGACCATGCGCGACCGCGACTCCCAGAAAGACAACGTCCGCCATCACTTGTTATTACTGGCCCAAAACATGACCGGCTACAAAAACCTGCTCCAAATTTGCAGCGACGCCCAGATGAAGGGTTTTTACTACCGTCCCCGCATTGACGCCGACTATCTGGCCGCCCACGCCGAGGGACTGATCTGCACCACCGGCTGCATGGCCGCCGAAATTCCGGCGCTGCTGGTCAGTAACGAGGGCCGCCCGCCGCAGGAGGCGAAAGCGCTGGAGCGGCTGCGCTGGTATCTCGACGTGTTTGGCCGCGACCGTTTTTACGTGGAACTGCAAGAACACAGCATCCCCGAACTGACCCGGATCAACAAAACCCTGTTCGATTGGGCCGGGCAGCACGAAATCCCGCTGCTGGTGACGAACGATGTCCATTACGTGACCGAGGCCGAAGCCAAAGCCCACGATACCCTGCTGTGCGTCCAGACGGGCTCGCTGGTCAAACAGCCCAACCGCATGAAAATGTCCGACGGCAGCTACTACCTCAAAAGCCTGGACGAAATGCGGGCTATCTTCCGCCCGCTGGTTGACCTGCCGGAAAGCGCCTTCACCAACTCGCTGAAAATTGCCGAGATGTGCGCCGTGGATTTGGAAGACAGCAGCTTCCACCTGCCCGACCTGCCCACCGAGCACCTGCCCGACGACGTCATGCCGCGCCAGTTCAAGGAAAGCAAAGATTACGCCGGCTTTCTGCGCTACCTGACCGAAAAAGGGCTGGTTGAAAAATATGGCGACCACGCCCATTCGCCCGAAATCCAGGCCAGGATGGAGCACGAACTCAACATCATCAACAGCATGGGCTTTGCCATCTATTATCTGATTGTGTGGGATTTGTGCCGCTACGCCCGTGAGCGCAACATCTGGTGGAACGTGCGCGGCTCCGGGGCCGGCTCGATTGTGGCCTATGCCGTCGGCATCACCCTGATTGACCCGCTGCGCCACGCCCTCATTTTCGAGCGTTTCCTCAACCCCGGCCGCATCTCTATGCCCGATTTCGATCTGGATTATCCCGACGACCAGCGCGAAGAAATGATCCGCTACACCATCGAGCGTTACGGCTCCGACCGGGTGGCCCAGATTGTCTCCTTTGGCCGGATGAAAGCCCGCGCCGCCATCCGCGATGTGGGCCGGGCCATGGATGTCCCGCTGAGCGAGGTGGACGTGCTGGCCAAGCACATCACCGCTATCCCCGGCAAACCCTGCACTATTGACGACGCGCTGAACCCGGAGCACGAATTTTACAGCGCCGAACTCAAAGGCCAATACGAGCAGGCCGAGCACGTCCATGAACTGGTTGACTTTGCCCGTACCCTGGAAGGTGTGGCCCGCCATTCTTCCGTCCACGCCGCCGCCGTCATCATCACCGACCAGCCGCTGACTGAATATGTGCCGGTCATGCGGGCGCAGGGGTCGGTGATTACGGAAGCGGTGACGCAGTTCGAGTTCCCTATCTGCGAGTCCATCGGCCTGCTCAAGGTGGACTTTTTGGGCCTGTCCACCCTGACCGTCATGCGCAAAGCCGCCGAACTCATCAAAGAGCGGCGGGGTCTGGATTTTAACCTGGAAAATATTCCGATGGACCAGCCGGAAGCCTTCCAAGCGCTGCCGCACCTGCCGTCGCCGGAAAAGGCGTTTGAATTGCTGGCCAAAGGCGATGTGACCGGCGTCTTCCAGGTTGAAGGAAGCGGAATGAGGCGCGTTCTGACGGACATGAAGCCGACCAAATTCGAGCACATCGTCGCCGCCATTTCCCTCTTCCGCCCCGGCCCGATGGAATACATTCCGACTTACATTGCCCGCATGCACGGCAAAGAGCCGGTCGAGTACAAGCACCCCCGGCTGGAGTCCATCCTGAGCGAAACTTACGGCATCATCGTCTATCAGGAGCAGATTATCCAGATTGCCGCGCAGTTGGCCGGCTACGCCCCCGGCGAGGCTGACCAGATTCGTAAGGCGGTTGGCAAAAAAATCAAGGCCAAAATTGACGAGCACCGCTCGATGTTTGTGGCCGGGTCGGTCGCCAACGGCATCGAAAAAGAGGTAGCCGAGGCCATTTACGGCGACATTGAGTTCTTCGCCCGCTACGGCTTCAACAAGGCTCACGCCGCCGATTACGCCCTGGTGACGTGCCAGACCGCCTACCTCAAAGCCCACTACCCGGTGGAATATATGGCTGCCCTGCTGACCGTCGAGCGCAACAACACCGATAAAATCGGGATGCTGGTGGGTGAGTGCCGGGCGATGGGTATTCCGGTGCTGCCGCCCGATGTCAACAGCAGCCGGGTTGACTTTACGATTGATGACCGCGACACCGGCCCGGCCATTCGCTTTAGCATGAGCGCCATCAAAAATGTGGGCGAAGGCCCCATTGAGGAAATTCTGGTCGTCCGGGATCAAGATGGACCCTTTGCCGATATTGACGACTTTTGCAATCGGGTTGACCTGCGTCACATTGGTCGCCGGGCGCTGGAGGGGTTGATCAAAGTGGGGGCGCTGGACAGCTTTGGGGTGAAGCGCAGCCAACTGCTGGCGCTGGTGGACCGGATGATCAATCTGTCCAGTTCGACTCACAAGGCGGCTTCGGTGGGCCAGATCAGCATGTTCGACCTGGGCGGCAGTTTCGACGCGCCGCAAACCGGCTCGATTCTCTACCCGCTGCCCGAAGCGCCCGAAATAAGTCAGAAGGAAACTCTGGCCTGGGAAAAAGAACTGGTCGGCACCTACCTGTCGGACCATCCCATGCAAAAATACCTGAGCGAGATCAAGTCCGCCAATACCATGCTGCTGGCCGAGTTGGATGAAACCCTGCACGGCAAACAGGTTAACGTGGCCGGAGTGGTCATTTCGGTGCGGCTGCACCAGAGCAAAAAAGGCGAGCCGATGGCCTTTGTGGAAATCGAAGATACCCAGACCAGCCGCGAAATTGTGGTTTTTCCACGCCCGTTTGCCGCCCACAAAGAGCTATTGGCCGAAGGCCG
>JAAUSP010000652.1 GCA_012032575.1 Anaerolineales bacterium | reverse complement strand
GGCCTTTATAATAGGGCGAAAATTGATTGCTGTACCAGGCGGCTACCTGGGGTGGATTTTGCGGGTTGACCTCGTTCAAATAGCGTGCAGCCACATCCAGGCCCTCGCCCCAACCCACATTAAGCCAGTAAGGTGCGCTGGCCCCGCCACCCAGCAACGGGTTGTAATAAGCCAGGTAATAGGGGTGATACAGCAAAACTGCGCCTGCCTGCAATAGCACGGCCAGTCCTACGAGTCCTGCAGCCGTAACCTTGAAACGATTGAACAGGCCGGGCAGATGGCGCTTGAGCCAGGTCGCCAGCCAACAGAGGGCCAGGGCGGCCAGCAATCCGGCGGCAAAATAGACCGGCAGAATGTAGCGATCACCCCGCCGGGACACCAGCGACACCGGGGCAATAAAGACGGCCACATAAGCAACCAGCCCCAGCGCGAGCGGCAGCATTTTGGCCCGCCCAGGTTTCTAGTTTTCGCCAGCGGGCCAGCAGCCCATAGCCAATCAACCCCAGGCTGGTCACAATGCCCAGGGAGACCAGCGGGGTGAGATGATAGGGAAAAACCAGCAGATAGTAGAAGGGGTTCTGGTCGCTTTCCTGATCGCCCCAAAAATGGCCGGTGGTCGGGTGGAGTGAACTGTTGACGCTCTGAAGATTCCTGATAATCAATTCCAGCGCGAACAGCGGTCGCTGCCACATAGCCGGCCAGAGGGCAAAAAAGGCCAACATTGCAATCAGTCCCCACCCCAACAGGGCGATTCCCAGCCTTTTCCAGCGCACCGAGCGCGGCGTGCCCGATGGAGGAAACAGGGCATAAAGCAGGCCGGCGACCAACAGAATAGGGCCAAGCAGCGCTGCCGGCGTTTTGCTCAAGGCGGCCAACCCACCCAGCACGCCGGAAAGAATGAGCCAGCGCCAGCCGCCCTGGTCCAGATAAAGCAAGAAAGCCAAAAACGAGAGAAACATAAAATAGGCCAGCGGCCCATCCACGTGGATAACGCGGGTGTGAGACAAGATAAAGGGGTCAAAAGCAATAATCAGTGTCCCCAGGATAGCGACACGTTCACCAATCAGCCGCCTGCTCAGAAAGTAAATCCCCAAGATACTGATTGAGGCAACCAGGGCCAGCGGAAAGCGGACCCAGTAAATAAAATCCAGCGGATAGGCAAAAGTGCCAAAGGTGGCAGTTGCCTGGTTCAGCGTCGGCATCAAATCATCCTGCACCCAGGCCAGGGGCAGCCAGCCCTGGTAATGAAACCAATAGCGCAGACCGACGCCGATAGCGCCCAAAACCAAGGTAGGGACGCCAGGGTAGCCCAAAACCAGCGCCCTGCCCCACTTGCCTTGCAAAACCGATTTTAGGAATACGGTGGAAAACATGATTTGGTCATCTTCATCGGCGGTGAGGAAAACATCCAGGCCGGCAATGCGCGGAATAAAGATAACCAAAAATAAACCCAGGGGGATGGCCAGACGCAGCCACCGCTGGTCAATATTTATCCCAGCCAGGGTCAATCGGCGAGGCCGTGAGGATGATTTTTCGATGAGTACGTCCATGCGGGAAATTAGAGCTTGAGAAGTAAAAAATTAGAAATAAGAATTGTAACTGCTTAACCCTCATGTCATTTCGAGGCCGTAGGCCGAGAAATCCCTACCGTGCTACATAGGTGTTAAAGAATTCTCCCTTCGGTCGAAATGACATGCCTGAGTAGTTACCCTATTTCTTTTTCCTTTTTTCTTCACTCTATCCTGACTGTCGTTAAAGTTACAAAATCGCCACCATCAACAGTGCGGAGGCGTTCCAAAGTGTCCAGGCGATACATGCCGGTAATCAGGGTATAATCGTCCGACGGTAAATCGGCGGGCAAAGGGAGCGGCACGATATCGGTGACAATTTCACCCGCCGGCCACTGGCTGGTGGGAAAATAGCCGCCCAATGGCTGGCTGTCCCAACTGGCGACCAGTACGCCCTGACTGTTCAGCAGTTGGGTAAAAATTGTATAATCTTCAGTTAAGGCACCGTCGGTTTGCCAATAAACCTTCAGATTAAAGACAGAACCGGCCCTGGCTTTATCCTCGATTTGATACCCGCGCAGGGTTACCCCATCGCCAAAACGCACGCTGCGCCCGTTGGGAACAGTATGCCCCGGCGGAAGCCGCTGCCCAAAATAAATAATATGGTCGTTATCCCATACTCGCCGGGCCAGATAATTGGCTTCAACCCAGGCCAGATATTCCGGCAGCCAGGGCAGACGCAAACTCCACTGGACCACTGCCGGAGCTTGATACTGCTCGGTCAGGGCAATCATCCGCTCCGAGGTCTGCCGCTCGGCTTTGATAGCGACCAACGCCACATCGCCGAGAGGCGGCGGCGTCCGTCGGTCGGCCATAAAAATGAGCAGTTGGCTGTCGCCCATCACAAAATCAGCGGGGGCTGACACCGCCCGGAGCAGTTTTAGAGCCTCAGTCTCGCGTCCGCCGGTCACAATCG
The DNA here is from genome assembly GCA_012032575.1 of Anaerolineales bacterium. Next base: position 1,795 of record JAAUSP010000652.1, on the reverse strand, counting down.
CCGCCGTGGACTGATTGGCCGTAATCATCGCCGGCAGATTGAAAGCGGCCAAGATGATTAATCCAGAGCCTATAATTAGCCTTAAGCGATCGGGAACCGACGACTGATGACCAGGGTTTGACCACCTGGCAGTTTCTTTGTTCAAAGAACCGACTAATTCTGCCCCCAATAAAATTAATGGCGGCAGCAGCACAATAAAATGATGTGGAAAGAGCGGCGTATGCCAGCCGAGCATGGCGATGCCGGCGAGCAGCCAAATAAGCCATATTAAAGGATGAACGCTGCGCGTGAAGGATGAAGGATGAAATAAAAATCTCCCCTGCACCTCTGCACCTCTGCTCCCCTGCTCCTCCGCTCCCCCGCTCCCCTGCGGCTGTTTGCGCCAGACTGCCGCCATTATACCCCCAAAAGCCAGTAACCAAAATCCCCAATGGCTGTTGAGAAACAGCTTGAACTGGTCCCACGTTTCAGCCGGCGAGCCGGGAATAGCCGCGCGCAAGTCGCCCCGGAAACGGACAAGTTGATCGTAAAGCGCGGCCGGGTCGTACAACAGGGGCAGGATTACGATGGGCAGAAACAGGCCGAGACTCCACCAGAGGAGACCACCGCCGACGGCAGACCACCGACCGCCAGTCACTACCCTCTGACTGTTAGCTGCTAATAACAGTCCAATCGGCACAACCACAAACGGGTTCAGCAGTTTGGTAATGAAACTGAGTCCCAAGACCAGGCCGGAGGCGAGCAGCCAGATTTTACGCTCCTGCTCAAGATAGCCAAAAATCAGGGCAACCGAAGTTACCGCCAGGGCCGTCGCCGGGACTTCGGCCATGACCAGCCGGGAAAAGCTGAACGTGAGTGGGGACAGGCTGACTAATAGCAGGGCGGTCAAGGCAGCCGCCCAGCCGCCCGAACGATACGCCAGCCAGCTCAGAGCCAGGGCCAGCAGGCCGAAACCGGGCAGAATGGCCCAGCGGCCCACCTGAAGCGTCGCCCCGGCCCAGCGAAAAGCCAGCGCTACCGTTTCCAGAAACAGGGGGGACTGCACCGCAACCGTCTGACTGTAGAGGGGATAGCCGTCAACGGCCAGTTTGGCCCACATTACATGCGCGCCTTCGTCGTTGGACAGGCCAAAGGCGTCGAGGTTTTGGGCACGCCAGGCCAAAGCCAGGCTGAAAATGAGCAGCCAGAGCGCCGGATATTTTAGATTTTGGACTGCCCGCCTGACGGGCGTGGCTTGTTCGGACAATTAGACCAGTATAACCCAATCACTGACGAATTGTAAATTTTTACCTGGCAATTGTGACAGAAATCTCAATATGGTCACCACCCTCTGCCAGAGGCAATCTTGTTCCGGAGTCGGGCTGATAAAGACCGACATGCAAAGTATAATCGCCCGGCGGAGGCTCCGGCTGGAGCGGCAGGGTGACGGTTTCGACGACGACTTCGCCGGGCTGCCAGAGCGAGGTGGGATACTGGCCGCTATCAGGGGCGGAGTCGTTTTGGCCGTAAATTTGCCCATCCGGGCCGATGAGTTGGACAAAGCGGGTCAGATTGGATGAGGAGGTGAGGGCTTGCCAATAAAGCGTAATTTGGAGATTGGACGCCTGGCGTGGAGATTGGAGATTGGAGATTGGAGACAGCGTGCCCGTTGAGTATTGGAGATTGGGGGTAGTGTAGCCCAGCAATTTGATCTGGTCAGCAAGGTTGGCCTGGAGCGAGTGAGGCGGGTTGGGCAGGGGTGAACTGGCGCGGAACGGGTCCACCTTCGGGCATGCCCCAGACGTGTTCGATGCGG
>JAAUSP010000651.1 GCA_012032575.1 Anaerolineales bacterium | reverse complement strand
CGGGGGCAGGTGAAACTGGGCCTGCCGGATACCATATTGTTTGTTTAGATACAGGTAATCCTCGTGCAGCAAATCAATCAGGGCGGTACGATCCTGACCGGCAAAAGCTTGTTGGACCGGCGGCAACTGGGCTATTGCTTGCGCCAGGACTAGTGCTATCTGTTCGCGTTCGTTCATACTAACGGTAAAGCTGGCCTGTAGATTTTCCAGTTGGTTCTTGACCTCAGTCTCCATAAGCTGCTGCTGCCCCATCAAATTGATCAGAAACAAGACCGAGACAGTGACCAGGGTGATGCCCAGCACCGGGAGCAAAAGCTTATAACTTAAGCTGTGTAAGTTAAAGTTGTGAATGTGCATATTGTGTTTGAAATCCTTTCTTAAGTTAGTCAGGCGGGGGGTGTTGACCCATTTGGGGTATAAACGGGTTATTCCACCGACAAAGATGAGTTTCACCTATCCTTATCGTCAGAAGGGCGGGGGTACTCCATAAAAAGAATATAAAACAGGGGGTTTCTTTAAGCTTTTGTAGTGGTACACCTGAGCGGCTAAAGTTTTTACCCCGCGAGACGCAGAGAACGTAGAAAAAATATGCCGCAATCGTAACTGCTCAGCCTTCATGTCATCCTTCGACAAGCCCTTCGACAAGCTCAGGAAGTTCTCAGGACAGGTTTCGAGGCCGTAGGCCGACACGAAGCGTCTCAACTGCATCGGCCTCGGAGATTTCTCCCTTCGGTCGAAATGACCTGGCTGAGTAGTTACTGCTTTTGGACTCCAGAAAAAACGGGGCCACCGACGGCGTTCAAGCTGACTTTATCACGGAGGGGGGCGGGCAAATGGCTGCGGAACGGGGTAAAATGCCCAACTGCTGTCTGTCGCGGTGCAGGCCCTTGGTCAAGGCCAGAACCGGCCCCAATTGCTTGGCGGCCCATTCCACCCCAATGAGTTTACGCCCATCCCCGTGCCTAAAACAACTATTTTTGCCATTAGAGCAGTTCGATTCCGCAGAAATGCCAGAGTTTGTTGATATTAAACCGGTTGCGCAGCAGATGCGAATAGACCTCGGCCTCTTTAACTTCCTCGGAGGTGAAGCCCAGGTCCTCTAGCTCTGTGACTCCGCCGACCTGCCTGAGCCACTCGGCGATTTGTTGAGCGGAGGGCACCGAGGCGGCAATCGCCTGGATGTCGTCCCAGCGCTCGGCGATCTTTTGCTTGAGGGCCTGGTACTCCTGCGCCGAAAGGGAGATAAAGGGTTCCTGCTCAACCAGAATCTTATCCTCGATGCCGGGATAGCCCTGGGCAATCTCCCGTTCGTATTGCTCGCGGCTGGGCTGTTGCGCCTTCTCCAACTGTTTGATCGCCTCAGCTTTGCTGATTTTGCCCAGTTTGTCGTAGTAACCGGCACAAATAACCGTGGCCGCTCCGACCTTCGTGCCGTGAAAAACGGCCGGTTTGTGCTGCCATAATAATTTCATTTCCAGGTGGTGGGAGATTTGATGCTCCGCGCCGGAGGCAGGCCGGGAGTTGTTGGCGTCCAGCATACAGAAACCGGATTCAATCAGACCATCCATAAGGGCCTGGATGCCCTCCGGCGAAGCCTGGCCGATTTCGGCGACCCGCTCCACGCATTTATCCACGGCGACACGCACCCGCTCGCTGATGACCTTGTCGCAGGCTTCATTCCAGAGCAGTTCACCCAGCCGCCAATCGGCCAGGGCGATGTATTTGCCCAGCATGTCGCCAAAGCCGGAGGCGTTCATCTTTTGGGGCGCGGCGCTCAAAACGTCAATATCGCCAAAAACGCCCAGCGGTGAGTGGCAGTAAACCGTTTTTTTGAAACCGACAATCACCGAAGGCGCACCGGCGCTGGTGTAGCCATCCACTGAAGCGGCGGTGGGATAAGCGATGAATTTAGAGCGGGTGTGGAAGCTGACAAAGCGGGTGATGTCGGTGAGCGAGCCGGAGCCGACGGCGATGAAGGTCCGTTCCTCGTTGCGGGCGTCGAGCATCACCTGGACAAAATACTGTTCGTCGGCCACGATTTCTTCGCCCTTCAAGAGCGACATTTTGACATCAAAGCCGGCGGCTTTTAGCTTGTCACTGAGTTGTTTGCCGGCGGCGGCATAGGTATTGTCGTCGGCCACCAGCATCAGCTTGGTGAGGTTGTGGTTTTTGCAATATTCGATGAGGGGGTTGCTGGCATTTTTGCCAATGTAGATGTAAATATCGTCGCGCATTGAAATTAGAACTCCTGTGAAGATAGTAGACGGTAGACAGTAGACCGGGGAAAGGCAGGGTAACTTTGACTTTGTCTTTTTGCTACCTTGCTACCCGGCTACCTGTTTTAAGACAGCAGTTAATTCAGCTAAATCTTGCATGACAAAATCGGGTTGGTGAGGTGCGCTGGGAATATCTTCAAGCTGCGCTTCTCCGCTCAACACCAGCACGGTGGTCACACCGGCAGCACCCAGGGCGATGTCGGTGTAGAGCCGGTCGCCGATCATACAAATCTGGTCCACCGGCAGGGCCATGCGTTCGACCACGGCTTCGATGATGGGGGGGGTTGGGTTTGCCGATGATGACATCGGGCCGGCGGCCGGTGGAGGCTTCAACCAGGGCCATCATGGCCCCGATATCGGGCATGAAGCCGCCGGGAAGGGGACAGTTGAAATCGGGATGGGTGGCGATATAGGGCACCCCGGCCCGCGCCAGATCACACAAACGCCACAGCTTTTCGTAGGTTAAGGTGGTATCAAAACCGAGGACGGCATAATCGGGCGATTCCGCCGTCAGGTCAACCAGTTCAAAGCCGTGACTTTTGAACTCTTCTTCCAGGGCCGGCGTACCCACCAGATAAATTTTAGCCCCCGGCTTGGCCCGGTGCAGATAAACCGCCGTGGCTTCGCCGGAGGTGAAGATTTTGTCCGGGCTAACCTGCAACCCCAAATGGGCCAGCTTTTCGGCGTACTGGCCGCGATGCTTGGAAGAGTTATTGGTGAGAAACAGGTAGGCGATGTTCCGGGCGGTCAGCAGCTTGATAAAATCAAGCGCACCCGGCAGCAGTTTGTCACCCAGGTAAACCGTCCCGTCCATATCCAGCAGGAACAGGCGAATATTGGTTAATTTTGAAATATTTTCAATCATGATAGGTGAATTCACTCAGACGGTAGAGTAGGGTTTGTAAGGTAGGGAACAATGGTTTGTAAACTTCCTGATACAGCCGGTCATAAAATTGCTGCAACTCCGGGTTGGGCGTAAAGTGTTCGGCAGTATCGGTCATAGCAGCCGCAGCCTGATAAGCATCAGTATACCACTCGGCGGCGACAGCGGCCAAAATGCCCGCGCCCAAACAGGTCGCCTCGGTGGTGGTCGAGCGCACAAAATACCTTCGAGAATGGCCCGATAGATGTGCTCCCGGCTGTGAAACGTGTTCCAGCCAATCGTAATGCCCGATGCCGCAGGGTCCCACGCTGGTCCAGTACGGCACCAACATCAAGCCCAACGCGCGGGGGCAATTTTGGCGGCGGCTTCCAGCAGTTCTTCGGGGCTGAGGGGCAGCCGCGTGTTCTGGCTTTCTGCATTTTGTTAGATAACCGGTTCTGACAATTCGATTATATGCGAAAACATCTATTAAGGTCAATAGCTTGAGTAAATCTACCCTCAGTCGGGTTGGACAAACAAAAAGAATTGGGGCAAAATTGTTCCACAAACAGAGTCGCGGTGATAAGGCATGTATCTTCGCTGGATACCCTATGGGTTTTTGATAGTAGTCTTGATGAGTTGCGGCAATCCCATTGCCTTTCTCTTGGCTACCCCAACCCCGACCCTGACGCCCACGCCAACCGCCACCCCGCAGGGCGCGCGCCGCGTCGATGAGCCGGCAGGTCGCGGATGGTGCCGAGGGCGGCGATGGCGATGCCATAGAGGCCGCAGAAGTGATGCGCGACGACGGTCGCAGCGGCGATGAGCAGGATGGGCGCGGCCGTCGACTGCATGCCCACCGCGAGCCCCGAGATGATGTTCGTCGCAGGCCCCGTCTCGGAGTCGTTCACGATCGCGTTCACCGGCCCTCGGTGCTTCGCGCAGTAGTATTCGGTGATCAAGCCGACCAGCAGGCCTGCAACCAGGCCTGCAACAGCGGCGATGAACACATTCATGCCGTTCACCTTCGTGCCCGGGATCGGCTCGCTGCCGAGCACTCCCTGCGCCACGAAGTAGGTCGCGACCAACATGACGGCTCCCGCGCCGAAGGTGCCGATGTTGAGAGCCGTCTGTGGATTGCCGCCTTCCT
>JAAUSP010000034.1 GCA_012032575.1 Anaerolineales bacterium | reverse complement strand
TGTTTAAATGGGGTAAACCCTGGGAGATAGCCTCGATATCCGGCCCTTTGGCTATAAATATGCCTTCCATCTTATGCCCGCCGGGATCCCGTCTCTCATTAGCCGGTAGATCGGTAACGATTGAGCTGTAATAACTGAGTTTACCGTCCCCGGCATAGCGCCGATCCATTACCAGCACAATATCGGGCACATTATTGGCATAAGGGCCATGATAACAATCCGGCCCGCGGTAAACCCCCTGTACCACCGGCTGTCCGGTGCCAGGATCAACTACTCCTTTGACCGCTTCTATTAGCTCATCACGCAGGCGTTCTTTGGCTTCGCCTTTGAGATTGATGTAAATTCCCCCCACACTCTGATAAATCGTCTTATAATAAGCCTGGGTTTGGGCCGGGTTGAAGGTGAGACTGCGGCTTGTTTTAACCTGACGGATGACTTTCTTTCTAAGAGACGCTGGCATCACCTCACGGGCCACTTGGGCAATCCGATTACGAGGTAATTTGAGACGCATAAGCCAACCATCGGGATTGGTCACGCTTCCTTGAGTAGAAAGCAAACCTTTTTGGTGTAACCAAAGATTCCAATAGACCAACTTTGAGTGGTTCCAGCCCATGCCATGATCTGACATTACTACAACGGTAGTTTCATCGCCGGCTTCTTGGACCATTGCCCCGACTGCTTCATCAAGCTTGATGTAAAATTGCCGCACTGCTTGATGAAGTTCTTGCCATTCGGGCGAACCATCCGAGTCAACCAGACGATGGTAGGGCCAGAGATAATGTCCCATGCGGTCGGTAGCTGTAAAAACAACCATGAACATATCCCAAGGTTCCGTTTTCATTAACTTCAGTGCGGTTCTGGCCCGTTTTTCTTCCATATCATCAAATTCTTGCATCAACTCCAAACTGGGGGCCACGTTGGGGGGTTCCTCGGAGTCGCGAGCAAATGGTTTATGAAAAATGAAACGATCCAAGTCTATCTGGTAATCGGTAAGTTGCATGGAAAGTTCATGCGGGTAAGTGAAAAAAGGTGCATTGGGGGGGGTTAGAAAACAGGCAATCATGAAGCCGTTAACCGGACGGGGAGGGTAGGTCATAGGAATATTGACCAGGCCAACCTGGCGGCCATGATGACCTAAAATATCCCATAATGTGGTCGCTTTGATACTGCGATTGTCTACAATCAATGGTTTGCCATTAGCACCATTACCCGGATTGTCGGCTTGTACAAAGTGAAATACCCCATGCTTGCCAGGATTTTTGCCGGTGGCAAAGGTACTCCAGGCCGGCGCAGTCAGCGGAGGGATTGTAGACAACAACTCGCCCCAACAGCCATTTTGACGCAGCCGGGCCAGATGCGGCAGAGTCCCATCATCAAGCCAGGGGGCTAACACATCCCAGGTGGCCCCATCAAGACCGATAATCAACACCCGATTTAATTTTTTCATTTTTTTATTTTACCTTGATAACATGTTCTCTACGCGACGGCGCAGACGACTCATAACTAGGCGATCTTCCTCAGAAAGTCCTAACAGTAGCAGAACGCAAATATAGACAATGAAGAGCAAAGGCATATTAACAATTAAATGTATCAGGTCAACTACTGGATAGAACCAACTGGCAACCCACATTAAACTAAAGGCGATTCCTCCGGCAATGAGAGGTTTTAAGAAAGTACTGTTATAAGGCAATAGCCGAAATAGAATAAAAACTTCTATCAATCGAAGCAAATTGATAATTATCGCTGAACTTAACGAGGCAATCGCAGCCCCAATGAGACCCCACGCAGGGATCATCAACAGACTCAGGCTGATACTAACTGTCACCGAAGTAATGGTGTTAACCAATTTCAAACGGGTGTTACCGCTCATATCAATTAAAACGCCGCAGATACCCGTACCCGTATTGACCAGCCCATTCCAGGCTAATATCTTGAGTACTACGATGCCAGTGGTAAAACTTTCGCCAAAAATCGAGATAATTGGGCCGGGAAACAAGAGTAAGGCCAGAAACAAAGGAAAATTGAGGGTCAATGACCAGCGGCTCACGGTTTGGTAAAAGTTCTTAAGTTGGTCTCGGTCGCCCCGGCTACTGATTTCGGCAATGATGGGTTGTGACACCGTAACAATAGAACTATGAAACATGTCTGAGATCATCGTAATCTGGCTGGCTACAGAAAAAACCCCAACACTGGCCACATTATGCAGCGTACCCAGTAATAGCGCTTTTATGTTACCGCTAAATTTAATGATTATGTCGGCCAGGTACATCGGCAACGAAAATCTGACAATCTCTCCGATTTCTCGCTGCCCAGTGCTAATGGACGACGCAACGGAAACTGTTTATTTAAGAAGAAAAGTAACACCCCACAAACAACCATTTCGGTCAGGCCGGTGGCAGTCACTGCTCGGGCGGCAGTTAGCCCAATCATGACCATAGCAAGAAGCAAGAGCAGTTTGACCACTGATAAAATAATATCCTGGGCGATAACGGTATAACGCATCTCCTTAAAACCCCGTGTAGCCGCCGCCAGCATATCCACCAGGGTAAAAAACAAAATAGCCGGGCTGACCAGCTGCAGCAAGGGGGCCAACTTGGGTTCTTCAAACCATTGCTCGGCAATAGGAGTAGCCAGCATATAGAGGGCTATACTCAAGAAGAGACTCACCAGAGCTGGAAGGATCAGCCCAATCTGGATCGTGCCCCACAAACGTTTTTCGTCCAGACGGTTACGATAAACGGGAATGTAACGCACTAACGCCGCGCCAAGCCCACAGGCGGCCATACCGGCGGCAATCTCAACTGTAGCGAAACTGAGATTGTACAGTCCATACTGCTCCGCCGCCAAAAAACGGGCCAACAAGATACCAATTACAAAACGACTGCCATAAGCAAAAAACTTCCCGCCCAATAAAATGCCCCCACCTTTTCGCCGCCGCCGTAATATTTTGATCAACTTTGACCGGCGGTGGAGCAATGGGGGCAGCCACCTCTACTTGGGGTGAGAAGTTAGACATATTCCTAGACTCGCTTGTATCGGGCTTGCCAAAAGACAAAGGCAAAGATAGCGATGACCAAGAGGCCGTTCACACCAACCAGCGGAAACAGCCAGCCTGGTGTGCTGCTTCCGGTTGAAACCGATCCTGCTGTTGGGGTAGAGGAAGTGGAGGGAGTCGGAGTCGCTGCTGGAAGTGGGGTGGCGGTCAGGGTGACCGTAACCACGGGAGCCGCTTCGGACATCACTGTCACCACAGCAGCGGCCACCGGTTGGGTTAATTCCCGTGTATCCAGGGTGCTGACATTCTTATCTCTAATTAAGACCAGGTTGCCTTTCACCACCCACGGCCTCTCGGCCAGAGTAGCGTTGGCTTGAACCATGCCTTCATCGGTGGTACCTGTAACCGCCAGAAAAGCACGCTCAGGGTTCCAGGGCGAGGGTATCAGTTGCAGGTAGCCCAGGCTAAGCCCGGGGGGCAACCGAAAAATCACGTTATCGAGCCGCTGCTCAATTTCGTCGGAGCCGGGCAGAAAAGGCTGCGGCAAGGTCGCATTAACCTCTTGAAGGAGAGGATTACGCGATGATCGTCCCAAAGCAATGATATGATACCTGGACATCTCTGACGCCGGGGGTATCTCACCCAATGCAGCCATCGGTGATAACATCTTTCCCGATACTGCACTTCCCAAACTGGCAGCTAGTCGTAAAGCTTGACCCCATTCAGTCACCTCCGGCGCTCCGGGTAAAACAAACAGCAAATTGCTTAAAGTCGGATCGGCCGAAAATGGAGTGGGAAAATAATCCAGATCAAAATTTAAGCCAGTGATATCGGTGTGGGTCAGAGAAATACGAGAATCAGCCAAAATTACCAGCCAGCCCTGATCGACATCAACAATGCATTGTTCGGTTCGCGCCAGATTGATCTGGATACTGAGCCGATTTGAACCGGGTTGAACATTGGCCTTTGTCAAATCAATGTGTATATGCCCATTATCTGCCGTTTGATCGTCTAAAAGGCTACTACTAGCCGGTTGGCGATTAAGCAACACAGTCAAACTGGAATTTTGGTCATCAATTAACTGAGAGTGGTTAAAATAAAGATCAATGGCCGCTGCTTCGGTTAGTTGCCAATTATAGGGCAGGTTAAAGTCATAATTAATCGTCTGTTGAGCTTGCCCCCGGATAACCCGATCTGAATACCCCAGGTCGGTCAGGGTTAGCTCGCTCTGCGTCACCCTGGTCGTGATATTTTCCGTCGGGGCAAGAATCTCCCGCACCAGAGCTACTGGCCCACTCATACCCGGAAAGCCGGTTTCCGAACTCATCGCCTGACTGGCTTTAGTCACTGCTTCATCACTCAAGCCGGTAATGATTAACACCGCTCGATTTTCATTCCAGGGGGAAGGAATTTCCATTACAATTCCATCATCTTTGGCCACAGCGCGATTATTGTATACAAAGAAATAACCCTCCGATCCAACCATCGAGGCTTGCCGCTCCGTCTGAGGCAAATCCGTAACAATCGGAGTAGTCAAGGTGTTGGCATTGACCGGACCCAATTTCTGTTCAACCACCATCGCCGTCTGCTCAACCACACCGGTTAGAGCGGCGGTGGCCTGCAAAGTAAGTGAAACCCTAAAGCTTTTATCAGGAGCCAGGCGATTATCAGGCCAAACAATCGTTTGGTCGGCTTTATTCTCAACACATTTGGGTGTGCAAGCGGTCAAACGGGTAGCAGGTGGAAGTTGACTGAATAAAGATAAGTTTGCGGCCCGCCCAGTAGTATTAGTGAAGCTAAAGGTATAGTTTAAAGGGCTGCCAGAAGTTACCTCTATCGGTCCCTCAATAGTTAACGGTAATTGCCGTGAGTGCAGGATCACTGGCAACTCAACCAGACGATTGAGCATTGTGATCAATTGATTTTCCTGGGGTTGCCCAACCACAATTAAATGGTCAGCCAGCGAGGTAGAAGTTGAGGTTAGCAGTTGGCTAAGTTCCAGATCGGTGGTGGGGCTAATCACCAGGCCGTTGCCGGTCAAGTCGCCCAATTTAGCCGTAACGGCCAGGGCTTGGCTCAAATTACTGGCTGAGGGTTGCGCCGGTAAAACAATTCGCAGGGTATCAGGTGTAAAGGTTTGTTGATAGAAAGGACGTGGATAGCGGCTCAAATCAAGCTCCAACGGAAGTTGGGTGTAATTGAGCCACACCGTCGAGGTCGGATGGATAATCAAAGTAGCTTTATGCGGTACCGCGCACAGCGAACCGGCGTCAAACTCCAGACTGATCAGATGTTGCAGACGATCCGGGGCAAAGGCGGAGGCCGGCAATGGGATGGTCAAACGGTAATTATCGAGTTGTTGGGCCTCAATGGAAAAAACTTCCAGAGTTTGATCATCAAGTTTGATAGTTAAATCGCCAAACTGTCCCGGATAGTTTTGGGGCTCTGCTTGATTGTAGGTATAACTCAAATCAAGTTCCAGTTGGCTGTCTTTGTCAATTAGCCAGTTATCAGGCAATCTAAAGGAGTATTCAGTAATATCAACAGGGCTATTCAATGTAGTTTGATTATATCCCAGAGCAGCCAAGGTGAGGCTGAAGGCTGGACTTGACCCAATCGCCTCCGGGGTAACCACTTCGCTGGGTAAAGTGGCTGTGGGTGTAGCGGTAACTTGCAAGGCTAAAACAGGCCGTTCCAACAATGGGGCAAGTGAGTTGGCCGAGGCCTGGGCGGCCAACCTGCTCCCCAAAAGCATGAGTAACAAGGGGCCAACTAACACCAACAGCACTCTCCCTAAGCGGTTTGGGGATACTGATGTAGTTCTAAACATTGGGATAATCCGCAGGGTGGTTATTAGCAATCAGATAAACACTACCATTTTCATTCACTTCAGCCAGATGAAGTGCTCGGTTGGCTTGGGCCACAAAATCATCACGGCTGGTACCGTTATGATTGTAAGCAGCTACTCCTACAATACTTTTAAGGTTGAGCTTGGTATTCTGGGTGATAGGCTGGAAGGAAAACATGTTAACGCGTGTTTGCATATATTCCATAACAGCTTTAGCGTTTTCACCCGTCATGTCTGGCAACAGGAGAGCAAAAGTGTCGTCTCCCAAGTAAGCTACAATATCTTCTTCCCGCAAGTATTGACTGGTAAGCACACCGATTTGGTGCAAAATCTTCGCACGTATCTCATTAGAATTGGCACCATTCATTAATCCAAGGTTATCAACAACGTGCATCAAAGCTACCGACAATGGATACCGATTCCGCTTGGCACGGACCATTTCATTACTTAATCTTCGCAAGAAATAATCTTTGTTATACACCCCAATCTTATTATCAACAATATTTACTTCTGTAATCGGGCTAACCGACGCTTCAAAGTATGCCGACAGGAAAGCTAATCCCGCCCCTAAGACCAACCCCAATATTGCAGCCAGAGTAAGACTTAAGGTTTTATTAGGGCTAACAGGGCTGCTAGGTGTTGTGGCTTCGTCTAAAGGACGGAGAACGAAAACTTCGTAAGAACCTTGTACATATTCTTCTGTTGTCGCTCCAATAGCGTTGACCAAGTCACGTGTAATAACAGGATCAGGCCCTTGAACCGTAAATTCGATCACATTTGTACCGGCCCGCAATTTACCGCTAACTGCATAATTTCGGCCTGACTCCAGAGAAATGCTGTCCATAGCCTGCTGTTTAATGCTCCGGCTCATAGCAATCTCGGTAAAGGTTGTGGCAATCTCATCCCGCCGGCCCAACATATCCAGACCATTGGCAAAACTTTTAAGATCACCAAAAGCCGAACTGGGTGCGACCACGTAGGTAGTTGTTGTACTGTAGAGCGGCGTTTGGGTATATACCATTACCAGACTCGCGGTAAGGGTAATGAGAAACGCAGGCAGTACAATCCACCATTTTTTGACCAACACATTTAGATAATTTTTTAATTCCATAAATTTGCGACCCCTAAACATTATCAAAGTAACATATAACCCTGAGAAATCCCTCGGAAGTTTGTTAGAAAATAGTTAAATATTTAAGATGAGGGTTGGGTGACAAGTTCCATTTCTGACTGACATATAACCGAAGATACCCACCTATTATACCATGAAAAGGTTTGAATTTAGTTTGAATTCTCTTTCACCCATCCGACTATATCTTGTTAAATTTCGGGAACGTGCAACTAAGCCCTTATCAAACTCGAATATACCATATCACAAAAAAGTTTGAATTTAGTTTGAATTCTTCACGGAATTTTTACTATTCTGTCTATTTCAAAAATCTTTGCCGCCACCCTTAAGTCATGTTACAATAATTGCAGTTATCGTCGGCTGTTCAAAAGTCCGACCAGGAGAAAACCGTGCCCATTGAGCCAACTAATGCCGCATCGTCTGACGCCTCAACGCAGCGCTACCAGCCCGATCCCCAGGTAATTGCCCAACTCCAGCAGCGCGCCGAGAGCCAGGCCTACGAGTTGCAACAGCAAGCCCGCCGCATCGAGCTATTGGAAGCCCGACTGGCTGAATCCCAGGCCAAACAAGCCGCCACCCCTCAACTTGACGATCAATTCCTCAATTTGAAGAGTGAAATCCTCCAAATTATCGAAGAACAGTACACCCGCCGCCAGCAAAATTTCAGGGATGTCAACAATGCCATGCTGGCCCAGCTCGACGGTTTTGCCCGCAGCCTGTATGAACTGCGCCGTGATCTCGATCGGATTCAACGCTATGATGAACCTATCAGCCTGGCCCGCACCGAAGTGGATCGCCTCAATAAAGAAGTCAGCACCTTTGAGACGCGCCTCAATACGCTGGGCAAACAACTCGAAGAACGGACCCGCGCCGCCACCTATCTGGAAGACCAGCGCCGCGCCGATGCCACCCGCCTGGCCGAACTACAGGCGGAAATGCCCACGCTGCACAAGAAAATTGACTCCAGTTTGACCAAAGTACAACTGGTCGAGCAGCAAATCCCTCAGTTTGGTCAGTACCAGGTCGCCCTGGATGAAATCCGTGAGGACATCCGCCGTCATCGTGAGCACATGGATTATCAAATGGCCCAGCGCGAACGCCTGATCAAAAACTGGAGCGATACCGCCGAAGCCCTCGAACGCCGCATGGACGAGTACAAAGGCACGATGGAAAAATACGCCGAGCACTACCAGCTTAACAAACGGGCGTTAGAGTCGCTGCAAGATTTTCAGGAGCGTTTGCAGCGGGAGCAGCACAAGGCCACCGAGTTGCAGCGCCTGGCCGAAGACCGCCAGCAGGGCGAAATGGAAAAGTGGCGGGGCGAATACGAACAGCGCTGGAAAAAGCAAAGCATGGAATGGAAACCCACTTTTACCGACCTGCAAAAAAATATGGACTTGCTGCAAAAGCGGGTGGATGAAATGGTCAAACTGAACCAAACCGTGCAAAAGCAGATGGATCTCGTCCTCCAAATCATCGAGGAAGATATTCAAAATCGCACCTTTATGGCCCGCGATTGGCAGCAGCGCTTTGAAGAATTAGCCAACAGGCAGGGCTAACCCATGCGGGTCATCGGCACAGCCGGACACGTAGACCACGGCAAATCCACCCTGGTCAAAGCCCTCACCGGGATTGACCCCGACCGGCTGAAGGAAGAACAGCAGCGGGCCATGACCATTGATCTCGGTTTTGCCTGGCTGACTCTCCCCTCCGGCGAGTCGGTGGGCGTGGTGGATGTGCCCGGCCACATAGATTTTATCAAAAATATGCTGGCCGGCGTCGGCGGAATTGACGCCGCCCTGTTTGTCATTGCCGCCGATGAAGGCGTCATGCCCCAAACCCGCGAACACCTGGCGATTTTGGATTTGCTGGAAATTCCCCGCGGCGTCATCGCCGTGACCAAAATAGATATGATCGAAGACGAAGATTGGCTGGAACTGATCCAGGCTGACATCGCCGAAACGATGACCGGCACAGTACTGGCCAACGCTCCGATTATTCCCGTATCGGCGCTGCGCGGAACGGGCCTCAAAATGCTCACCCAAACCCTCGATCAATTATTAACCCAGGCCCCGCCCCGGCCCAATCGAGGCCGGCCCCGCCTGCCCATTGACCGCGTTTTTTCAATGAGCGGCTTTGGCACGATTGTCACCGGCACGATGCTCGACGGACAGTTGCAGGTGGGACAGGAAGTTGAACTTTTGCCCCAGGGCCTCAAAACCCGCGTGCGTGGACTGCAATCTCACAAAAAAACGGTCGAATTGGCCCATCCTGGCTCGCGGACAGCGGTCAACCTGACCGGCCTCAGCACCACCGATATTGCCCGGGGCAACGTGCTAACCACCCCCGGCTGGCTGGAACCCTCCCAACTGGTAGATGTCCAGCTCCGCTTGCTGCCCGACTCGCCGCGGGCGCTGCGTCACAACCAGGAAGTTGAAATTTTTACCGGCGCAACCGAAGTGCTCGGCTATACCCGCCTGCTGGGGGTTCGCGAACTGGAGCCGGGCCAAACCGGCTGGGTCCAGCTACGTCTGGCCCAGCGCATCCCCATCATCAAAGGCGACCGCTTCATCATCCGCCAACCCTCGCCCTCGCTGACTATTGGTGGCGGGGTAGTGGTTGACCCGCTGCCGCGCCGTCGCCACCGCCGTTTCCGGCCCGACCTGCTCAAACGGCTGGAAACGCTGCTGGCCGGCACGCCCGAAGATGTATTGATCGGTGAACTGGACCGGCGCGGCCCACTCCCACCCAAACCTTGCTGGCCGAATGTCGCCTGCCGCTTGAAATTGCCTCAGCCGCGCTGATCGAACTGCTCAAAAAAGGGGACGTTTTTACCCTAACCGATTCTACCGGGCAAGCTGTTAGCCTGCCCCAGCCCAAAACTCTGGTCGCCTCCCGCGCCGGATGGGCCACTCTGCTCGGTCAAATTACCACCATCCTGCTCGACTATCACAGCCGTTTCCCCCTCAAAGCGGGGATACCGCGCGGCGAGTTAAAAAGCCGGCTCAAGTTGGAAACGCGGCTGTTTAATGAAGCGGTTCAGCGTGGTCAGCAGGAAGGAACATTGGCCGGGGCTGAAACGACGGTTCGGCTGGCCTCGCACCGGGTTAAATTCGCTCCGGCCCAGCAAACCGCCGTGGATAAACTTCTGGCCGATTTTCGACGCGCACCCTACAATACGCCGCTACCCAAGGATGTCGCCGCCGCCGTAGGCGAGGATGTCATGCTGTCGTTGATCGAAGGGGAACAGTTGACCCGTCTCTCGCCGGACGTGATTCTGTTAACCGAGACCTATCGGGATTTTGTGGCCTGGCTGCGCACCTATTTGGGTCAACATCCCACCGTCAATGTGGCCCAGGTGCGCGATACCTTCAACACCAGCCGCAAATATGCCCTGGCCCTGCTGGAATACACCGACGAACAGCGCCTCACCAAACGGGTGGGGGATGAGCGGGTTCTGAGAGAGTGAGGCGGGACGCAAAGAGGCGAAGAGGCGAGCTACGTAGGGATTAATCCAATATCTTCCGGCCGAGCCAGCCGATTGAACCAGGATACCCGATCAAAATCACTGTCGAAACTGGCAATAGCGGTGATATTTCGCTCCCGACAGGAAAGCGCAATGAGGGCATCATTAAAATTCAACTCACCGCCTGAAAAGCTTCACTCTCTTTGAGGGCATCGCCCCCTAAAGCTATAGCACCAGTGAGAGTTTTAAGTTGGGCCAAAGAATGAGAATGTGTTGGGTAGTAAGGCTTTAGTTTTGTAACCGACTCTATAGTTACCTGAACCTCAGCCTGTTCCGGCAAATCTAAAGGCTCTAGCAGACGAAGTATACCATTTTCATATACAGCGGGAACTGTAACGACCATTTTTTCTCCTGGCTGCTCAATTTTTATCACCAACTAGCCTATGAGTATGATAGTTGGGCCAGATAGCTTTGTCAAACAGATAGCCTGAGCTACTGTTCGGCTGCAATCTCAACCCGCAGTGGTGAGGTCACGCGCTTGGGGTCGCCATCGGAGATATAATAGGCGTCGGGGTTTTGCTCAAAATGGGTCAGCCAGTGATCCAGAGAGGTATCGGTTATTTCCAGACGGGAGACGTGATACGGCTCAAAGGTGGGGTCAAAGGGGGAAACATTGGGACCGCCCCAGGCGGCCGCATTGCCAATGTAACTGTAGCTCAAATCTTCCCACTGACCGGTTTTCAGAAATTCCAGGGTATAGGGGAAACCACCGAAGGGAACGGATAAGGTTTGTACCTTATAGCCGGGGGCCATTTCTTCAATTACATGCTGGCTGACGGCCAATTCCCAATAAATTCGTTCCGCCGTCGCCACCGATAAATCGGCGTGGCTGACGGTGTGGCTGCCGACCTCCATGCCCAGGTCAACCAGCACCTGAATTTTCTCTTTGGCCAGCTCCGATTGACCAAAGACTGAGTAATGATTATTGCTGTCGTTGCCCAACACAAAAAATGTGGCGCGGGTGGGCCAATCGGTGGGATGCTGGTGGTGAAAATTCAGCAGAATGCCCATAGCCGAGTCGGCATCTATGGTGCGATCAGCCAGCACCTGAAACTGGCTGATGTCGGAGTCATCAAACGTTAGGGCGATGGGCTTTTTGCCGGGCGGCACAGCGGACAATCCCTGGATGATTTCAACAAAGTTCACCGGATAGTAGCCGCTTTGATAAAGGCGTTCCAGGTCGGCCCGCAGATTATCAGGGGTGCGCTGGTAACGCTGCTCCGGGTAGCCGATGCGGTGGTATTCCAGCACCAAAACCTGGCCCATTTCATTGGCCCCGGCGAAATAAGGCACAGCCGGCGCGGTGGACTGGGCAGAAGGCTGCGCTGAAAAACGCTGCCCTTCACTCAGCATCATCAAGCCGGGCGGCGTCGGTGTGACAAAAATGATATTGGAATGGGTCGGTCCCGGCTGCGTGGGCTGGAGCTGGTTACATGCCCCCAGCAAGAAGCCGGCCAAACTGAACCAGGCCAACCAGAGCCAACGAACAGAGTGAATTTTTACCTTTGGCTGCGGCTGAACGTAGGGGGCAGGCTGCTCTTTCACCCCGTTATTTTACGACATGTTTACATAAAAGACAAACTCAAAAGGGATTTTATTCAAACTAAATTCAAACTTCCTTATGCTATAATCACGCAGTGTATCTTAGCAAAACCAACACCAAAAAAAGGTTTATTATAAAAATGAATGTTTCATATCTTCGTTCCCATTTGAAGCAGTTGGAATCCGAAGCCATCTACGTGATGCGCGAAGTTGCGGCTCAATTCGAGCGGCCTGTCCTGCTTTTTTCTGGCGGAAAAGACTCGATTGTTATGGCTCATCTGGCCCAAAAAGCCTTTTTCCCCGGCAAAATCCCATTTCCCCTGTTGCACATTGATACCGGGCATAATTTTGAAGAAACCCTGACCTTCCGCGATGAAATGGTCGAGCGGATTGGGGTGCGGCTGATTGTACGCTACGTCCAGGACTCGATTGACCAGGGCCGCGTGGTCGAAGAGACCGGCCCGCACGCCAGCCGCAACGGCCTGCAAACCGTGACCCTGCTCGATGCCCTGGCCGAGTTCAAATTTGAGGCAGCCCTGGGCGGCGCTCGCCGCGACGAGGAAAAGGCCCGGGCCAAAGAACGCTTCTTTTCCCACCGCGACGCCTTCGGTCAGTGGGACCCCAAAAATCAGCGGCCCGAACTGTGGAATCTGTTCAATGGTCGTAAAAACCCCAACGAAAGTTTCCGCGTTTTCCCATTGAGCAACTGGACCGAACTGGACATCTGGCAGTATATCCAGACGGCAGAAGTGCCCATCCCCTCGCTTTACTTCACACACCGGCGCGACATCATCAACCGCGAGGGCATGCTCCTGGCTGCCTCCGACGTGGTCCGGCCCTACGGCAAAGAAACAATTGAAAGCAAAATCGTCCGCTTCCGCACCATCGGGGATATGACCTGCACCGGCGCAGTTGAATCACAAGCCGCCACGTTGGAAGACATTATCCAGGAAGTAGCCTCCGCCCGCGTCACCGAGCGCGGCACCCGCGCCGACGACAAACGATCAGAGTCGGCTATGGAAGACCGTAAAAAGCAAGGCTATTTTTAAAGGCTGAGGCTAAGGCTGAGGCTGAGAAATGCCTTAGCCTCAGCCTTAGCCTCAAATCTTAAACTATCGAGTGGGGTATCCAAAAATTATGGCATTAGAACAAACCATCACCACAGCACAAACCACCGAGTCGTACGACTCGCTTGACAATATTGAATTACTGCGTTTCACCACCGCCGGCAGCGTTGACGACGGCAAAAGCACCCTGATTGGCCGTTTGTTATACGATTCAAAAGCTATTTTTGAAGATCAAATCGAAGCGGTGCAGCGGGCCAGTAATGAACGGGGCGACGACTATGTGGACCTGGCCCTGTTGACCGACGGGCTAAAGGCCGAGCGCGAACAGAAAATTACCATTGACGTGGCCTATCGCTACTTTGCCACGCCCAAACGCAAATTCATCATCGCCGACACACCCGGCCACATCCAATATACCCGCAACATGGTCACCGGCGCGTCCACCGCCGAATTGGCCATTATTTTGATTGACGCCCGCAAAGGCGTGCTGACCCAATCCAAGCGGCACGGCTTCCTGTCAACCCTGCTGCACATTCCGCACCTGGTGGTCGCCGTCAACAAAATGGATTTGGTGGATTACGAGCAGAAGGTGTTCGACCAGATTGTGGCCGATTACAAGGATTTTGCGGCCAAACTGCCGGTGCAGGATATTGTGTTTATCCCGATTTCGGCCCTCAAAGGCGATAACGTGGTGGATAAGAGCGAGAATATGCCCTGGTACGACGGCTCGACCTTGCTGCACCACCTGGAAAATGTCAACGTCGGCGGCAGCCGCAACCTGGTGGATTTTCGGTTCCCGGTCCAATATGTCATCCGCCCCAACCAGAATTTCCGGGGCTTTGCCGGTCAAATTGCTTCGGGCCGGGTTTTCCCCGGCGAGGAAGTGGTCGTTTTTCCCTCCGGCCTGGGCAGCCGAGTCAAATCCATTGTCACCTTCGACGGCGACCAACCAGAGGCCGTGGCGGGCGATTCGGTCATCATCACCCTGGAAGATGAAATTGACATCAGCCGGGGCGATATGATTGTCCGCACCCAAAACCTGCCCCAAAAGAGCAACCAGGTTGACGCGGTTATCTGCTGGATGAGTGAAACGCCGCTGAATCCGCAGGGCAGCTATTGGGTGCAGCACACCACCCGCACCGTCAAGGCGTTTATCTCGCAACTAAATTACAAAATTGATGTGGACACCATGCACCGCGACCCCGCCGAAGCTTTGACCCTCAACGAGATTGGCCGGGTGCAGCTTACCACCACCCATCCCTTATTTTTTGACCGCTACGAAATCAACCGTAATACCGGCAGTTTTATCCTGATTGACCCCCATACCAACACCACCGTCGCCGCCGGGATGATTCGTGGCGGATCGCGCCGTATCAGCGATCTGATCGAGACGGTTGAGCCGGCCCGCTCCAACATCGAACGGCGCAAATCTACCGATGTGGTCTGGGAAATCGGCGGGGTCTCCCTGGAGCAGCGCGAGCAGCACAACCGGCACAAGGGCGCGGTGCTCTGGTTCACCGGACTGTCCGGCTCGGGCAAATCTACGGTGGCCAAAAAGCTGGAACAACGTTTGTTTGAGCGGGATGTTCACACCCTGTTCCTGGATGGCGACAACCTGCGCCACGGCCTGAACGGCGACCTGGGCTTCTCCGACAGCGACCGCAACGAGAATATTCGCCGCGCCGCCGAGGTCTCTCGCCTGGGCTTTGGGCACGGCAACATCGTGCTGTGCAGCTTTATCTCACCCTTCCAGAACGAGCGTGACTTTGCCCGCTCCATCCTGCCCGAAGGCCGCTTCTTTGAAATCTTTGTCAAATGCGATTTGGAAGTGTGCAAACGGCGCGACCCCAAGGGCCTCTATGCCAAAGCCCTGACCGGCGAAATCAAAAACTTCACCGGCATCTCTTCGCCCTACGAAGAGCCGCAGCACCCGGAAATCGTCGTCGAGACGGACCTGCGCAGCACGGAGGAGATTGTAGAGCAGATCATCCATGAGCTAGAGGCGCAGGGGATTCTGCCGGTGAAGTAAAATGGGATAAGGCCGTTTGTGCTGGTGACGGATATTCATCCGTCACCAGTTTTGGGCCGATGTACATTGGAAGTATTCCAGTGCCAGAAATTATTTATTGGGAGATGATAGCTTGATCGTGATTAATCGGTTGGAGGAGCTTTGAGACCGTTTTTTAGCTTATTGGTGTATGTGGCTAGGGTAGACTAAAGTCTGCATTTTAATCTAATTTTTCGGGCTTTTCTGGCGGAGGAATTCAAACGAGTAGAGGCCGACATTATGCCCGTCGGCCCAGAAAAACTGCAAGGCATAATTGCCGACCATCTCCACCGGGCGATCCTGGCGGAGGTCGGCTGTGGTGACAATCTGTTCCGGCTTCAAAATCCGCAGCGGGTCCTGATTGCGGCGCTGCTCGTTGCACAGGGCGCAGGGGCAAATCTGGCGCAAGTAATCCAGGGTGTAGACGCTGTGCTGTCCATCAGCCCAGGTAATCCGCACCTCGCGCCCTTTCAGATCAACCTCGATATTGCGAGCCGTTTTCTGTTCGAGAGTCAGTTCGGTCATAATAAATTTCCCTAAAAACATAGTGCGTGGTGCGTAGTGCCTGGCCCGTTGATTGTACCACGCCTCACGCCTCACGCCTCACGTTTCACGCCACCCCCACCTTCGGATCATTCCCCAAAATCGTCTCAATCCGGGCCAAAATCTCCGGCGTCAATTTAGCTTTGACCTCCGCTGCCTTGAGATTTTCGTGGACCTGGCTCACCCGGCTGGCCCCGGTGATAACGCTGCTGATCTCCGGCAGGCGTAACAGCCAGGCCAGGGCCAGTTGAGCCATGCTCGCGCCCAACTGTTGCGCAATTTCGCTTAACTGGCGTACTTTGAAGATACGTTCCTGGGTGACGCCCTGACGCAGCCAGGCATAATCCGGGTCGGCCATGCGGCTGTCGGCGGGAACGCCCTCGTTGTATTTGCCGGTCAGGATGCCGCTGGCCAGCGGACTCCAGACTACCAGGCCGACGCCCTGCTGCTGAGCCGCCTCAAGCAGCTCCGTCTCGACAATGTCGCGGGTGAACATATTGTAGTGCGGCTGCTCAACCGCCGGCGGGTAGAGGCCGCCCTGCCGGGCCAAATCCACCGCCTCGCTGATCTGGCTGCCGCGCCATTCGCTGGTGCCCCAATAGAGCACTTTGCCTTGATGCACCAAATCGTCCATCGCCCGGACCACTTCCTCCAGGGGCGTTTCCGGGTCGTGGCGGTGGCAAAAATACAGGTCCACATACTCCACCTTGAGCCGCTTGAGCGAGGCGTGGCACGACTCCATGATGTGCTTGCGCGACAGACCGCGATCATTCGGACCGGGGCCGGTCGGCCAGAAAACCTTGCTCGAAATAACCAGGTCGGTTCGCTTGAGGTCTTTGATGACCTCGCCCATGACAATTTCGGCGTTGCCGTTGGCGTATATGTCGGCATTGTCAAAAAATTTACCCCGGCCTCGTAGGCCGCCAGCATACATTTACGCGCCTCCTTCTCCCCCACCTGTCCGCCATACGTAACCCACGCCCCCAGCGAAAACTCACTTACCTTCAAACCATATTGGCCTAGACGGCGATACTCCATCAGATATTGTTCCTTTCGAGAAAATTTATTGGCCTGAATTATACCGAAACTCCGGCACACCCGTCAATTATTCACCCAGGGCAATCGCATACTAACATTTTGACGCTACCGGCACGAGGCTAAAGCCCTCGTGCTAAGAGAGCGAAGCCCTGATGGGCTAGATTTTTAGCTCGGAGAGCTTTGCTCTTTCAGGGCGGCGGCTTCAGCCCCGCACATTGGCCCACCTTATACGGAGGATGCGATTGCCCTGAATGATGGATAGACCTACTGGATCTCATGAACAATGTGATAGACAAATTTCATTCTCATCTCTCTATCCTCGCAGGCTGATATAAAATTGCTTATTGAGGCCCAGATGATCTCGTCGCTGGTGAGCGCGTAGACAGGTATGCCGGTCAGGCTTGTTTTTACTATTAGCTCGCTCTCGACTAAATCTGCCAGTTCCGGCTCGATCATCGCCACAGGCCGGCCCGTATATTTGGCCACATTTTCCGCAGTATCAATGAGCTCACGGTTTGCATAAAAGAGTTTCAACAAGTCCCACTTGATAAAGGAATTAACGTTTGTTTTGATAAAGTCGAATAAGGTAGGCTCCAGATCATTCATCAATCGAGTTACAAAGACGGAGGTTGAATCAGTTTTCTGCCATTGCATTATAATTTTTTCCAGTGTATCTACAGTTACTCATAGCTATCTTACTCATCCCTGAGCAATCATTTGCCACCGGTTGATCTCAGCCTTATAAAGTTGAAAAGTGACACTGGCCGTAGGATTAAAATTTCGTACTGTGACATAAACCTGGAGGGTCAATGTTTCGCCGGTACCATCCGCTGCCTGAGGCTTGCTTTTGACAACATGAAAAACGTTGGTGATTTTGATCATTTGATCATTGGCGCAAGGGGGATTGGTTGCAATTACGGTGAACCAATACCCGTTAGAACTTGCCTGAGAAATTTTCTCCTCGAAGAAGATGCCCGATTCTCCCGGCCCCAGCCTCAAATTATCAAACCAGAGTACAAAGTTCCCTGATTGAGTCATTTTAAGAATACATTGTCAGTATCTGATGGCTCCCTCTTCGACAGGGTCAAAATTTAAGGGCCACAGGGTGTCGCTGTTAAATTTCGCCCGGCGCAAATTAGCCCCGCGCAAATCAGTCTCGCTCAGGTCGGCCTGGCGCAAATCTGCCTCGTGAAGATCAATTCCGCCTAACTTTGCCTGACGCAAATTAGCCCCGCTCAGGTCGGCCCCGCTCAGGTCGGCTTCGCCCAGGTCGGTTCCTTGCAGGTTGGCCTGACTCAGGTTAGCCCGACGTAAATAAGCCTGGCTCAAATCAGTTCCCTGGAGGTTGGCTCCGGTCAGATCAATTCCCCACAAGTCGGCCCGGCACAGGTTGGCTGTTTCGCCACTACCGTGCGCAAATTTGACTGCATCAATAACATCTTCTCGGGTTAATAGCATAATTTATATCTCGCTGTAATACGGGTAATTACTTAAGGATATATCGTCAGGTCGGCCACCAGAACCTCAATGGTCAAGATCATAGCTGCGATGGAAGCGGCATTTTCCCACGCACTGCGGGTGACCATGGTCGGGTCTGTAATGCCCGCCTGGACCAAGTCTTGATACTGCTCTGACATCACGTTGTAGCCAATCCGGTTATTTCGTTCGGCTTGCTGCCGGCACCGCACGTTCGCAACGATCACGGCCTCCTCCTGGCCGGCATTACGGGCAATGAGGCGCAGCGGTTCTTCCAAGGCTCGGCGCATGATATTCATCGCCGTGGCTTCATCGGAGTTTTGAGTGACCAGCCCTACCAGCGCACAAGCCGCATTAAGCAGCGCGACGCCGCCACCCGGAATGATCCCTGCCTCCAGCGCAGCCTGGGTAGCGCTCAGAGCGTTCTTGACCCGCTGTTTCTTCTCCTTGAGTTCGACCCCACTGGCCGCTCCGACTTTGATAATGGCGACACTGCCGGTTAGCTTGGCCAACCGCTCTTGTAACTTTTTTTGCTTGTAGTCGTCAGTTGCCTGTTCAATTTCGGTTTTGAGCTGGCTGATCCGCTTTTTAAGGGCCTCGGCGTAACCGTGCCCGCCGATGAGGGTGGTCTTATCCTGGGTAATCACCACCCTATCACAGCCGCCCAGGTCGGCTAAGGTGACTAACTCAAGTTTGCGGCCCAACTCCTCACTTATAACTGTGCTGCCCGTAAGGATAGCAATATCCTGAAGCATTGCCTTGCGCTGCTCAGCAAAGCCGGGTGCTTTCACCGCTACCAGGTTCAAGGTTCCCTGCAATTTATTGAGTACCAGGGTGGTCAGGGCTTCGCCCCCAACATCATCGGCAATAACCACCAGGTTGGGGTGGTTGAGATGAACGAGTTTCTCCAAAAGGGGAACCAAATCGGCGGCGGTGTTGATCTTTTGGTCATAGAGCAGCAGATAGGGTTCTTCAAACACCACGGCCATCTCCTCGGCGTGGGTGATAAAAAAAGGCGAGAGATACCCTCGGTCAAACTGCATCCCCTCGACATATTCGGTTTCAATGACCAGGCCGGGACCATCCCCGACGGTCACTACGCCATCCCGGCCAACTTTATCCAGCACTTCGGCAATCAACTGCCCAATCTCTCGATCCTGGGCGGCATTGGCCGCCACGTTGGCCATTTCGGCCCGGCTGCAAATGGGCAGCGCCTGCTCTTTCAGGGCGGTAGATACCAGCGCCGTCGCCTTTTCCAGCCCCCGTTTGAGGAGCATCGGGTCAGCTCCGGCGGCCATATTTTTCAAGCCCTCGCTGACCATTGCATGAGCCAGGACCGTCGCCGTTGTCGTGCCATCGCCGGTCATCTCGCTGGTCTTAAGGGCGGCTTGTTTGAGCAGTTGAGCGCCCATATTTTCAAAAGGGTCGCTCCAGGCAATCTCTTTGGCCACTGTCACCCCATCCTGGGTAATAAGGGGTGCGCCCCATTTTTGGTCCAGGGCAATATTGCGTCCTTTTGGGCCAAGCGTGGCGGCTACGGCCTGGGCCATTTTATCCATTCCGGCTTGCAGACGATGGCGGGCCTCATCTCGAAAAATCAGTTGTTTGGCCATCCTCGTTCTTGCTCCTGGGGGGTGGGTTTCAATTCTGCTTGCCGGGTAGAAAAAAACTGCAAAGCACTGGCTCGACTCATCGCGCCTGTGTGCTCCTTGTTCTGATTCCACGCTTCCATATAGGCAACCAAATCAAGCCACAGCCTGAAAGTGGGTTTGTCGCTCGCCAATAGCATGGTTTGGTCATAGACTTGCTGAGCCTGTGGCTCTGTTTCGGCTGAAACATAGTCAAAAGCCAGTTCAATCAACCTGAAATCATTTTCTCGCATTATTTCATCGCTCCTAACCTTATGGATAAATCAGATAAACCTCGTACAGTATTTTAGCGGGCCAGGCTCCCACGCCCGGCCAAGCGACGGCGTGGGAGCCGTCGTTGCTAAGGCGATAGTACGATCAGGCCAATTGGTTTTGGTGCCGGGGTGGGTCGAGTTGTCAGTAGTAGCGAGTCAATTTCCTTGATCGCTTCGATAAGGGGCACACTCGCCGAGGTCGCCCATTCCAAATAAAGGCTCTGCCGGGTTTTCTGAAGGGTGGCTGTATCTGACAGCCCTAAGGGCTTGTGCCAGCCCGAAACCGTCAGGTCCCGCACTACCTCGCACATCCCTTGAAATGAGCCTGGTTTCAAACGGCTGGCCAATTCCAGGCGTCGCTGCTGGTGGTTTACCGTCAAGGGAACGGAAGGGCTTCTCAGCAAGTCGCGGTAATGGTCAAGCTCGTTCAGGGCCGTGACTGGTCGAAGCCCACTGGCCAGTTGCGCCTCGATCGGAATCCAGAGGGTGATGAGCTTGGGCAGAACGACTTCATAGTACAGACGCGGCGTTTTCTCGGAAAACTGTTTTTTCTCAATGTTAACAATCTGCCCTGTTCCGTGGGTCGGGTGAACCACCCAGTCACCAATTTTGAATTGCATAAAATCCTCCTGAGAAAATACCCCCCTCAATCCCCCCGCAACGGGGGGAAGCTGGCTAACCCCCTCCCCCGCAGCGGCGCGCAAGCGGGGTTGGGGAGGGGGTATTTTCATTATCGGTGGCGTGCCACAGGTGCGTGAACACTCCTTCCATTGGTTTGAATGAGGGGGTCGCCAGACATCCTGGCTGAGATTGTAGCACTCTTGTTCTGGAATCGCAACAATTTTGATAGCAATTGCCAAGCGCCCAACGGCCTACGCTCTACTCCCTGGTGCGGGGGTGGCGGAAGCGCAGCCGCTAGGCGTGGAGAAACTGGCGCTTGAGGCCGAGGACGTTCTTTTTGCGGCCATAGACCGTATCGCCGACGACGGGGCATTTGAGCCAGGCCAGGTGGACCCGAATCTGGTGGGTCCGGCCGGTTTTCGAGCAAGCTGTACGGCTCAAAATCTTCAAGCACCCGGTAGTGGGTGCGGGTCGGTTTGCCGCGGCGGGTTCCCACGCCCGGCCCAACGGCGGCGTGGGAGCCGCCGCTGCTGAGGTTTTCGGATTGGCTCTAAAAGTGGAGTAATTAGACGGTCAGCAGCCTTACTTCTTTTTCGGGCTGTTGGCCCCGTCTCCTTCCAGCGGAACAACCAGACTAATCGGGCGGGCTTCGGATTCTATTTTCAACCATTCATAATCCGGCTGGATGCGCACCACTCCCACCGACCAAAAATAATCGGCGCTGGTGCGGGTTACGCCACGGGAGCCGCTTAAAACCAGGGTGACGGTATAAGTGTGATCATCCAAACCCCGAAAGGTGGGATCTTGCCTCAGGAGCCGGGCGTCGTGCGCCCCCACCCGCTCCTCATCCCCAGCCCATACCCTGATTTCAAAGCTAAGATCATCGCTCAATTCGCCCGGCCACTGCCAGACAAACCTGATCTCGCGGCTGGCGTCGTATTGAGTCCGGCCAGCGCTATCCGGCTCAGGTGAAAGCAAAATTGGGATCGGCAGGGGGTCAAGGCTCGCTGTTAAAGCCGAAGTTGAGGTAATGATGGGGGTAGAAGTAGCGGTCGGCAGAGGCAGCGGCGTGGCCGTTGGGGGGACGGTGGGCGAAGCCAGGGGGCCACGAGTCACCGTCGGCAGGCGAGTTTCCAGCGCCTCGGACGGTATCTCCGACGAAGTCGAAGCGGGTTCGACGGTAGGGGTGACGATAACTTGATCGCCCTCAGCCTCGACCGCGATAATAATCGAATTTTGCTCCGGCGGAGAGGTGGCGGTAAGCGGTAAAGCGGTTGGGGTGGTCTGGGCCGTCACTTCGGCAGATCCCCAGTCTGAGAATACAAAAAACAAGCCGCCCCCTACCAGCAACAGCAGCAATACCAGCATAACGCCTACAAGCAGCCCCAGCCGCCGCGGCGGTGACGAGACAACCCGCTGCTGCACCAGCGTCGGCGGCGAAGTCATCACCGCAGTTTGAGCGGCGCGGCTGGGCACGGTAATGACAATAGAGGTAATATTGTCGTTACCGCCTTCCAGCGTGACAATCTGCCCATCTTTGTTGAACTCTTTGGGCGCGTTTGCCCTTTCAATCAGGTGCTGTACTGCCTGCTCAGGTGGATAGGTTTTTAAGATTTGGGCAATCTCTTCGGGGCGAACTTCCCCGCTGAGGCCGTCGGAGCACAACAGCAATTGGTCGCCCGGCTCCAGAGAGGTCCACTGAATATCGGCAATGACCTCCTCTCGGCGGGCAGTGAGGGCATTGGTCACACGAGAGCGGTCGGGATGAAAACGCAGTTGATCCCAGGTAATTTGCTTGGCCTGGATGAGCGGCCAAACCCGCGAATGGTCCTGGCTGAGCTGTTGCAATTGGCCGCGCCGCAGCAGGTAGATGCGGCTGTCGCCGGCCCAGGCGATCCAGGCTTCGCCCCGGTGTGTAAATTTATCGTATTTGACCACCGCTGTCACGGCAGTTGTGCCCATGTTTTCCGTATCGGGCGATTGGGCCGCCACCTGGCAAATTTTTTGGTGCGCTGCCCGAAAGGCCAGTTGCAGCCGTTGGCCGATATCCGTATATTCTTGGCCCAGACTGTAGTACAGGCTGGATATTTCGGCCACAGCCAAAGCACTGGCAATATTGCCGGCCCCGTGCCCGCCCATGCCATCGGCCACAATAAATAACATGCCGTAAGGCTCATCCGGTGAGTGCTCATGCTGGCGTGTCTGCGGCCAAAAACTATCCTCGTTAATCTGGCGTTTTTGGCCTATATTTGACTCAAAATCAAATCTGATAGTCATAGGCAGTCTCACCCTTGCCCCGGCAGAAATTTGGCGCTGCGGCAGCTTTGATTAATAGTAAAACGTACGGAATCCGGTGGGCGTGATGATGGGTTGGTAAGGTTCAAGCCGAACCAGGGCGACATCCCAGCGCAGGCGGCCATCCGCCAGTCCCCTGGCTCCCGGCACATCACGAATCTTGCCAATAACAAAAGAGTAAACCCCGCTGCTCGAATCGCAGTTGATGCTGGTTTTTTCGGCTGCGGCATCCATCGCGCCCATCGGCGAAGAGGTGCTGTCATCGGGCCAGATTCTAATCTCAAAGGCGTAGCCGGGCGGCGGCGGCTGGCAGCCTTTGTTTTCGTGCCATTTCCATTGAAACTCCACCGTGTCGCCAATCTGAATATTGTCGGTGGGGGCCACCAATTCGATAGTGCCGTCAGGGGCAACCGCCTTCACGGGCGTCGGCCTGGCCCGCGCCGGAGTCGGGGTGGTGTTTGGCCGGCGGGTAGCCGTGGGCGGCTGGCTGATGGAATCGTTTGATTGATCAGCCGGGGCAGCCGTAGGTTCTGGCGTAGCTGAGGCCACGATGATGACCCCCGGCTGCGGAGTGACGGCGGCCACAACTGCGGTGGTGGCGGTCGGCGTGGCCGTAAGAGTCGCCGCAGTCGAGGGTTTACGCGACATGAAGATGAACAGCCCCAGGCCAATCAGGCCGATTGCCGCCAGAATACCGGCTCCGGCCAGCAGCAAAAGCCATTTCTTTTGTTCGGGCGGCTGCGAAAACGCCACGGTCAATTCCTCCAGCATGGTATCTATATTATCGTAACGATCAGCCGGATTCTCAGCAATGGCCTTGAGAATAACTTGTTCCACCGCCCGTGGTATGCGCGGTTCAACCTTGCGCGGCGGCGGTAAATGGGCCAGGCTGCTGGCTAATGAAGGCATCGGTCTGGAGCCGCCGGAAGGCTGGCTGTCACTTTTGCTTGAACTTGAACTGCGATGCTGGCGGAACCGTTCGGGGCCGACCAGCA
This sequence comes from Anaerolineales bacterium, assembly GCA_012032575.1. The sequence goes on along the minus strand of JAAUSP010000034.1, from coordinate 424 downwards.
TTTCATACAGGATAATCCCCAGAGCGTAAATATCGGCCTTGTGGCTGTGGACCGGGTTTTCGGTCAACTGCTCCGGGCTGTTATAAAACAGCGTCCCGACCCGTTTTTTCAGGTCGTGGGCCTGCAAAAAATCGCGCGAAATGCCAAAGTCAGAGAGGACAATCCGGCCATCACTGCCCAACAAAATATTGGCCGGTTTGACATCCAGGTGGACAAAGCCGTTCCGGTGGGCATAGGCCAGGGCGCGGCCCACCGCCAAAACAATGGGGGCCGCCTCGCTGAGTGAAAGTTTCTTTTTCTGGCTAAGTTTATCTTTGAGCGAGCCGCCATCCATGTACTCCAGGGCAAAAAATGGAGCGTGGTGTTATCTTTGTAGTCTTGCCAGAGCGCTTTTTCAGGGTGAACCAGGCGAATGATGTGATCG
>JAAUSP010000650.1 GCA_012032575.1 Anaerolineales bacterium | reverse complement strand
GCGTGGGTATCGCTCAAGTCCTCGACGAGTACAAAGCCACCGGCGGCGACCGCACCATCCACGCCGTCGGCATTGACACCGACCCGACCGTGATGAAAGCCATCGAGGCTGGGGTGATGGACGGCACCATCGCCCAGAACCCCTTCGGTCACGGCTACCTGTCCCTGCTCGCTCTCAAATACATGGCCGAAGGTTACACCCCGGTCGAGGGCGGCTATCGCATTGATTCCGGCACCGCTTTTGTCACCAAGGATAATCTCAAAACCTTTGATAAAGACATCGCGGCTATTACCGAACAAATCAAAGGCGAGTTGACCAGCAAATATTTGACCAAAGCCGGCGAAGCTGCGGCTGAAGCGGCTCCGGCCGAGAGCGAAGCGCCGGCCGCTTCCGGCGATTTGAAACTGGTCTGGTACGCTCCCGCACCCCATCCCTACTTTGAGGAAGTCCAAAAAGGGGTGGATGCCTTTGCCGAAGAATTCGGTATCCCCGTCGAAAAACAAATCGGCCCTGACTGGAAACAACCCAGCCAGAACGAACGCCTCGAAGCCCTGATGGCTCAAGGCTATCAATACTTCTCGGTCTATCCTGCTGACGGCAGCGGTGCGAACGGTCTGTACGAAGAACTCACCCAGAACGGAGCGAAGGTCATCAACTTTGGCGCGTCCACCCTCGAACCCACCACCGCTTCCTTTGTCGTCGCCACCGATGTCAAAGCCGCCGCCATGCAAGCCACCGAAGAACTCATCAAAGCCATGGGCGGCAAGGGCAACATCATCAACGTCCTGGAAGTGCTCGAAGACTCCAACACCGTTTTGCGTAAGGAAGGTGTCGAAGAAGTCGTTGCCAAGTATCCCGAGGTCAAGATCATCCAGGAAATCTCCGGCATGACCAGCACCGAGGAAGCCGTGGACAAGATTGGCAACGTCCTGTCGGCCAACATCGAACAGGTGGATGGCTTGATTGCTACCGGGTTCACCACCAGCGTGGGTATCGCTCAAGTCCTCGACGAGTACAAAGCCACCGGCGGCGACCGCACCATCCACGCCGTCGGCATTGACACCGACCCGACCGTGATGAAAGCCATCGAGGCTGGGGTGATGGACGGCACTATCGCCCAGAACCCTTTCGGTCACGGCTACCTGTCCCTGCTCGCTCTCAAATACATGGCCGAAGGTTACACCCCGGTCGAGGGCGGCTATCGCATTGATTCCGGCACCGCTTTTGTCACCAAGGATAACCTGACTACTTTCAATGATGACATTTCGGCGGTCACTGAGCAAATCAAAGGCGAATTGACCACCAAGTATTTGACGAAATAGTGAACCATAACTGACCAGAAAGGTCATGGCCGGGCTGAGCGGGTTTGACACTCAACCCCTCAGCCCGGCCCCAATTGCCTTATGTTAGAAATCAAGAAGATAAGCAAAAGCTTCCCCGGAGTCCGGCGCTGAACCAGGTTTCGCTGGAATTCCAGCCGGGCGAGGTTCACGCCATTGTGGGCGAAAACGGCGCAGGCAAGAGCACGCTGATTAAAATTATCTGCGGCATCTACACCCCCGATGAGGGTGAAGTGCGTCTGAACGGTGAACGGTTGACTCTCCATTCTTACAGCGACGCGCTGGCGAAAAAAATCTGCCTGGTCAGCCAGGAAATCCAGGTGATTCCCAAAAGCACCATTGCCGAGAACATTATGCTCGACAAGCTGGAACGCTTACGAAGAATGGAGCGATTGACTGGAAAGCCGTCAACAGTACCGCCGCCCGGTATATTGACCTGGTGGAGCTAAACCTGCCAGCCGACACGATTGTGGAAAAACTCAGCGCGGCCCAAAAACAGCTCATTATGATTGCCAAGGCTCTTTCTTCCGACGCGCGAATTCTCATCCTCGATGAGCCAACCTCCTCGCTGACCCGGCACGAAACAGATAACCTGCTGCAACTGCTGCTCAAACTGGCCGGCGAAGGCGTGACCATCCTTTTTGTATCGCACAAACTGGAAGAAGTGCTCCAGATTTCGGATAAGGTGTCGGTGCTGCGCGACGGCCATCACGCCGGCACTCAGCCAACCGCCGGCCTGGAAAAACGAGACATCGTCAAGATGATGATTGGACGCGAGTCGCGCACCAAATTTTTGGGCCTGCTCGATATTGACCACCAAACGCCGGTGCTGGAAGCTCGCCGCATCAGCCGGGAGGGCACCTTCAAAAACGCCAGTTTTAAGCTGCATCGCGGCGAAATTCTGGGCTTTTATGGCCTGGTGGGATCGGGTCGGACCGAATTGGCCCAGATTTTGATTGGCGAAGCGCCCAAAGATTCCGGGCAGGTTTTTATCAATGGCCAGGAGGCACGCATCCACTCGATGGCCGACAGCCTTTACAAATACCGCCTCGGCTACGTTTCGGAAAATCGCAAGGAATTGGGTTTACTGCTCGACTCTTCCATCAACACGAACATCAACATTACCATCTGGAACCGGCTGCTCAATGGCCTGCGGGCCATTTCGCTGCGCCAGGAGCGCGAGGTGTGCGAAAAATATATTGAAGCCGTGGCCATCAAAGCCACCGGGCCGGACCAGGTGGTGAACGATCTGAGCGGCGGCAATCAACAGAAAGTCAGCATTTCCAAGTGGCTGGCTGCCGGCTGCGACATCCTGATTATTGATGAGCCGACCATTGGAGTGGACATCGGGGCCAAAGAGTATATTCATCAGCTTATCTGGAACCTGGCCAAAGTGGAAGGTAAATCCATCATCCTGATTTCGTCCGATATGCCGGAGATGGTCAACCTGGCCCGTCGGATTCTGATCTTCAAGGATTTCAAAATTGTGGGCGAAATTGACCGCCTCAACGAGCGCGAATACAGCTACGACGAGGTGAGCCACGAAATCGGACAGCACCTGGCTTGAAAAAAGGGAGTGTTCACGAACCTGAGCACGCCACCGATAGTGAAAAGGTAGCAGGATCGCACGCCCTTCGGCGCACCCGAAGGGGTGAGGTAGCAGGGTCGCATGCTTGTTCCCTGTCTACCGTCTACTATTTTCTCAGGAGTGTTCACGGGCGGGGGCACGCCACCAAGAATGAAAAGTGGGGGAACTCGTAGGAACTCATAGGAACTTACCCCACGAGTTCCCCTGAGTTCCCACGAGTTATTTTTCGAAGGAGAGAACTATGCAACGTTACGGGCAAGTCATCGGCGTCAAGCCGGAAAACCTGGAAGAATACAAAAAACTACATGCTGACGTTTGGCCGGAAGTGCTTCGGATGATCGAGGCGTGCCATATTCACAACTACAGCATTTTTGTTTTGAACAACAACACCCTTTTGCTTACTTTGAGTACACGGGCGACGATTTTGCCGCCGATATGGCTAAAATGGCCGCCGACCCCAAAACGCAAGAGTGGTGGTCGGTGTGCAGCCCCATGCAGGTTCCGTACCCGAACCGCCAGCCAGGTGAATGGTGGATGACCCTGGCAGAGGTTTTCCACACAGATTAATTTGAGGAGTATAACTATGGCTACAAACGGAAAAATGACCTCCAGAGAACGGGTACTGGCGGCAATCAATCATCAAGAACCCGACCGCGTGCCGATTGACCTGGGCGCGACGCCCAGCTCCGGCATCTCGACTATTGCTTATTACAACCTCAAAAACACATGGGCCTGAGCGGTGGGCACACCCGCGTTTACGACGTGGTGCAGCAGTTGGCCCAGCCCGAAGAGGACATGCTGGAGCGCTTTCACGTAGACGCGGTGGACGTGGGCCGCATGTTCAACACCGGGGATGAAGATTGGTACGACATCACCCTGCCCACCGGCCAGGAAGTACAGTTCCCGGTTTGGTTCAAGCCGGTCAAACAGCCCAACGGCTCGTGGGATGCCATTGACGCCGACGGCGACCGGATTGCCACCATGCCGCTCAAAGCCACCTTTTTTGATCAAACATGCTTCCCCTACCTCGACGGCTACCCCGACGATTTCAAAGACCTGCCCCGCCTGATGCCCAAAATCCACTGGGCCGGACTGGTCCACAGCCCCTGGGATCACGCGGGCGAGCCGGATTTCTGGCAGCAGTTGCGCGAAAAAGCCCTCTACTTGCGCCAAAACACCGACAAAGCCTTGATGATTGTGGCCGGCTGCAATCTGTTTGAGTGGGGCACCTTTTTGCGCCGCATTGACAACTTTCTGATGGATCTGCTGCTCGAACCCGACAATGTGGAACGGCTGCTGGATGCCCTGATGGAAGTTCACCTGCAAACCCTGGAAAAGTTTGCGGTGCTGTCGGCGATGTGGTGGATATTATCCGCTTTGGCGAC
>JAAUSP010000649.1 GCA_012032575.1 Anaerolineales bacterium | reverse complement strand
TACCTATTCATAAGCCCATGAATCCAATCATTAATCAATTCAGGGAGTGGCTTGGCATTGCAAAGCCGATTCCTAAAGCCCGGGCAGGTTCTCATAACGCCCAACGCCTACTTAACCATGACCGAGCAAGACCGACGGCTAATCCGATTGGAACTTTCAACCTTCGGGTTTGAGGTTTAAGGGATGAATCGAATCGACTCATCATGCAAAAGATCGCTGAAAGGAAATAATCAATGTTCGCATTCATCATTAACGTTCTAATCCTGGCCTACATCCTTTATCTAATCAACGGCCACTTTGAGAACGAAAAGGCAAAAAGGGAACGTCAGGCAATCTTGGAAGCCTCGGTCAATGACCTTTTGGAAAGGCAATCAAAGCCTCGCAAGGGATCCGACAAGCCGGTCGGTCGGTTGGGAGGCTAATTTTAAATGCTATTCCAAAGAATGCTTTTATCTTTTTTGTTCCCCGCCGTTGCTTGTTCCCCGGAGCCCCCTCTAACCAAGCTCAACCCCTGCCCTGGACTCATGGAGGGAACCTTTCAGATCTCAACCCGGGTTATTGGCGAGGATGCATGCATGGTCGGGGATTCAATCCGCATTGTTGCCCTTCCAAACCAACAATTTCCGGGTTGTTCTCAAAAAGCAAACAAGCCCCGACGATCTTTGCACGATTGACATTCGGGTTGACTGCCCTGACCACCGTTTGGCGGTCAAACTCACAATCCAGGATAACGGAGCTTGGGCGGATGGGGTTTTCGGATACACCGGGCAGGATGGTTGCCATACCAAAGGCACGATTGAGCTTGGCCGGCTTTAGAGGGCCCTAACAGGGCCCAGGATGCCCAAACACCGGGCAAGGCACCTAGGACACCCCTCGAAGGTTTGGAGGGCTCCTAGGTGCCTTTTTTTGTTTGCCCTTGCTAGAACCACCCCGGAGTTAGGTTGGTTATCTCCCCATCGATTGCAGGAGCCATCGGCACCATTCCAGCAATGGCCATCGGCACGCATCCTGGCCACTCCCAGCATGCAAAGAAACCGGACACGTTGCCATCCCCGTCAAGGTCCCCGGCCGCTGTTATGTTCACCCCTTGAGCCAGATAGGTAAAATAAACATCGCCGGAGGGTTGAAAGCCTATGCAGTCGGGTTCATAACAATCCCCGATGTTATCCCTTGAGCACGTTGCAGGGCATGGGCCCGAAATAAATGGGCGTTTGGTGGTCGAGGTTCCCCCGGGGACATCCCCCAACCAACTTGTGAAATTGTCATAGTCGCCAAGGAATGCTATTTGACTTGCCCGAATGCCTCCAAAGATAACCTTAACCTCGGCTTGCTTTGACTTCATTTGATAGCCAATGAAGTTTGGGATGGCAATGGCGGCCAGAATGCCCACAATGGCAACGACAATCATAAGCTCAATGAGTGTCATTCCTCGATTCATGATTGATTTTCTTCCTTTTCCAGGCATTGCTTAATTGCCTTTAAGGTTTCTGCTATTTCATCCAAACGGAAATACCACAAAACAACCGTTCGAATGATAAGGAAGAGCATTATCAACGCCCCAAAGGCGCAAAGGATGGCAACGAGAAGAAAAATTGGAAATTCATTCATGATTTTGTTTGCCTTTCAATCGTCAAGATTGCGAATGTTAAGAATCTTTTCGTAATGCTTAACTTTTTGCTTAAGTGTTTCAACCTCCTTCGCCAATTCGCCAGCAAGGCGAAGGCAAACCTCCTTTGCATGGTTGTCCTTCAAGGCAACCGCATCATTGACAATCTTTTGGATTTGTCCGGGGGTTAGAACCGAAACCTTTTCAATCGCCATTTAAGCCTCCAAAGCCCAATTCCCCGGCATTGTCCGGGCAGGGCTTGACATTCGTCCAGGGCAAACCCCTAGCCAATCTTGATTATAGCACATTTCACGAGCAAAATCAACGGTTTATGCACATTTGCCCGGGGGCATGCCCGGGGAAAGGGCCCAGGAGGGCCTATAACCGCCCCAATTCCTCCCCCACCCTTGACCCCCATGGGCGAGGTTTGGGAGCCCCTTGGGAGGCTTTTGGGAGGTTTGGGAGAGGCTTGGGAGGTTTGGGAGAGGTTTGGGTTAGGTGGTCAAGGTTTTGAATAGCAAAGCATTTGCTTTTAGATTTCTAATCCAACTTGGGTCTGCTTGAATGAATTGGTCAAAAACATTTTCAAACCCTTCATCGTGTCTATCAAAAATAGTTCTTAACCTATTCAAAACCTCAAACCCCGTTCCCCAACCTTTAAGGATTTTGTAATCCCCTTCGTGGCTGACTTTACAGGCAAACTCTTCCAAACTAAATGTGGTTTGTTTTTCAAATTCTCTTGCGGTGTTGCTTGGAAAATATGTCTTATCGTAATCACTATCGGTCTCATAAGACCAATCATCTAAATCATATGCTTGATTGTCAAAAAGACCATCTTGAAAACGGTTTGACCCAATACCGCATCTCCTTCTAATTCATATTTTAGAATAAACGAAATGTTAGGATACTTTTTAGACAATTCAATGACAACCGGAATTGGCGGAGACCAGGCTGTTAAAAAGCAACTCCAAGAGTTATAATCATCTGTATCAATATCCCATTTCGTATTCCAATTTTGGCAACGCCATCGGTGCTCTTCTTCGGCTGAAAGCCCTTTCGGTGGAGGCAAAATCCGGCGAAGCGGGCCGTCGCCCTCTTCGTATTTTTGCGTCATCAAAGAATTAATTTCCTCTTCTTGTTCCGGAGTTGCGTTTTTCCAGAATAATGAGTTTGTGCTCCAATTTGGCATTTTTTCTATCTCTTAGAAAGCATCAGAACTCGAGGGTCATTACTTTCATATTGTTTAAGTTTTTCTTTGAGTTCTTGGTTTTCCTGATAAACACTTGAAATCTCTAAGATACGAGCCAATAAACCAGAAACTGTAATTTCCTCGGTGATCTCCAAATCAATCAAACATTTCTCCAACTTCTGACCTACCGATAGCTTTTGTTTAGTTCTTTTAGTCATTCTGTTTCTCCATTTTATTCTCGGCCAATCAATTTCGATCAACCATGGCCCAATCCTTAGCATCCAACCGCCAAACCGCCAAGCGGAATGGTTTAATTAAAACCTCGTTAAAGGCCACTGGAAGGTCCCCTAATCAATTCTTTTTGAATGCCGGTCGAGGACTTCCCAAGGACCTAATAAGACCCTCCCAAGGTTGGCTTGAAACCCTTTATGCGCCCAACCGCTTGACAGCCGGCCGTTCGATCGGCAAGGTAATTTTCATAACCGCTTGGCCAATCAAGCCAAGCAAACCAAAGTTCAGGCAAATGCCTGGATTTGTTAGATTTTCCAAACAACTGAAAGGATCTTTATGTTTCATAACGAAACAGAGGTAGCACTGTATTTTGATCTCCAAAACGCATATTCTCTTTTGACTTGGGATGGTTTCATAGAAATAGACAAAGATGATTTTGCTTTAATCCTTGAGCTTCTTGAAAGGAACTTTAACCATGAATGACCAACATTTTTATTTCCCGTATCCCGGCGGAAAGATTCTGGAATTGAATCGAATCTCATCACTTATGCCTAATGGAATCCAACGAGTCATTGAGCCGTTTGCTGGGGGAGGCGCTTTTGTCTTCTCACAAAATAAACAAGCATGGCTTAATGACAATCATCCCGAAATTGCAAATCTCTATCGCAACCTTGGCCGTGTCTTTGCCGATGAGACAAACATCATGATTGATGAAATTGAGCATTGGAAAAGCAAGGATGCCAAGATTGCGCTCGGGCTTATCAACAGCAAACCTTTGGATGACATTGACAGGGCTTCAAAGTTCTACATCAAAAGGCATCTTGCCTATCGTGCATTATTCACCCCAACCGCCCCGATCGATTTAAGGCGATCGGTCAGAAAGGTGAATTGGACAGACAACCTGGACAACCTTTGGAAGCGTGCTCAAACAACCGAATTGGATGCGTTCGAATTGCTTGAAGGCCTTGAAACAAAGGATGAGGATTTTATTTTTCTTGACCCGCCATACACGGTCGGTTGGCGAGGGTATAGCAAAGGTTATGACTTTGGCCCAAATCACCAAAAGAGGTTGGCGTCTTGGTTTAGGGAGACCAAATCAAAAGCAATGATCATCATGATTGCAATTTGACAACCTATTCGTTGTACAAGGATTTCGTTAAGCAAATCTATCCCATGACCTACCGGCAAAGCGGAAGGCGGGTTTCTCACTTGCTGGCAACGAATTACGAGCTTATGCGGGCTTGAGCAACCTTGAGATGCCTTCCGATGCCTTGCGCTCGGTCGTCCGAAGTCGACG
>JAAUSP010000648.1 GCA_012032575.1 Anaerolineales bacterium | reverse complement strand
GCTAATTAAATTCTGAGCACCAAGCTCCTGTAAGGTAAGATTTTTGTGAGGCAACTTAAAATTATGGGCATTTTTAATTGTCGCTGATGTGTACGTCTAATTGTCGCTTGACAAAGCACTATGGCAGGCAGCTAGGGCTGGAGGCGACGTTGATACTATCTGTGCAATAGTTGGGAGTGTTATTGTGATGTTCACAGGTGTGGACAGAATTCCTAAGCAGTGGCAACAAAGCCGTGAACCCCTACCATTGTGGATCTTCAACTCTGACGAAACCTAAGCTTACAGTTACGACTCGGGGATAACCGGCTGTAGCGGATTTTGGGCCATCAGCAAGTGGAGACGACGCTGCGGTATGCTCGGCTGTATGACTACACGGTGGTTAGAGATTATGAACAGGCAATGGTCGAGGTCGAAGCTGGACAACATCGGCCTTGCACTTCGGGAGATAATGACAGCATTCACATAGACTGCTGAACTTTTGACCTTATCTAGCGATTTCGGGGGACGCCGGCTGCATTTCAGGGACCTAAATCTACAAAAAAGCGGAGCAAGTCTTCGACCGCTCTACTATTCGATAGTAAGTATTCAATGAGCCTTTAATTTTTCATAGGTATCCCAAATTCCTAAATTTTGGAGTAGAGGGATAAGTTTCTCATCTTGAACATACTTCCAATAAGAGTCATATATTACTCGATTAAGCCCGATTTGATAGGAGTCCAAATAATTATCACTATTGTCATAAAAATCTAAAGTGAACGTTTCTAACCTTGCTTGACCTTTATAATCATTCCAAACCGCCCATCCATCAGAGTTGCTTTGAATAAACTGCTTAGATAATTCAACATTTTCTGGATTTTCCACCGCAACTCGTATTGCCTGAGCATTGTTTAAAAATTTCCTAGGGAAAGTAATCTTAACTTTAGTTGCTTCACTGAGTCTATTAAACACTAGGTTATTAAATTTAGATTGCTGTTGGTAATAATCATAATCATAATCATCATAACTTGGCACAATAAAAGATGAAATGGCTGGACCAAAAAATAAAAAACAAAAACAAAGTAAGGCAAAGCTAACTAAACTAAAAATTCCCCACTTAAGTAGAAATACTGTTTTTCTGTTCATTATTTTACTCTGTTTTGAGTGTCTTATCTTAAAGCCATTAAACCAGATTGGTATCTACTTTTTACCATATACTATTTTTCAGAGAAAAACTAGAATCCTGGCGGAGTAATAAGTGGGTCATAGAGTTCCAGCGAATCCCATAGGCGTCTATATGTTTCTTCAATCGTAGGCCCATATAATAATACATCCGTCCCCCAAGCTACATTCCATCCTGTAGGACTAATGATCGGCAACTTACATCTGTTTAATAGGGTATAGACATAGCTATTACTATTAAGTAATTGATCGTGGTATATGGGGCGTGCAAAGTTAATCTGCATATTTACCTGCAATAAACATAACAACTTGTCACATAGCTCTTTGCCTTTTGCTGTAACTTTACCAGTCTGAGGATCTTTATCTATCATACTTTGCAAGTCTGCTTGAGACATCTTTTCTGGTGGATCACCTATCAACGTTTTTGGTATTAAAAATGTTGGAATTCCTTTCGGCGGTGTAATTCCAACCGTGGACCAGTTGTGAGGATGTGCCTCAAACTTATGCATTTGGCCATTTTCGTCAGTATATATCAAGAAAGTATGACTTGGTGCAATCGGTTTCCACCAATCAAATAATCTACCATTGTATACTGCTACCTCACACTCTTTTGGATTCTGACAGGCTGATATGAAGGAAGGAGTCAAACCCGAAGGATCAATACGATTAACTGGATTCCCCCGCACATATTGATACGCCGGCTCACTCTCCACCACATCCCGGCTCAAAAAGGTGCCCGTCCCGACGTCATACCATCTCGCCCGCAAATGCAGCAGGTTAATGTACCCCCCCTACATCCCCCCGTGTAACCGTAAGGGTCGTCTCAACAAAAAAGCGCCCCTCGATGAGCGCTTCTCTTATTCAGATGAGAGGTTATTACATCCCCCAAACCTTGATGGTTGTGTCTCGATATGTCTCCACCCGGCTGAATATCTTCTCCTCCCAACTCCGTTTTTATCCCGGTCGAAGATCACCAAATGTCCCTCTTCTGCTCCCACTCGATCCAGGTAAGTCCACGTTTGCTCCACCCCCTGCGCGATCGTCTGTTCCAGCGGGCCGCGTCGAATTTTCAACTCAATCACTACCCGCTGTTTTCCACCAGGATAGGGCCAGATGATGAGTAAATCCGTTCGGCCGCGGCCCAGGCCATACTCTCTTTCCACTCGTCCGCCACCGTTGATGATACGCTGTAAAAATGCCTGCATCAACAACTGCGGCCCGGCCTCGGCATAGTCGAACCGCTGCACCCAGCTCTCCGAATGTTCACGAAAGAACTGCTGAAACCCGGCCAATAATTTATCCATCTCCAACCGGCCATCAGAGCCAATGTACCAGGCGGGTTGTTGACTAATAGTCAGTTGGGTACTGTAAGTCAGCTCACGAGGAATAACTTCTTGGTAGATGGGGTTGGCGATAGCCAGTTGCCCTGCGTCGATCCGAATGAGGCCCAGGTCCTGCACATAATTTATATCATCGGTAGGAATCAAATCTGGGCTGGCTGTCCCGGCTAAAATGGGTTCAATGACTCGTCTGACCCGTTCCTCTTGAAGTTTATCCACTAATTGATCTAAGTGGGTTTCTCGGCGCATAATTAGCCGTTCTTTAGCTTCAGTCATCATCTCCATCGTGATGGCTTGACCGGGGTTTCGCCCGGCTTCCATCTCAAAACAAGTTTCATAAGCCAGAGCGTTGACAAGCCAGGGCTGTCCTTGGGTCAACTCCCAGGCCAGGTCTATGGCTGTTTCTGCAAAGACTTGGCCTGTTTCAGTCGTGTGTTGACCATAAAGCTGCCGCACCTCAGCTTGGCTAAAATTGCCCAGACGAAGCGATTTAGCCTTGATGTTAAAAGCGCTGCCCCCCGTAATGATCGCTTTCTCTTGGCTAGAGTGAATACGATAATCTCGCACATCCCGCACTCCACACAGCACCACACTCCGCGGAAAAGCTTTTGAACGCCGGGCATAACCTGCCCGAAGTTGTCGCAACACTGAAATTAAAGTGTCGCCAACTAAGGCGTCAATCTCATCAATCAATATTACTAAGGGTTGGGGGTTTGTCGCCGCCCATTGAGTTAACACTTCACCCAAAGCAGCATATTCGCCACTTTTGCCAAAACCTCTGGCCAGACTTGTTCTACAAAATGGTCGTTCAGAGCAAATTTGGCCCAGGACCCTAATTCATTGAGAATAGCGGGCATCGCTCGTGCCACATCCTCACGCGCTGCTTGGGCTATCTCAACATTCAAGTAGACACACCGATACTGACCCTGTTGGTTTAAATATTCCATGAGAGCCAGTAAGGCTGAAGTCTTTCCAGTTTGCCGAGGGGCATGCAACACGAAATATTTCTGCTGATCAATCAAAGTCACGATTTCGGGTAAATCAAATCGTTCCAGGGGAGGAAAACAGTAATGAATCTCACAACGTACCGGTCCGGCTGTATTAAAAAAGCGTCCCGCCATTTTCATATCCTCTGATGACAGAAGTGTTTAACGATATTGATTGTATCATCTTTTTGCTTGTCAACCAATCTGAAAGCTTGCGGCTCGGGATAAATCGAAGGATAATATGGATAGTGAGCCTTATGGTTACACCGGCGAATAGTAGGGGGGTTACATTAACTTGCTGCATCTGCGGGCGAGATGGTATTTGCCCGAGACAGGCACTTTTTTGAGTAAAAGATGTTTGGGAAGGGGATATCCATCACAATCAGTCTATGAACGGCTGGTCTTACACTGAAAACAATCCTACAAACCTGATTGATCCTAGTGGTCATTGTAGCCAACCCCCTTGTTCTTGTGTTAAAAGCGAGTGCGAAAAGTTTACAGAACAGGTTGATCTTTTTATCAACTTGGCTCAGAGTCGTCAAGGCGATGATAACCTTACTGTGGCAATGTTGGGTACTTACTACTCCGGCCTCCTATTGACTCTTGGTACTCCACTTGGTGATGCGTTCGTTCCGCCACCTTTAAATATTCCTAATCCCAATCGTCCTCCTGAAGATCGATGGCCAGTCAGATCTTCAAATGGTGGTAAAGATTATTCTGCGGCTTTATCTCTTGATCCTTTCGATCCTAGCTACAATACTGTCCCAAGGTATGAAGCGGAATGTGCAGCAAAATGTTATGGATTTAAACGAATTTTTTATGACAATACTCACCATTACT
>JAAUSP010000647.1 GCA_012032575.1 Anaerolineales bacterium | reverse complement strand
CTGGCTTTGAATGTCGAGCAGGGGTCGCTGGGCGAGTTTTTGGCAGCGCCAACTACATTGCCCCGGAGCAGGCCCGCAACTCGGCGGAGGCCGTGCCTCAATCCGATTTGTACGCGCTGGGTGTGATTTTGTACGAACTGCTGACCGGCCGCGTCCCGTTTCAGGACCCGTCATCCACAGCGGTCACGGTCCAGCATTTAACCGTGCCGCCGCCGCCGCCGCGTCAGGTTAACCCCGACCTCAACAAAGCCACCGAGACGGTTCTGCTGAAGGCGTTGAACAAAGCGCCCGACAAGCGCTATCAAACCGGCGCGACCTTGATGGACGCACTGGAAAAAGCGCTGCAACTGTCTGCTACGCCGGCAAAAACTGGGCCGGCAAAAACTGCTGCCCCGGCTCCGGGCCGGCGCTGGCCGATTTATGCCGGTATCGCTGTCGTGCTGCTTCTGGCAGTTCTGGGCGCGGCTGTACTTTGGCTGCCCGGTTTTGAGCTTCCTCTCGCCGGAGTAGTCGTACCGAAAAGTACAGCCGAAGTCACGCCAACCCCCTCTCCGGCAGCAACTCTTTCGGGCGAGTCCGCCGCTTTTGTGGCTCCCTCCGCCACCCCAACCACCGAACCCACCTCACCACCCACCGAACCCCCGGTTCCACCACCGGATACGCCCGTGCCCGCCCCCGTACCCGCTCCGTTGGCCGACACCCAACGTGACTTTTCGGATGTACAAGGGGCTGGAAACTGGGAATATCAATTCTCGCTGGGGCGGGACAGCTTCGACTGGAAACAAATGGACCAGTTAGGCGACGGCTGCTGGCAGTGGGCCGCCGAACCTTCAGCCCGGATTTGCCCCGACTCCGCTCACCCCGGCCTCGGCGGCGATGTCGCCTGGCGCTGGCAGAGCAGCCTGAGCGGGCCAATTCAGGTGAGGGTGGCGGCCAAAAAACTGGATACCAGCGGCGGCGATGGGGTGCTGGTGCTGGTTTATCACAATACCGCCGAAATCAAGCGCTGGCAGCTTGCGGCGAATGACGATCAAGGGGTTGTCGAGACATTTGGCCTGGAGGTAGCTGAAGGGGATTATGTCTTTTTTGTCCTCAAAGCTGGGGCAGACTCGGCCAATGACGAGACCGCTTTTGAGGCGCAAGTGTTTCCGTAACGGTTCTTGAGATGGAGTCCAAAGCTTGCTTTGGCTTTTCCAAACCAAGGTTTGGACCCCAGGGTTTTGCCACAGGGCTTTTAGGCAGTTCCGAAAAAATAATTGTCCCAAACCCGTGATACGTGATGCGTGATGCGTGATGGATTTACGCCAAAAGTCCTCACGCCTCACGCCTTAAGTTTTTGGGATGATTTAAATTTCGGAACTCCCTTAGTCAGTCTGACGGATTTGATGCCAGGTTTGTTCAATCTCCCGGTTGACGGCTACTTTTTCAAAAAAGCAGTGGCGCAACTTTTCATCGCTGATAGCGGTGGCGCGCTGGTGTAACAGCAGGTGGGCCTCGTCCAGAATTTTCCCGGCTGTTTCCTGCTCACCCAGCGCGCTTAACCCCTGATAAGCCCACAGATAAATACTCCACGGATCCCAGAACTGCTGGGCATTGCCGGCTAAAATCCAGCCGGTGACAGCATCAATATATTGACGGGCGGCTGCTTCATTCCCTTGAGCCAGAGCCATCCGGGCCAGTCCGGCCTGGTCGAAAATCGCCAGAGTCGTCGCCCCAATCTCCCGATGGATCGCCAACGCTTCCTGGTAATTGGTTTGGGCAATATCCAGGTTGCCCAACTGCTCGTGGTTCAGGCCCAGGCCGGTCAAGGCATAAGCCTCGTTTTCCCGGTCGCCGATGGTTTGCGAAATATCGAGCGCTTCCAGGCAGAAACGCAAACCCTCGGTGCTGCGCTGTTCATCCGAGGCCAGCCAGCCGAGGTGACTGAGCGCGGTGGCTTCGCCGTAGCGGTCGCCAATCACTCGCCGCTTTTCCAGGGTGGCCTGATAACATTGGGCGGCCAGGTCGTAGTCACCCAGGCGTTGATAAATCCAGCCCAAAATCAGGTCGGCTACGGCGGCGCTTTCCTGGTCGTCGGTGAGGCGGGTAAAATCCAGTGCCGCGCGAATGTAGTCCAGGGCCATATCATACTGGCCCAGGCGATAGCTGGCCCGGCCCAAATGCAGCAGGCTGGCAGTTTGAGTTGCCGGTTCGCCGACCATTTTCAGCGCTTCCAGGGCTTCGTTGGCCCATTTCTGCACGGCGATATAGTCAAACCGCCGCCAGGCCGCGCGGGCCAGCCGGTTGAGGCTTTGCGCTTCCAGCCGGCGGTTACCAGAGCGGCGTGCGATCCACAGACCCACTTCGGCGGCTTCGGCGGCGGCCTGGTATTCGCTGATTTTATCAAAATAAGCAGCCCGGCGGTTGTGGGTGACAGCCAGGCGGGTATCGTCGGTCAACAACTCGGCCAATGTTTGCAGCAGAGTCAAATCGGTGGCCTGCCGGTCGCGCTCGCCCAGCCGGTCGAGCACCGTTTCCCGCGCGGCCAGCACATCCCAGCGATTGGTGTAATCCTGGTTGTCCAGCAGCGCCAGCGCCCGATTGTACAACTCGATGGCCTCCTGGTTGGCATAGCCGGCCACAGCTTCGGCAGCGGCCATTTTGAGATATTTCAGCGCCCGCTCAGTATCGCCGCTGATGTCAAAGTGATAGGCCAACAGCAGCGGCAGGTCAGCGGGGGTATCGGGCTGCGGCTCGCCCCGCAGCGCCGGGGCAAAGATCGTTTCCAGGGTTTCGCCCACCTGCTGATGAAGCCGGCGGCGGTCGGTGCGCAGCAGGCTTTGGTAGACGCTTTCCTGGGTAAAGACATGCTTGAACATGTATTCCAGGTCGGCCTCGCTCATTTGCGGGGCGATGAGGTCGCTTTTTTCTAAGGTTTGGAGATGTTGGGTGAGATTGGTCATAGATACCATCCTGAAATTAACGACAATAATCAGCCGGGGTTGGGTAGCCTGCTCTGAAGCCACCGCTCAAATGAAGTTTGACTTTCACTTGATTTCTTGCCCAGTAACAAACCTTCTACGCCAATATCTTCATCCAGATCAGGCCAATGAAGGCCATAACCGGCCCCACTAATTTCAAAATTGGCCCGTTCCGCCGGGGTTCCATAAGCTAAACGGGGATACCAGCCAATCGGCACGGCAATAGTTCGACCATCTTCCAAATCAACCGCCAGGGTATCATCGGTTATGGTTACATTGACAATTTTAGTTAAGGTCAGGGTTTGGATGGCAGAATCTATCCCATTCATTTCTCAATACCTCCAGTTTATCTCTCATCATTCGCTCAATATCACGTAATTCTTTGCGATTGAAACCATAATTTTCAACCAATGATACATCAGGGTCAAGCCAGAATTTGGCACTCATCTTTTCTCGATCTACATGCATATGGCGTGGTTCACTACAATCGTAGGAGTAGAAGTAACAACGGTAAGGGCCGGTTCGTAAAGCGGTAGGCATTTTTGACACTCCGGAGCGCTACTTGAAACCATCTTTCGTCCTGCGATTAGAGGCGCTTGAGCCTCATTTAAGATAATATGTGCGTATCTTGTTTCAGCTATCAAGGGAGAGTTATCTCTTTTTTCAAATTCTTTGTTTATTTACCGGGCTTTGTTATAAGAGCAACGCACTAACTGCCAACCCACTTTATTTATCACAGGGTAATTTATCCTATAGCCATTGTGCCTTCGATATCGTTCTCCGATATACCCATCAACTTTCCCGCTTGTTTGATGTATATTTTCTCAGCCAAATGAAACTCACCATCTCGCTTTGCTAGAGCTATCAAATCAAATAACATTCCTGTGGCTTCATCAGGTTCTTTAGCAAAAATAGTAAAATCAACCGAAATTTTTCCTTGACTATCCATCAAATTTGCCAGTTCTATTTTAGTCTCATCACCAATTTCCGAGTTTTCAATCAAAGTTTGAATATATCCCTGTTCTTCCAACTTTAACTTTTTATCAACTTTCATTAAGTTGATAAGAGCCTTGATTTTAAGAACGGTATAATCATATATGTTTTCCGTGGATATTGGTTCGCTTTTGGAGATTCTTGTTTCAGCAACACCTTCCACAATGTTTTCATCTTCAATCTCATCAGCTTCGATTTCAATAGGCATCTCAAGGATTTCAACTGCTTTTTTCCCAATTTGGCGAGTTATGTAAATTGAGGTTCCCCCGATTTAGTGGACAGGGAGTTAATCGATTAAAGATAGCTTTTCATAATTGACCGGACTTAGATAGTGCAAAGCGGAGTGCCGCCTGACCCGATTATAAAAGACTTCAATGTACT
>JAAUSP010000646.1 GCA_012032575.1 Anaerolineales bacterium | reverse complement strand
TCGATTTTGACCCCGTTCCATTTTAGCTTCAAACCGGCGTGTTGGGCCAGGGGCTTGATAATACGGAGCCGTGGCGGTCTCCCATGCTTTGACATATTTACCACGCTGGAACAGCCGTTGAGCCAGGCTGGCCGCGGGCAAATAGGCCGGCGGAATCTGAAGGTCGGCCCCAACTATTTTGGAGCCGGCGGAATTGAAAAGAAGCGTTTGTGTTGCCAGCGGCCCGCAGGCCAAATCCAACAGCCGGGCGTTTTTGAGGGACACACCGGCCTGCTCCAACAGCTTGGCCGCCTGCCCGAAAGCCTGGGCGTCACGCTCGGCGTACCGGGCCGAGCCGGTGAGATGCTGGTAATTGGGCGGCTGTTGAAAGATGGCGGCGGTGAAGGTGGGCAAATCGGGGTGGCCGAAATCTTTGAGCATGGTTTTGACCGCCGCATCAGGGCAGGCGGCCAGCCATTGAATCACAGTGGTGACACGGTTGAGTTCGCCGGCCATATCGGTGAGAAGCTTGTTATCCACTGCGGCCAGGGTGGGACTGCCACCGCTCAATTCGCGCAAATAGGCCAGCCCGGCCTGCGCGTCGAAGCAGGTGGCGTACCAGGCTGCGGTCAGCAGCCGCCAGGGGCGCAAATTGGAATTGGTGTTGCCGGCCGTATCGCGGCAGTAAGCCGCCAGCCATACCCCGACTTCGGGGGCGGTGGGGCGGTTGAGCAGACGGCGGACCAGGGCAGGCATGTTGTAGCGTGCCGGCAGGGGATGAAAATCGCTGAAAAAAGTTACCAGCCGCTCATCTTTGGCCTGGGCCATCCAGTTAGCCAGTTCCACGTGACAATCCAGGTCATTGGCAGCCTCGCTCAAAATTTCGGCCAGGTGTTCCGAGATAGCCGGCTGGCCGGTGTTGAGCCACATCAGATAGGGCCAGGCTTTATCGGTATCAAATTCCACGGCCAGCCAGACCATCGCCACCACCCGCCAGCGCAAGGCATCGGGGGTGCTGAGGTGGCCGCTGGATTTGATGAGTTCAAACAGCCACGCCTCCAACTCCGGCTGGCGCGGCGCTTGCAGCAACTGGCGCAGTTGCACTTCGATATTGTCGGGGATAGTGGTGAGGGGAGGCAGGGTTAGGGTTTGAGGCATGGGCAAATTAATCCTTTTCCAAGACCGCCGACCACCGATTTTAATGGTCAGGTAACGGTGGTCTCCAGTCGTTTGACAGTATGATACGAAAAATGGAGAATGAAATCAAATTTACGGCTTCGGCGCAATCTCCAAAATGACGACGCTCAAAGTTTCTTTATGGAGGGATGCACCCTTGCGGTCGCCCGGTGGGGCAGGCGCAAGACCGTGCCTCTACCCCCAATTATTGAGAAAATACGTTTCTTTTGTAGACGGAAGGCGCAACATGCCTCGATTATCTGCAAATACCAGGTAATTATGTTATACTCCGCCCAATTTAACGTGGAGGTGGTTCGATGGATTTGCAACTGACCGAAGAACAGATCATGATCCGCGACGCGGCCCGCGCCTTTGCCCGGAATGAGATTGCCAAAGTGGCGGCGCACTTTGACGAAACCGGCGAATTCCCCTACGAAACTGTCAAAAAGATGGGCCAATTGGGTTTCATGGGCATCGAAGTCCCCGAGGCTTACGGCGGCTCTGAATTGGATACGATAGCCTACGTGCTGGCCATGGAAGAAATTGATAAGGTGGACGCCGCTCACGGCACCATCATGTCGGTCAATAACTCCCTCTTTTGCTTCCCGATTTTGAAATATGGGACCGAGGCTCAAAAGCAAAAGTACGTCACGGCTGTGGCAAGCGGCGAAAAAATCGGGGCCTATTCGCTCACCGAGCCGATGTCCGGCTCCGATGCGGCCACGATGCGCAGCCGGGCCTATCGCCAGGGTGATGATTACATCATCAACGGCACCAAAAGCTGGGTCACGAATGGACCGGCGGCTGATTTTATGATCCTTTTTACCATGACCAACCCCGAGCGCGGGCATCGCGGCATCACCGCTTTTATTGTCGAAACGGACCAGCCGGGCTTTCAGCGCGGCCGCACCGAAGACAAACTGGGCATCCGCGCCAGCGCCACCTGCGAAATCCATTACGACAACTACCGCTGCCCGGTGGAAAACCGCCTGGGCGGCGAAGGCGAAGGTTTCAAAATTGCCATGACTGTGCTCGACTCCGGGCGGATTGGCATTGCGGCCCAGGCTTTGGGCATCGCCGGAGCCGCTTACGAGGCCAGTTTGAAATACGCCCGCGAGCGCGAAGCCTTCGGCCAATCCATCGGCCAATTTCAGGGCACTCAGTGGAAACTGGCCGATATGAAATGCCGCCTCGACGCCTCGCGGCTGCTGATTTACCAGGCCGCCCTGGCCAAAGAAGCGGCTAAAACCAGCGGCGCTCGCTTCACCACCGAGGCGGCCATGGCTAAACTTTTTGCCAGCGAGACGGCTATGTTCTGTGCTCACCAGGCGTTGCAAATCCACGCCGGGATGGGTTACAGCAAAGAGATGCCCATCGAGCGCTACTTCCGTGACGCCAAAATTACCGAAATCTACGAGGGTACCAGCGAAATTCAGCGCATGGTCATTGCCCGCAACGAGTTGGGACTGCGCTAACCAGGAGACCTGTTAAAATGAATACCGTTACCACTGACAACCTACAGGCTCTGGCTAAATTCCCCTTTACTGACCCCCGCTGGAAAAACAAATTTCTGATTGGCAGTTTGTTACATCTGGCCGGGTATGCTATCCCGCTCATCCCGTTGATTTTTGTGTACGGTTACTGCGCCCAAATAATGCGTCAGATCATCGTTGAAAAGCGCGACCCTTATATGCCGGAATGGGAAGATTGGGGGAAGTTTTTGCAGGATGGCCTGAAATTAACCGGGGTGGGTCTGATTTACAGCCTGCCCTGTCTCTGGCTTGTCATTTCGAGCGCCAGCGAGAAATCTACTCGCTCGCCATAACAGTTTAGGCCGTGGCAACGAAGATTCCTCCCTGCGGTCGGAATGACATGACTTTTTCAGAAGTGTCTGCAAAGCCGGACTAAGCCTGGTAAACCACCTGCCCCTCAAAAATTGTCATCTCTGCGAGTGTCTCCGGGATTTGATCCGGCGAAACCTCAAACAAATCCTGCGACAGCATCACCAAATCGGCCCACTTGCCCGGCGTGACAGACCCCTGGACCGCCTGTTTGCCCGACAGGTAAGCAGGTCCCAGTGTATAACCTTCAATCGCTTCGGCCACGGTCAGGCGTTCTTCGGGATACCAGCCGCCGGCAGGCTCGCCGCGTTCATCCTGGCGGGCGACGGCGGCATAGATGCCTAGCATGGGATTCATGGGCGCAACCGGCGCGTCGACCCCATGGCTAAGCGGGTGCCGTGATTGAGCAGCGAGCGAAAGGCATAGGTATACCGCGCCCGCCGGCCCCAGTTTTTGTTGGCTACGGGCCAATCGGTCAGCAGATGGACCGGCTGCACCGAGGCGACAATCCCGGCTTGACTCAAGCGGGGCAAATCGTCGGGGTGGATGGTCTGGACGTGCTCGATGCGATGGGGGAGAGCCGCAGGGGTGCGGGGGAGCGGAGGAGCAGAGGCGATAACTTCTCCCCCCTGCCCCCCTGCTCCTCTGCTCCCCCGCTCGAACAAAGGTAACTCACTGAGTACGTCCAACACCTCCCGTACCGCCCGGTCGCCGATGGCGTGGACGGACATGGGGAAACCGGCTTTGCCGGCCCGGACGGCCAGTTCGTTCAGAGTTTCCGTAGGGGTCACAACCAGGCCATAGTTGTCCGGTTCACCTTCAAATGGCTCCAGCATCCAGGCGGTGCGCGATCCCAGCGTGCCGTCGGCAAAAGCTTTGAGATGGCCGATCCACAGCCGCTCGTCGCCGAAGCCGGGTTGGAGACCCAGGGCGGCTGCTTCGGCCAGGTGTTCGGCGGCGATGTTCATGTGGACCCGCAGGTTCAGTTCACCCTGACGGCGCAGGGCTTGAAACAGGCGGAAAGTCTGCCGGCCCTCGCGCTGGACCCGCTGATCGTGGATGCCGGTTAGCCCCAGGCGATGGCATTCGGCAATGGCTTCTTTCAGCCAGCTTTGCAGTGTGGTCGAGTCAGGCTTAGGCAGGTGCGGCTCGACCAGCCGGATAGCGTTCCACTCGCGCAGCAGGCCCGTGGGCTGGCCGGATTCGTCCCGCTCGATGCGGCTTTCCGGCAAATCGGGCGTCTCGCGGGTGATGCCGGCCAGCTTCATCACGGTGCTGTTGACCCACCAGGTGTGCATATCCATGCGGGCCAGCAGCACCGGCGTGTCCGGGGCGATGTCG
>JAAUSP010000645.1 GCA_012032575.1 Anaerolineales bacterium | reverse complement strand
GCTCCAAACGCTGCCGCAGTGTCTTCAACGCGCCAATCAGCCGGTTGCCATGACCGCCATCGGTAATGCTGGTGGCAAAACGGGGATAATCCAACTCGCCACCCCAGCCGGCCATAATCAGATAATAAAAACGGTGGGCGCGCTGCACATCAGTCAGTTGCGTAGAATCTAACTCGGCCAGTCGGTTAAATTCCGCCCTTGAGACCAACTCCCATTCAAAGGACTCAATCAAGGCTTCGGGCTTTTCTTTAACGACACGAAAAAAAGTAATCAAATCCTGATCAATGTCGTTCAAAACTTCCACATCACTGGGCGGCTTGGCAAACAATGTCCAGGCTGCCCCGGCGAATAACTCGACGTAACAGGTATGAGGCGGCAGCAAAGCCACAATCTGCTTCCGCAGGCGAGATTTGCCGCCCACCCATTTGATGGGACTGTTAATGATTTGGTATTCGCCGTTTTTAGCAGTCATGTAAAATCCTTATTTGAATCGCATTCATGAATTTAAAGCAGGGTAACAAGGAGCAGTCTTAATGTCTACTTCTTTGAGAATTCACGGTGACAATATCATCGAGTGTGAACGAATGCTAATTTTGATTGCCAATTCATTTTCTGCCACCGTACAGCCAGTCATTAGCCCTCCATACATACCCCGATATGAAATCAGAGATGAAAGCGATTTGTTATTTACAATTGAATTGCTCGCAGGGTACGGGCGTTGGAATATTAACCTTCAAGAAATCTTGCAAGCTTACGGCGCACCGCTACGTGAGGCAACTGATGCTATTGTGACACGAATTTTACTAGACGAACCGCAAGAAGAAATTTTGTTAGCCTGTGAATTCTCTAGCGCACTTTCGGCTGGCAATCAAGCCTGGCAGCGCAGTGGTCGGGCGCTAACTTGCGCGGCTGTCGGCATCCCCTACCTCTATTTTGCTGAGATAGGGGGAGTTGAACTGGACGAGAATCGTGTCATCAAAGCGCCCCGTTTTCCCAACCCCATTATCCCGTTTTCATATCTGACTGCCAGTAAACTGTTTAGGGTTATATGCCTGCCGATCTATTCAGCTAGTCCCTCAAGCTTGAAGACAATTCGAGTAAGATTTGATCAGGTGTTTGGTTTAGAAGAGGGCCAACGGTTGGTAAAATGTATTTTGGGAAACACTTTGATAGATGACTCTTACGAAAAGTTGACTCAAAAAGCCTTAGCTATCACCGAAATATTATCCGAGCAACGGCAGAGAATTGATACCTTAAGGCAGAAGCAATGGACCGAGTTCTTGAACTTGGAAACATCAGGTCAGAAAGCAATTTGGTTAGAACAAAATCAGGTAAAGTGGTCAAAGAAAGGAGCGGATAAAGTTGTCATAACTCAAACTTTTAAACAACTCAGCCAGCTTTTTCAGGAAATAGGCTGCCTTTCTATTGGGGCCAAAGATATTCCCCTCTGTTTAATTCTATCCCATCAATGCCAGAAATTAGCAGAGGGCCTTATGGCTCTCTACGGTAGCTCAATATCAGCAGAATTTATTAAATGGATTGCTTCACTGAACTTGCCTCTCATCGTGATTTGGATTACCGGATTTAAACCCCGAGGGGATGACTCTCGGCCTGACAGGGGGCTTGTGCCGCTGGCACGAATGTTATTTGGCAATGAAGTAAATATTCTTTCTGTCGTTTATGGTCCGGCAAAGCCGGCAATGTGGACGATGTTACAAAACTCTCCGCAATTACTCATCAGGCAGAATGGTTTGTGGGAAGCGATTGCAAATCTCAGTGACGCTATTCTGGTAGATAGCGCCACTGCTGCCGATAATCCATTTGCATTACTACTTCAACGATCTCATAGTCATTTTCAAGGCCAGATCCATTTTACCTCAGCATCAGCTATAACCGTGTTTACTGAGCATGATGTGGATACAGTTCTGCATTTATTGTTTGCTCATAATCACTCAAGGCGAGTATTTGAGGCGATGTGTAACCCGCCAGGAGGCGATTGGAGCGGATTATCTCTTTTAAATTTCCAAACAGGAGAAGAATATCGTTGGACTTCATTGCCACGAGTATCAGGCACCGGGGGTAAACGACCTGATCATGTAATAGAGTTCCAATTAGACGATGACCGTCTATTTTTGCTGGCAATCGAGTCAAAAAACAGGGCGTTTAATCTTGAGACTAACGTGGGACATCATTTAGCCGCATACACTCAGCAATTGGTCACTACATCTCCCACTATTTTTAGGGCCGCAAATGCAGAATGGGATTTATGGCAAAACGATGCTATCTCTTTGTCCAATTTGACTATTTTATCGGGTGGTGCATTTTGTTGGTTAGGTACGAGAGATTTAGAAGATACACTCGCTCGATGCCAACTCGATATAATTTTTGCTATTGAGTTCAGATCAGTCGAACAGTCTGCTTTGCTGCACATCAAAACGGGGGCGCGGGGAGAGTTTTTGTTGCCCCAAATTTATAACCTGGTTCAACAATTTGGCGGGCGGCTCGAAATTGAGATACACTGACTCCACAACTTTTATCTATCCCTGTCTTCATCAATTTAGTAAAAGGGGAATTACCTGTTGGCAAGGCTAATTGCGCCTGGAAGAGTTCAGCAGGAATAGTTGCTTTATAAGCCCGTTGCCCGGCTATCCCATCAAATGTTAAAACCCATTTCGCGCCAATTGTATTCAACCGCTGTAATTCCCCAAAAATTCATCAAGATTAAATGTCTCAGGTACATATCGGCCCTTAGTTCCACCGTAAGGAGGATCGAGAAAACCAGATTACCGGCACGAACAGAAGCCAATGTTTGCCGATAATCTACAGATAAAAACTCAACGCCTTGAACCAGGTAACTCCACTGATGAATAATGGTTCGTAAACGGTCAGGGGAAATTCCCGGACGAGTGTGATGCAAAGAATTGTTGAACTCACGATTACTATTGAAACGGATGAGACCATTGACGCAAGTGCGGCTTAGAAACAAAAGATCATGGGGATTACGAGTAGCATTAAATGTGTCACGAATGGCATAATAAGCGGTGTACCCTTCTGTTTGCAAACGATGCCAACGGGCTTCGTACTCATTGGCTGTTACTTCGGGCATATCACGAATTGCTTGCCACAACTCAATCAATTCGGCAATGATGTCCCCTGCTACTGCTGTTTGGCTCGGTCTAAATGCCAACATCGCACCACTACCTACAAACGGCTCAAAGTAACGTTCAGTTTCCGGCAAAAGCATCGCTAACCAAACAGCCACGGCCCTTTTGCTGCCAGACCACTTGATGACAGGTTCGATAGTTATATTACGTTTTAACATGTTCAAATTCCAACGGCAACTTGCCTGCTTGTCGTTGAACTTCATTAGCGACACGCTGGCAGGCTAAGTCAAAGTATTCTTTTGCAGTTTCAAACCCAATACATTCCATTTGGTAGCGTAACCCGGCCACAATCTCTGTTCCAGACCCCAAAAATGGCACTAGCAGATTGCCACTTCGACGGGCAGAGATAAGCAACATTCTCTCAGTTAAGCGTACAGGTTTCTGAGTAGGATGTTTGCCATATTTTAGTTCTTCTTTTCCCTTATTATTGGGGATATCCCAAACTGTGCGAAGTTGTTTACCTCTTTCTTTAAAACTGTCCTCAGCGAAAGCAGCAGCCTTAACATCTTCGTAGTTAAAGTAATAATCCCGCTTACCATTGCCTGTATGCACCCACAAAATTGTTTCATGGCTGGCGGTCAAACGGCGGGTTGATAGATTAGGAAAAGCATTACGCTTAAACCAAATAACCTCATTAATGATTTCTAAACCGAGGATTTGGCAGGCAACATTAAGAATACCAGAGTTATGATATGTTGAATGAAGCCAGATAGAGCCGGTTGGCTTGACTAGGCGCTTCAACTCATTTAACCAGCGTAGAGTAAATTCAAAACTTTCGATACCTTCTAACATATCCCAGGTATGCCCGGCTAATTTCCAGGCACCGCCGAACCCAGGCAGAGAGTGACCATCATCCAATTTCCAAATAGCTTCGGTTGAAGCGCCATAAGGGGGATCGGCAATTGCTAAATCAAATGACTTATCTGGCAAACTCTTCATGCCTTCAAGGGCATCCTGCAAAAATAACTTTGCTTTATCTAGCGTAAAACCAGTTGACTCATTCATTACTTCCCGTCCGATACGGCACAATCCGTTCCCGCACAATATTCAATGCCTGCAAGGTAGTCTCTTGAGGCCCATACTCCAAAATAATTCTGTCGGCAATCACCTGGGCGGTCAATTCGGCCAATGGTACACCAAAGTACTCGGCAAACCGGGCGAGTTGGACCTCGGTTGGTAATC
>JAAUSP010000644.1 GCA_012032575.1 Anaerolineales bacterium | reverse complement strand
ACCAGCGTTCAGGCGTAAATCTACGTAATCAAACCAGCGAGTTGGAGTCAAATCGGCGAAATTGGTCAGGGGAATATCGCCAATCAGACCGCGTAATGTGCCAGTCAGGTGATTAAGTAGGCCGAGCGTCAAGGTGTGCCATCGTTCCGGCAGCCAGGCTCGACGGCGATGGAGAACATAGGCGCGGAGGTCATTGGCCAGCCAGGGTGGGAAGGAGCCGAGATATTTATCCCAGTTGATTTCTGGTGATGGAGGTGACTGTTGCTGGCATTGGCGCAGATAGTCAGCCAGTTTGGCCAAGCCTTTGTGATAAGTCGCCAGGGTTGAGGCTTTGTCGAAATGACGGGCCAAGTAATCTCGCACCTGGTCAAGGTCGGCAGTGGGGTCAATTTCGCAAGAGGATTTGTCGAGCAGGCCGAGAGCTAAACGGACAGCAACGCTGTATTGGCTGATGGCACTGTCGCTGTAGTTGTCGGCTTTGAGCCAATCGCGGAAGCCGGCAAAAATTTTTGATTGGCGGGCAACCACTCAGCGAAAGGTTTAAGGGTGGTGTCTGTGGGTTGGGTATGCTTGAAGTGAAAGCGGCGTTGGCCGGTGCTGCGAGTCATAGCAAGACTCCTGCGGGCTGAGAGACCCTAAAGGTCTCGCAGACCTTTAGGGTCTGTGCTTCAAACCAGCCGGTGATCTGAACCATCGCCGCATCAAATTCGGCCTGGGCCTGCCGATTGGAGAGATGGGTGTAAATTTGGGTGGTACGCAATTGAGCGTGACCGAGAAGTCGTTGAGTAGTGGTCACGGGCACTTGCGCCTCGGTCAGATGGCGGCCAAAAGTGTGGCGTAACTGATGGCAGGTCAACCATATTCCGGCCTGGCGACAATAGTGGGCTAACCGTTTTTGGATGCCGGTTACATTTAAGCGATGACCAAAGCGGTTGAGGAACACCGCCATGTCAGGGCTGTTGGGCCGGACGATAAGCCACTCATTCAAAGCAGTCAGGGCTTGCAGAGAGAGATAAACCACCCGCTGCTTGCCGCCCTTTCCTTTTACCCACAGTCGAGGCAACTGGCCGGGAGGCGGTTGCAGACCGAGATCAATTAAAGAAAGTTGGCGGATTTCGCCTACTCTCAACCCGCAGCGTAGCATAAGTAGAAAAATCGCTTTATCGCGCGGTACGGTGATGACGGCAAAGAGCCGGTCGAGCGTGTCATCGGTAACATCGCGGGGCAGAGTACGCCTCTGGTGGACGAAGTGTCGCCGGGGAATAACAGGGTTAGCGGGTGGACTCTCAATTTCGTTTTCAAGGAATTGGTAGAATGAGCGCAGCGCCGTCAAGCGCCGGTTGATGGTAGCGATAGGGTGGCCTTGCTCCTGGCAATGGGTGATATAGGCATCCACATCACCCATGGTGATAGCGGTGGGCAACTTATCTACCCAAGCGAAAAAAAGCCGCAAATCACTGGTGTAGTGACGGTAGGTGCTGGTATGAGGACTTTGCCGCCACAGGTGTTTCTTAAATTGTTCGATTTCGGGGAACATTTTGCCTCCTGATGGTTAGAATGGTTTAGAACCTGGGTTGGTTCTAAAGTCATTCTACCGTCAAGGGGTATCTTTTTCAGAATAAAGAACCCCCACAAATAGCAGGTGTTCTTGTGAATATTCTCGTCAACGAATATTTAGCAGCAAGAGGGTAATAGTTTAAGTGATGACTTAATCACAAAGCTAGTGTTCACTTCCATTGGTATTATCAACCTTCTCAAACACAAATAACTCTTGGCTATTGCCATAATATGCAGCAACAAACTTGTCAGAAGTAGCGATAGCATAATGAAGGACATTCCCTTTATCATCTTCGATAGTCCGATTGGGGGTCATTTCAATTGTACCTACTTCCTCGCCCGTTTCCGGCTCGAAAGCAACGATTATGGCGTCAGATCTGATGGTATAAATTAGGTTGTCCTGTTTGGCCGGCCCTGTAACAAAATGGAGACCTTGTGACTGCCAAATTATCCTTCCGGTTATGTTGTCAATAGCAAACAATTGGCCTCCGGAATTGATTAACATTATTTGATCTTCTTCTATAAAAATGGGCCAGAGATGGACCAATCCCTTAAATCGATATGACCAGAGAATTTTGTTAGTTATGGTGCTTACTGCCTCTAAACAGGATGTTTTATAGCCATAGCGACATCCTGAATAGTAGGTATCTCCTTTCTTAAAGAAAATTTGTGGATAGTCTAACTCTTCTAGGGTTTCCCCTGTTTGAGGGTCAAGCAGGTACAGGCGTTCCTGATCAAAATCATAAACCTGTACCTGTTCGTCAGTTGCATACACATCAAGAAATCCCTTTTTATTCTGGGGTTGTTTTGCGCCTTGCCATAACACTTGGCCCGTTTCCAGTTCAAAAGCTTGAACATACTGGATGGTTCCTACGTAAATATGATCCTCTGAAACATCTACATTATGTAAGTGATTGATATAGTCACTCTGCCAGATAAGATGGCCTGTATGAGCGTCAAAGGTCATAACTTTTGAACCTCCGCCATCCTGAGCTATGATCGCCACCTTCTCTTCAGTAACAACAACCAATGGAGGATACTCAAGGCCCGGCATCATGCCCGACCATTTCCATCGCTCAACCTCAAAGGTAAGGTTGCAGTTGTAACTTGTTTTGGCCCTCCCGACGGTGTAACTGTCGGACCAGGTTGCAATAATTCCGAGGGGATTGGCATTATAGATTGGCAGCCAAACAGTACCATGCTGCTAATTAGTGAAAGCAAGAATGATTTTTTCATAACACAATTTATATCCTCATTTATTCACTACCCCAAACCGATACGAGAAATAGAACTGATGTTTTCCCAAATATTCTCGACTTCTTCAGCCGCATTGTATCGCCATAACCAACCGATACCCCAGGGCTGGGACCAAGGAGAGTCCACCCCACTCATAATGTCATTTTTAATCTGGTTTATATCTTCTCGGTCTATGTAACCTTTAGCTCCGTACTGTTTCCGCACAGTGCCCGGTTTCAAAATATAATCAGCCTGGGAAAAGGAAGCTCCAACAATTGGTATAGGTGAAAACCCTAACCCATTTGTCCGATAAGTGCCTACACCCTGCACAGAGGGGGAATAACTTTTAACTATCCCTGCACCAACCGCCCCTAGTTTATCGGAAAGAGAAGGAGGTAACAGTTTTGATAGCTTTATTGAGGCACTGGCTCCAAAGGAAAGGCTTGTTGCAGGACCGCTATATTCTCTTTCTAAATTCCTGTTGCTGTCAAATCTTTCCAAATCCAGGTGATAAACCATTGTGGAATAATCGAAGGCGGCAGTTGTAAAACCAGGGGTATAAGGAACCAGGTCAGGGTCTGTTAAGGGCATATCTCTGTATTGAAACACTCCACGTTCCATAGTGGCAAAATCGTAAACCACTTCTTCACCCTTAACATAGGCTACAATTAAGCCCAAAGATCCACTCGTGGCGACCCCTTCTGCATATCCAGGAGCTTGGAAAAAATCGTCTGACATACAAGTATTGATAGGCCCTCTCCACCCCAATTTAGGTGAAGGTGGTAATGTATCAGAATTTTTCCTTTGGTTACTGACCCCGTGGGTTACCTTGGGGCCAGGTAACAAAAAGGGGTCATAACAGACTGGATCGAAGGGATTATCTGAGGTGCATGACAGGGGTGGATACATGCCACTGGCGTCAGTCAAATTAACCGGGTTTCCGGTGACATAGCTCCAACCATTCATTGTTTGTGGCCATAGATCAGCCCCCTCCCATGGATCCCGGCTCAAAAAAGTGCCCGTTTCGGCCAAGTACCACCTCGCCCGCAGGTGCACCAAGTTAATGTACCCCCCCTACCATTCGCTGGTGTAACCGTAAGGCTCACTTCAACAAAAAAGCGCCCGTCAGTGAGCGCTTCTCTTATTCAGATGAGAGCTTATTACATCCCCCAAACCTTGATGGTTGTATCCCGATATGTCTCCTCGCGGCTGAAAATCTTCTCCTCCCAACTCCGTTTTTTATCCCGGTCGAAGATGACCAAATGCCCCTCTTCTGCGCCCACTCGATCCAGATAAGTCCAGGTTTGCTCTAGTCCCTGCGCGATTGTCTGCTCCAGCGGGCCGCGCCGGATTTTCAACTCAATCACCACCCGTTGCTGTCCACCGGGATAGGGCCAGATGATGAGTAAATCTGTTCGGCCTCGCCCCAGGCCATATTCTCGCTCTACTCGTCCACCCCCGTTGATAATGCGCTGCAAAAATGCCTGCATCAACAACTGCGGTCCGCCTCGGCATATTCGAATCGTTCTATCCAACTCTCCGAGTGTTCTCGGAAA
>JAAUSP010000643.1 GCA_012032575.1 Anaerolineales bacterium | reverse complement strand
ATCACGCATCACGCATCACTCTTATGCCTCAACTGGCCGATATGCGAATCGGTCAATCAGCCAGGGGCGCTGCGCCAGGATTGGCCCTGGTCTTCTGATACAAATATCCCGCCTTTGGTTAAGGCGGCGTACAGACGCTCACCGCTGAAGGCCAGGGCGCGAACTCCCTGGGGTGTGCCCAAATCCGGGTCGAGGGGCAGGCCGGTGTTGGCGGCGCTCCAGGTCTGGCCGCCGTCGGGGCTGCGATAGACGCCGATATCGGTGCCCAGGAAAAGGCTGTTGTTTGGGCCAAAAGCGATAGCACTGCTCCAGGTACGGTCCCCGCCGATGGCGGCGCTTAAATCCAGCCAGTTTTGCCCGCTATCAGCCGAAACATACAATCCGCCGTAGAGCGCACCCAAATAAAGCCGGCCCTCTTTGGAGACAGCCAGGGTTTGGGCGACGGCGTTGCTTTTATCACTGGGGACCAGCGTCCAGCTCTGGCCGCCGTCGGTCGAGCGGAGCAGTCCGCCGTATTGCAGCCAGGCGTAGGCGGTTTTGTCGCTGGCAAAGTTGGGCGAAAAAGCAATCGCCCCAATGTCCGAAGCTCCCTCTACGCTTGAGCCGTCGTAGGCCACCTGCCAGGTTTGTCCCCCATCCGCCGAGCGCAAAATCTGCCGGCTGGCGTAATTTCCCCCGGCCAACACCACCCCCGCCGAGGCAAAATTGGGCGAAACGGCCAGCGCTGTGACCTCAAAACCGGCGGGTAGTTTAGCCAGATAGGTCCAGGTTTGACCCCCATCGGTGCTCCGTTCGATAATCGTTCCGGTGGCGGCAAAGAGAGCACTGTTGTCAGCCAGGGCTAATTGCGCCATCCTGGTTTCGTCGGCGCGGGCGGGAAAGTTGGTGTCCTGCCAGGTGCGCCCGCCATCCGTGGATGTGAGCACTCCGGCGGTGCTGTTGGCGACAAAAGCAGGCCATCGGGCGTGGCGGCCAGGGCTTGCAGGTCAAGCTGGCTCAGGTCGAGGCTGGGGCGGCCCCAGGTTAACGCTTGAGGCTGAACCACAAGGGGCTGCGGGCCGGCCTGGTCGGTCAGGTACAACTCGCCACCGGGGAGGATGGTGGCCGCAACCAGCTCAAAATTGGCCGGCAGCCCACCCAACAACGACTGCCAGGTGCGTCCGGCGTCAATCGAGCGCTGCAGTTTGAGCGGCTGGTCAAACGCCTGAGACAGCAGGACAAAAACAGTCTGGTCGGCGGCGAAGGTGGGCGAAAAGAACAGGTCGCGGACGCCGCTGTTGGGTTCCAGCCCGGCGGCGGCCGGCTGCCAGGTCTCGCCGCCATCAGTGCTGCGCCAGCGACCAGCGCTCAAAACCAGCTTGTCGCGGGCAAAGTTGGGTGAAAAGGCAATTTGACCGGGCGGCAGGCCGGTATCGGTCCAGGTGTCGCCGCCATCGGTGGAGCGCAGCAGGGTGCGCCCGCTGATGAGCACCAGTTTGTCCTGGGCAAAAGTGGGCGACACGGCCAGGTCGGAGAGTTGGGCTTCGGTGGGGTCGGTGGTGTAGCTTCCGGCCAGAGCCAGCCAGGTATCACCGCCGTCGGTGGAGCGGAAAAGGCCGCGATAGGGCGTTGTCAGGAAAATGGTCCGGTCCTGGGCAAAGGTGGGCGGAGAAGACAATCTGGCTGATTTCCAGGTCGGTCAGGCCGCGTGTGCTCGGCTGCCAGGTATCGCCACCGTCGCTGGAGCGGAATAGCCCCCCGTTGCGCCCTTGCGCCGACAGGCCGACCAGCAAGGTGCGGTCAGTTTGATAATTGGGCGAGACGGCGAAAGCACTGATGGAACGGTCAGGCAAACCCCGGCCAAGCAGGGTCCAGCTTTGACCCTGGGCATGATACAGCCGCCCATTGTCCAGACGGAAATAGTCGCCGGCGGGCGTGGAGAAGAGTTGGGAGGAGGCCGGCTGCGGACTAAAGACCGCCGAGGGCGGCGGGTCAAGCTGACCGCCGCTGGTCTCGACAATCAACAGGTTGGCATTGCTGTCGCTCAGATAGAGACGCTGGGCTGCGGAGTCGAAGGTGAGGGGCGTAAAAGCGCCGGGCAAAGCGATTTCGCTGAGGAGGGTCAGGTCGCCGTCAAAAACTTGCAGCGCCGGGCCGTTGACGGTGTAGAGCCGGTCACGGGGCGGGTCGTAAAACAACAGGCCGGCGGCCCCGGCCAGTTCCAGAGTTTGGGTGAGGGTTTGACCTTGCAGTTCAAAGCGCTCGATGAAGGAGCGGTCAAGCCGGCCGCGCGAGATAAAGACCCGTTGCTGCTCGGGGTCAAGGGCGAAGCGGCCATAGTAGCTAATTTGACCGGCTTCGTAGACCGGCTGCGGTGGGCCGGACACATCGAAAGCGGAGAAAGTATTGCCGCTGTTGGAACCGGCCACACCGTTGTAAATGAGTGCGTAGAGAAGTTGGTTTTGCGGGTCGAGGGTTGTTTCGATGACACACGGGGCAATCAGCGGGTCTTGCGGCGGAAAGAGGGTATCGGTGCCGGTCAGCGTCTGGGCACTGAGGATGAGGGTGTTGCACTGCTCGGTGCGGCACTGGCAGGGCGGGGTCAGGTAGAGCCGGTCGCTGGCGGGGTCGGGGGTGAGCTGGCCGGGTGTGTCGAGGGTGGCGGTCAGGGTGAAAGCGGCGGTATCAACCACCTGGCCGGGCTGCCGCTGACGGTCAACGCGGTGGTCCACCGGCAGAACCTGGACCAGCTGGCGGCCATGGTCGCTCTGGCCGTTGATCTGGGCGCGCATCGCCTCGAGGTCGCTCACGTCCAGTATTATGGCTGGGCGCTGCTCAATCGTGCGGCCTTGATGCCGACCCGCGAGCAGCTGGAGGCCGCGACCGCGATCGTCGAGCGGTCGCGCCGCGAACTGCGCGGCAGGCTCGCCATCGACTATGTCATCCCGGACTACTGGGCCAAGCGGCCCAAGCCCTGCATGGGCGGCTGGGGCCGCCGCTCGCTCAATGTCACGCCGTCGGGCAAGGTGCTGCCATGCCATGCCGCCGAGGTGATCCCCGGCCTGACCTTCTGGTCGGTCACGGAACATTCGCTGGCCGAGTCGCGACTGATCCTGATTGGGACGTCAGATACTCAGCGTGTTTTGACGGTAGTGTTTACATATAGGAGTTCAAAAAATCATGAAAAAGAAATTTATCGAATTATCAGCGGCCGACCTGCAAGCAAGATTGAAAGGAAAGCTTATGTCGAAGCGGCACCAGCCAAAAGATGAAGATATTGATTTCTCGGATATCCCCGAGTTGACGCCTGCTCTATTAAAAAAGGCCCGGCGGGTTGGCGCCCGTTAATTGGGTCAGCACCACGAAAGGATATTCATATTCGCCTTGACCGAGAGGTTTTAGAAAAACTCAAAGCCAAGGCGAAGAAAAAGGGCGTAAAATATCAGTCGTTGATTAATGAAATTCTCAAGAAGGCCGTATGACCCTGATGGCTCCGGTCGTGAAAGGGACTTAAACTGGCCACGCTTTCCTGCGGAAAATGTGGCCAGTACCTGCCCGCAGGAAAGCGGGCCACTCCTAAGCGCGTAACTGCGCGACTTTCTTAAAGCTGGGGCGATCTTTGATTCTGGCCAGCCAAGCGCTCATGTCCTTGTAGGGCGAGAAATCGAATTCGAAAGACGAAGCGATATTCACCACCGATGCCAAATTGAAATCCGCGACGCTGATGTCTGAACCTAGAATATAGGTCTTGCCGGCCAGCGCACTATCTAAAATGGCTAGCATGGGCGGCACTTTTTCGCGCGCCTTTTCGATCAAATGTAGATTGCGCTTTTCTTCCGGGGTGAAAATAAACTGAATAATCAAATCCACGAGCGGCGGTTGCAGGTCGGTCATGGACCAGATGCTCCACTGGATTTGGCGAGCCCGGTCGGCGACCGTTTTGCCCAGTAACTCGGGGCGGTGCTTTTCAGCCAGATAGTGATTAATTGCAACCGATTCCCAAATGATGAAATCACCATCGATCAGAGCGGGCACTTTCCCGTTTGGATTGATTTTTAGGAAAGCCTCCGATTTGTGTTCTTTGTTGCGCATGTCGAGTGGAACTGTCTCGTAAGGCAAGCCGAGTTCTTCAAGCATCAGATAACAACGGCCGGCGCTCGAACGCGGGACTCCGTAAATTTTGATCATAAATCCTCACAGACTATAAAGATGTTGGTCGTATTCCTAGCATGTGGGATTTGGATTGGCTAGAACAGAACTAGAGTCGGCTGCCGCCTGGGACGTTTTATCTCAAGGGGTTCGCGGCCCGTTTGGTAGTGTTAAACGGTTCTTATTTCTTGCAGAAGAAATAGAAATTGTGATTTCCCCCGGGAAGCGGGT
>JAAUSP010000642.1 GCA_012032575.1 Anaerolineales bacterium | reverse complement strand
TTTTTGACTAATTATTTGCTCTTGATTATTCTCCATGTTGGGAGTCCTGGTATCCTTTCTTATTTAGGTGTCGCAACCTTTTAGGATACCGGCTCCCACTTTTTTACACAATTTTCAATATACCACCATCCAGGAAGGCCATAGATGATTTAATTAGTTCTTCAGCATGTTGAACATCTCTTGGTTTAAGATAGGATGTAACAACGACCCCCGATTTCGGTTTCTCCTCCATACAATATAGTAGAAACACATCCCGCAAGAAACTTTCATACGCTCGGTATGCGGAGAAAAAGATGAATTCAGTCAGCATATGAAGCTGTCGTTTACGTAGGATTGCAACACTGCTTCCTACACTAGAAGAAAAGTTCTTTTGATTTTCTTCATCGAACTTAATTAAGTTATCAAGCTCGTCGTGAAAATCGCGTAGGAGGTCTATTAACTTTAGAGTAGTAGGGGTCATTACGATAGAGCTTCCACTAATTTAGCACACACAAAGTTTGATCTAGCTATCCTAGCGCCGGTATCTGTAGTAC
This sequence comes from Anaerolineales bacterium, assembly GCA_012032575.1. Next base: position 3,836 of record JAAUSP010000642.1, on the reverse strand, counting down.
CACGTCTTGACCTTTCAATAAAGGCTCTATAATCGCTAGGTGAGGTTGGATCATCAAGATTAGCAGCAACTTGATCGAATCTTGAGCTTATCTCATCAAGTTTTACACGAATTTTACCTACAGAATTCTTATCAATATGAACACGAAGTTTAGGATCAAGTCTGTTAAGGCTATATAAAAGATGCCCTAAAGATGTAAATAAAGTGTAAAAGAGCTGAATTCGAGACCAGTTTGTGTTGCTGAGGTCTTCAGGGGAATAGATTGCGCCAATATATGACATGATTTCGTCAAATCTTTCCCCCATCATCTCAAGATCAGCAAGATCGTCCTCATATTTCCTATAATATTGTTCTACATTTTTATTTGTCTGGACGCCATCAACAAGAGCCGTAAACAAATCTGCCGAGAGTTCAGCTTCAGCCATCCGAGTCACGGCGGCTTTGGTAAGGACGCCTGCCTCAATAAAATAACTTACGTACCTGAATCCGTACTTGTAAACTATTTGCTTAAAATATCCCAGATATTTAGCGTTAAACTTCTCCTGCGAGTTAAGGGAAACAGTGTAAGCATTGATGCGTGTAAAAATGTCAAGTATATCTTCGTATGATAAATCAAATAGAAGATCTACCCCTAGCTCGTACTTTAGCAAGTCGTTTTGAACTTCTGGGGGTAATAGGTTAAAAGTCAGACCAGCATACTCTTTACTATGAGCACGTGATATTTTGAAGTCATTATTGATGAAACCCAAGATTGCACGAATTCGTTGCTGCCCATCTACAACCACGCGTACATTGCGGGAACCTCTGAGTTCCTGCGTGATAAGGATCTTCGGTATCGGTTTGCCACGAATTAGTGTATCAATGAGGTATGATTTAGCTTTTTCTGACCAAACAGTACGGCGTTGAAAATCAGGAGATAGATTCAGGAGATCGTTATTGCTCCATTCTACTAAGTCGGCGATACTATAAACTCGAGTATCAAAGTTCTTCATATGAAACCTTTCGATCTGGATTTTTACTATAATACAACTTATTCTTCGTCTTGTCTACCCTATAGCGATTTAGCGACCTGGTACGGCACGACAAAAATGATCTCTTATCGTACCAGTGGCTTTTCTTTTAACCATTGCGGCAACCACGAACTCATGATAGAATGGCAAAAGATTAGGCAACATGCGAACTCAGAAAAGTTAAAATCTTCATCAAGTACAACGATACGAACGATTAAAGCTTGATTGCCAAATTGCGTCTTGGGCCAAAGCGCAAGCTAACCACCGGTTGGCGTATAATGTAATTTGCCCCGCCCACTCGCAATCGGCTGAACCACGGGCGTTAGGCCGCAGATTATTGAGTGCGTTACTTTTACACAAATAGGTATTATTCTATGGATGAACATCTTGTTATTGATAACGATTATCTAAAACTGTTTGAAGCTTATCAACAGGGTAATTTAGCTGACTTTGATCTTTTAATTTTTAGAAAATACTTACAAGGGATGGAAGATTTTTTGGATAATGAGTCAGCTAAACTGGACAAACTCTTAAATGCTGTGGCCGAAGAAATGGGAGCTGAAAAATTTGTTGTCTCTCTAAAAATGGAAATACCACCTAAAGAAGTAGATTATGGTTTCTTTTACCAGGAAATGACCGAATTGTATGCTAACACATTTCGGAAATCTGCTTTTGTCAGTTTGTACAGTCATTTCGAAGTTGAGTTAGTTCCAAGGGTTCAAGCATTTAGCAAGTTGCTAAATAGCGGGGCGATCACCTTTGATTCTTATAAGCGTAAGTCAAGAAAAAAGAGTAAGTCAAGAGAAAATAGCGGCCCTAAAAATACTCTTGAACTTGCTGTAGATTACTTTAAAGAGACACTCAACTTTGATATGTCACCCGAAGATAATCTTGTATGGCTAGAAATTAAAAATTTTACTATACTTCGTAACTGTATTGTTCACGATTCAGGAGTATTAGATAAAAAGACACGTCACAGAAACGATCTCGAAGATTATATTTACACATCCCCTTATTTATCTTTGGATGATGACAAAATTCTGCTTAATCGAGAGTTTTGCTTTCACGTGGTTGATGTCTTTAAGAAATTTTTTATAATTCTTGTTGAGTTTGTTAGAGGAAAAGTCTTTGCAAATATAAAAGCGGCCTCCTAAGCAGTCTTCAAAAGAGGATTGCTTTCTGTTAAAATGATCCGCCAGGATTATGGGGGCTAAGTTACAGTCGGCGGGGCCATCGTTGACCCCGCCGCTGCTTCACCTGCGGCCGGAGGTGACACAACGAAGCGTACCGTCACTCTGTTCCTGAGTATTCGGGCCACTGCCACAAACTGACATTGTCAAAGAACAACATGCGTTCTTTGCCGCCATCCCCCGGTCAAGACCGGTTTCGGGTCCCTGCGGCGGATCGCACCCATTCGCTGTAGCCGACTTGCTACCCTGGCCTTTTTTGGCGTGGCTCAAGTTAGATTGACACTTTCGGAAATTGGAGCCAGAAATTTACCACAGAGGCGCAGAGACACAGAGGAAAATAATTAAAAAACTCTGTGTCTCTGTGGTAAAAAGTGTCAATCTAAATTTACGGACATTTGAACCTTGCCCCTTTTTTTAACCATTTCTTGCTGGCAAAGTTGGTGTATAATGAAAGTTGTCTCGCCCACCCGCAACGGCTGAATCGTGAGGCGTTAGGCTGTTAAAAACACACCCTCTACAAAATGTATCACTTCAAGATCAAAGATATTTGTGATTTGTAACCTGCAACGTAACAGGTTACAATATTGTTATGATCAAAGATTTCAAGCATAAAGGTTTGGAAAAGTTCTTCTTAACCGGCTCCAAAGTAGGCATTCAAGCTGATCATGCAAAAAAACTGCAACTTATTTTGGGTAGACTGAACGCTTCAACAAGTTCCCGTGATATGAATTTGCCCGGTCTCTATTTGCACGAGTTGAAAGGGGATAGACAAGACACTTGGTCTGTTCGAGTGAGTGGTAATTGGCGGGTGACATTCAAATTTGATCAGACAGATGCGATAGCGGTTAATTATGAGGATTACCATTGAGGGAAATAAATTGATGGAAATGTTTAACCCTCCCCATCCTGGGGAAATAATTAAGGAGCTATGTTTAGAACCGTTGGGGTTGACAGTGACGAGAGCCGCAGAAGCGTTGGGCGTGAGTCGCAAAACACTGTCGGCTATTGTGAATGGGCAAGCGGGAATTAGTCCAGAAATGGCAATTCGACTTTCAATGGCCTTTGATACTTCGGCTGAAAGCTGGCTCAACCAGCAAGTGCAGTATGATTTGTGGCTGGTGAGACAAAGTCAACAAGACTTTAAAGTAGAACGACTGCAAGCGGCTTAACAACCCATCAACCATATGCAGGGGGTTGTTTTGCCAAACGGCCATAGCAGTCGGCGGGGTACAGCCTAACAAATCGTTGGTGGCGAATTGCTAATCTTGGCTTAATTTGATAGTGGTCTTGGCCACAATCATTTCGGTGGTTGTAGGTGACTTTGCTAACCCGCAAGCGCCTAAACTCAGGCGTTAGCCTGATAAATCCCGGAAATCGTTGGGGTATCAGAATAAATCGGCCAAGGGAGCGTTTGAGCGATGGTTCAAGGTAATTGCTCAACCCGAACCCTAATTTAGGAGGAACGCCATGCGAGTTGAACTGGCTTATGGCCAAACCGGCCTGACCGTTGAACTCCCCGACGCGACCGATCTTGTGGCCGCCCGCTTTGTACCGGGTCTGCCCGATGAGGCGGCCGCCCTGCGCGCCGCCCTGCACCAGCCGCCAGGTGCCGCCCCGCTGGCAGCGAAGGTCAAGCC
>JAAUSP010000641.1 GCA_012032575.1 Anaerolineales bacterium | reverse complement strand
CTGAGCCGCGACGGCGGTGGATTGAGCGGCGGCCAGTTGATCTGCCGCCGCCTGTTGAAGGGCGGCGGCGGTGGCCTGGGACTGTTCGGCCTGGGCCAGGGGAGGCGGCTGTTGCCGTCGCCTGGGCCAGACCTATTTGTTGCGCCGCCTGTTGGGTTGCCTGCTGCGCCTGGGTCCAGGTGTAAGCCAGGGCGGCCAGGGCAGCGACCAGCAGCAGCGCCAAGACAATCACCGGCCACGACAGCCCGGTCTTCGTGGGGGGGACAGAAGTTGGATTGGTCATTTTGCGGGTCAGCTTTTTTGCGGCGCTTCGGGGGTAGGGCCGAAGTGCTTGAGCATCACCAGCGGCTCAGTAAGGCTGGGGTTATGGATTTTGACCCCGGCTGCGGCTGCGTCCGCCGAGACGAAATACTCGTCCTGAGTAAGCTGACCAAAGCGGATGAGGGTGGGCGTTTCAACCGGCCAGGAGCCGAGGCTGCCGTGGCCCTGCACTGTAATAAAACCATACGGGCCGGAATCGCTGATGGTAACGGTGCGACCGGGCAAAACGGTCAGCTCTTTGGCGGCCACATATTCGTTGCCGTAGGTAATCCAGGTTTCGCGATAGCCAGCGGCGGTCATCTCTTCGACCGGCTTGACCGGCACAGGCGGGCGGAAATAGCACTCTTTCACGTCGGGGACCACGTTGGCTTCCCAATCGAGCATGCCGATGATAAAGTCCAAATCGTGCTGTTTATCCGCCGGCACACTCTTGACCAGCAGCGACCAGTCAATCGGCACATCGTTGACCAGTGATTGGTACATGGCAAAGATATCGCTGGCCCACTGCGGTTCATAGGTACACATGCTGCCCGGCGCGTGCAGCAGTCCGGCGGGAACATACCAGCCGGTGCCCGGTTCCAGGCGATAAGCCCGCGACAGATCGAGGATGTGGTTGTCACCCTGGTTCCAGATTTCCAGGCAGTGGCGCACCTGGTCCTGGGTTGTGCCCGGCTCAAAGCCGAAGAAGGTGTAGGGAAAGTTGCCGCCATGATTGTTCATCTGGGGCGGGAAGAAGTAGGCTTCGGGCTTGGGCTGCATGCCGACCAGTTTGGCGTGCTGCTCCATCTGGTGCAGGTGGTGGGGCAGCGCGCCCTGGTTGTCGAAAAACTTAGAGTACATGGGCCAGGCTCCGTACTGGTTCCACAGGCGGTCGCCCAGGAGTTTGGCCCCTAACTCGGCCACGGCATCCTTGAACAGAAACTTGTCCGGCTTGTCCTCGCTGCCGCTGACCACATAGCTCAGCCCCTCGTCGGGGGTGGTCAGAGGGCCGTTGTCGGCCCTGGTGGTCGAACTGAACCAGCGCTCGTCAATGCCGCCCCGGTTGGCCCCAAAGGCGTAATAATCATCGGGGTGCAGCTTGATGCGCTTGCCGGGGATACAGAACGAGCGGGGGACCCAGGTGGGAGCTAACCGCAGAATACCCTGGCCGGCGTCAAGGGCTTGATTGATTTGTTGAGTTTGAGTTGACATGGGTTGATCCTTTTATGTAAGAATAGAGGCTAAGGCTGAGGCTAAGGCTAAGTGAAAGAGGCTCAGCCTCAGCCTTAGCCTCAGCCTTTATTGAAAGCCCGGGCTAACGCCTGGCGCATAACGGCGACGGGGGCATCCAGGCCGGTCCACATTTTGAAGCCAATCGCACCCTGGTAGACCAACATGCCCAGCCCGTCGAGGGTTTTGGCCCCGCGGGCGGCGGCTTCCTGCAAAAATGGAGTCTGGGGCGGGTTGGGAATCACGTCGCAGACGGTCAGGCGGGGGCTGATGCTGTCATAAACCAGGTCGGGTTTGGCGGTGACGTGGGGGAAGAGGCCAATTGAGGTGGCATTGACCAGAATATCGGTCTCCGGTGGAACGGCGTAAGGTTGATCCCAGGGTGTGAACTCGGCCTGGGTAGGGGTCATTTCGTTGAGCAGGCCGGCCAGATCGTGGCCGCGCAGCATGGAGCGGTTGACAATGGTCAGGTGAGCGGCCCCGGCCAGGGCCAGTTCGACGGTGATGGCCCGCGCTGCGCCGCCCGCGCCCAGGATAACCACCTTTTTGCCCTGCGGGTCAAGCCCGGCATCCTCCCGCAGCGAGCGCAAAAAGCCCTTGCCGTCGGTGTTCTCGCCGATGAGCCGCCCGCCTTCCCGGCGCACGGTGTTGACCGCGCCCATCAGTTGAGCATCCGCCGCCACCGCATCCAGGTATTTCAGCACCTCGACTTTGTGGGGAATGGTCAGGTTAATGCCCTGGAAGTTCATGGCTCGCAAGCCTTTGAAGGCATCAGCCAGATCAGCGGGATAGACTTCGATGGTCAGGTAGCGCCAGTTCAAGCCCAGGGCTTGAAAGGCGGCTTCCTGCATAACAATGGTGGGATTTTCGGCCACCGGGTGACCAAAGACGCCGACCAACTCGGCTTTGTAGTTGGGTTCTGAGGGCATAGTTATTATCCTATTTCTGAAAAAAGGGGGATCAGAGATTAGAGATTGGAGATTAATTCAATCTCCAATCTCCAATCTCCACTCCTTTACAGTAAGTGGATGAGATGGTTTCTACTATAACACACATTAAAAAGGTGTCAAAAAGCGACATCTTGGGGTCTGAAGCGCGTAACACATGGACAAAACGCTTCGTTATCTTAGATGTGTATTCTGAAATACATCTACACATGTCGGTGTAAAAAGGAACCTGTTCTTTAAATTTGCACAAATGAAGGTAATTGTTTCTGCCTTACATCATTCCTTAAGGAGCTACCATGTCCTCAAAACTAACCGCCAGCCAAATCAGAGACCTCCTGAAAACCAGAAGTCATTGCCTCATGGCCGGGTTTTCCCTGGATCATCCCCTGATCCGCGCCCTCGATAAACTGAGAAATGAATATATTACCATGGTCGGCTTGCCCACCTATCTCAGCCAGATGCTTGGCCCGCTGGCCACCGCCTCGATTGGCGAGTGTACGTTGTATGACGGGCGGGACCGGGCGCTGCCGCTGGATTGCCACAATCCCCGCCAGCCGGTGCAGCGCTTTATTCGCGAGCAGTTTTTACTGGGCGATCTGCCTTACCGGGTGGAGAAGAAGAATGGGTCGCCAGCGGTACAGGGGGAGGTGCGCTATCTCTAATGGGTAAAAGCCGCTCCGGGGACACCCCCACTGCTGAATAATGAGGTGCAAAGTTGGCAGTAACTGACCATCGCTTACAGCCAAAAAGCGACCCAACAATGGGCCACATCATTATAGACTTTAAGGATTACGGCTTCCAGGCCAGGGATGCCACCCTGGAAGTATGGCTTTACTGGCTCGTTCAGGAAATTGACAGGTTAGACTTGTCTACTTGGCCTGCTTGCCTTTTTTGCCCGCCGCTTCTTTCTTCCCCTCGGCCTCACGCAGCAACTGCCGTACCCCGGCGACGATATTGCCCTCGCCCAGCCGCAGCAGCCACTCCCGCTCCTGGGTATGAGATCGAACGATAATGGGTGAATCTTTAGCCATAATGCTGCTCCCTGATTGTTTAGAACATTTGTTCCTATTCACTATAGCACAATCTGCCCCGATTGACAAGCACCAATTTTACGCAGTTCAAAGAGATTCCCTTCAATGACTCAGGGGAAGCAACAATTGGAGTCCAAACCTTGGTTTTTCCAAAGCAAGGTTTGGACTCCCCAAAGCAAGCTTTGGACTCCGTCCCGCCCCATCACTTCAAGAGGGATAGGGTTAGCCAGAAAAACCGATTGAGACTATACTTGCCCATCATTCGCCTGAAAAGTGTTCTCGAACCTGAGCATGTGACCAACGATGAAAATGGAATCAAACAGCTTAAGCTGTTTGATTCCGGCGAGCTATCTTCAAAGGAGTCCGCCCCAATGTCCCAACCCGCCGATCTCATCATTACCCACGCCCGAGTTTATACCGTTGATCCTGTCCAGCCCTGGGCCGAAGCTGTCGCCGTGCGGGGACAGCGGATTGCCTTTGTCGGCAGCGCTGCCGAGGCTGCCGCCTGGCGTGGTCCCCGCACCCGCGTGATTGACGGCCAGGGCTGCACGCTGCTGCCCGGCTTTATTGACAGCCACTTTCACCTGCTCATGGGGTCTATCGAACTGGCCGGGATACAACTACAGGGGGTCGCGTCGCTGGAGAGCCTGGCCGCCGCCGTGAACCGCTTTGCCGCCGCGCAGCCCGACGCGCCCTGGCTGGTCGGGCACGGGTTAAAGTACGACATCGCGCCGGGCCGGCAGCCGTTGACCCGCCACCATCTCGACGCCATCAGCCCCCGACCGCCCACTGCTGGTCTTTGCTTATGATGTCCACACCGCCTGGGCCAACACCACCGCACTGCGTCAGGCTAATATCCTGCGTCG
>JAAUSP010000640.1 GCA_012032575.1 Anaerolineales bacterium | reverse complement strand
ACGTCAACCGGCATCTGGTTGACGGTAGTCAATCCATTGGCGTCTGGTCGGCGCGAGGGATGAGATCACCAGGGCAGCCCCGTCGACCCGGCAAAAAATAGTTAGCCTGACGCTCCTGCCAATAGGGCACAATCTCTGCCGGTAAAAAAACACCCCCCACATGCGGCTGCCGGACAAATCCCCACCCCGCCAACACCAGCCAGACAATCCCAACCACCCCCGCAGCCCGGCGAGCCGCCGGCCCCAATGAGCGATAATCCGGCGGGTTGGTTTTCAACCAGCCCAGAGAAATCAGCACCAGCGGCAGTGCGCAGAGCAGCAGCACCGCCAGCATCAATCCAAACCAGTAGTGACGCATCCAGCCGGTTTTGCCCAGGCCCACAAACCAGACCGTATTGGCCAGCCAGCCCAGCCAGATGGGGCCGAACAGAGCACGCTTTTGGTCATCCCGATTCAGCCATAGAAAAATTCCCCCGCCAATGAGCAGCCCGCCGACCAGCAGAGCGGTCAAGCCAAACTGGGGCAGGGCAATTTCATTCAACAGCAGCAGCTTGCGCCACACAAATTCGGAGCCGGAGTAGCTCTGGTCGCGCAGGCCGCTGCCCTCGTCGAGAAAGCCAAACCAGCGCTGTTGAGCATGGCGCAGATACAGGGCAAAGCTGGTCAGCCGGGTCAGGATAACAAGCTGGGCCAATTCCCACAGCGTCAACGGCACAATGAGGCCGAGGCCAACCAGACCAGCTCGCCGAAACGAACTTTTTTTGCCTCGAACCACCACAGATACCCGGCCCACATCAATATCCCGGCCACCGAGAGCAGGGTCAAGGCTTTGGATGTCGCCGCCAGGCCGGCCAGCAGTCCCACACAAAAAAAATAGAGCGGGCGGCGCTGCCGGCCGAAACAGCCCCGGCAAAAACAACCAGGGCGCATGTCAGATAAAACAAACCGGGCATCTCGCCCAGCGCTTCATAACTGAGGAAAATGGACAGATGAGGGTAGAAAAAAAGGTAAGCGTGGAACAACCCAATCGCTGCCAGACCGGCCAACCGATACAAAATGTAAGCCGCCGCCAGCAAGAAAAAGGTGTAAATCAACAGCGGCCCGGCCCGCAGAGTCCAGAAGTTGACCCCGAACAATCTCAGCACCAGGGCATTGGGCAGGATACTGGCCGGGCCGACACTGGTAGAGGTACGAAACCAGATACGGCCTGCCTCATCCTGAATATCAAATTTGCCGTCCACATTGATCCCGCCGGACACGGTCGGGTCCACGATGGTGCTGATCATGCTGGTGTAGGTCCCGCGCTCGGCCAGTGAACGGGCCGCCCCTAAAGACCAGGCGCTATCATGCTCAATGCCGCCGTAGACGTTGACAAAAGCCACAACCCGCGCCAGTTGATAGACTGTGAGGGTGAAAATGACCAGCAGAGGGAGAATTTTTCTTCCGGCGGATGACATTATGGCTCGATGGTTCCGATGATGAGGCGCTGACCGGCGTCGAGGGTCAAATCTACCGGCTCAACCTGCTGGTACTCGCCGGTTTCCGGCACCCACAAGCCGATACCAATTTGCAACGGGGTTGACGCCGCCAGCATCTCGGAGGGAAGTGGAATAATATCCAGATAAATCCGGCCTGCTGCCCAGCCGGAGGTGGGACCTTCCCCCTCGCCAGCCCAGGTCCAGAGTTGGTGGTCGGCCTGGGCTACCACATGGCCGGATGGGTCAATAAAGTGAATGTAGACCGTGTAATCCTGTGTGACCGGCTGCTCCAGCCGCCAGGCCGTTACCAAAGCTGTAGGCGCATCGGTCTGAAAACCCAGGGGATAAATGGGCGACTGGTCAATGATGTGGCCCATAAATTCAATCCCCGCCGGGGCAAATCTGGCCTGGCGCTGGTTGAGGGGTAAATCGCGCACTTTATAGATGGCAATGTTGCCCTGACGGTAGACGTTTTCATAATAGGTCGGGTTGTCGAATTTATCAGGATAGAGGTCTGCCCCGCGATCATTCGGCCCGACATAAACATAATCGGCGTACATTTCCCGGAACAGTTGATAACTCCACAGCGGCAGACGGTTGAGAAAGGCAAAGCGGCTCAGGCCGAATTGATAAATCACCTGGGTCAAATCGGGGTGGAACACTGCCGCCTCGACGGTGAAGAAGCCGGGGGAACGGTCGGCAAACATCAGTTGATAGGCCGAGACGTTATCGTGGGTGCGATGTTTGACCACTGCCAGCGGTTCGGTGACGGTAGGTATGGCCTGAAGAGCCTGGTACGTCGGCAGGTCGAGCCGGGGCGGCTTGAGGTATTTGGCCCCGCCCATGGCCCACACCTCCCAGACCACCGCCAAAACGCCCAACACCATCATCGCACCGATGAGCGTATTTAGCAAAATTTTCAAGCCGCGAGCCAGGGCCAGGGTTGACAGGCTGGCAACAAAATACCCGGCAAATAGGGCCAGGGTGGCCTGCGCCGGCATGATCGCCCGCATGCCCAGGTCATTATTCAAAGTGAAACCCAGGCTGACCCAGGAACGACCGGAGGCAACCGAAGAAATCACCCCAAACCCAACCAGAACGGCCAGCCCGAAAAAGGGCAGTAAAGGCTCATCGCGCCGCTGCCGGAAAAGCCACAGCCCGGCCAGCCCACAGACAAGGACAGCGCCCATTTCAAAAAATAATGAACCGGCAAATCAAGCAGGCGGGTGGCAAGGCTGCTGCCAAAATAGGTTTTGAACGGGGTCAAGGGCAGCCAACTGCCGGTCAGGGGGACTTCAAAAGCCAGGCCGCTTTTGGGCGCATGCGGGCCGGTCATTTCGCGCAGCAGCGGCAGGCTGATGAGGAGCAGTTCCAGGGCAACCAGGGCGTAGCCGCCCAAAAGCCGTAAAACGGCCCCTCTCCCTGACCCTCTCCCCTGGGGAGAGAGGGGAAAAAACGCCGGAAGTTCTGACCAGATCAATGAGTGCATACAAAGCCAGACAGATAAAGGCGATCATAGCAATCCAGGCGCTATGGCCCAGAATAGCCAGCAAAATCAGGGGGGCGGCGATCATCAGCCGGGACCGCTGGCGCACCTCCCGAAAGCAGTACAGGCCCAAAAAAAAGGCCAGCAGCCCGGTGACGTGCTGCGGCACCCACAAATACTGCACAAAAAGCGGGTTGAGCCGCAAGCTTGGGGCCGGGGTCCAGGCGTCAATGTGATCCAGCGACGAGAGAAGGGCCGTGAAAGTTAAAGGTGTATCGGGGAAGAGGTTGTTGAAGCGCTTGAGGCTGTGGGGGATTATCGGGATCACATCCAGCCCGCCGATGAGGGTGACGAAGAGCAGCGACCACAGCGCCGCCCGGTCCACCCCCAACACCTGCCGCGCCAGCAAATAAAAAACCAAGACAAAACTGAAGGCGGCGGTGAGGGTCAGGATCACAAACGAAAAGTAGATGGCAGACTCGCCGCCATGCAGCAGATCGAGGCTGGCGGTGGTCAGATGAAAGAAGTAATAATAAGAGAGTTTGCCCCGGTTAGGGTCGCCATAGAAGAAAACATCGGCGGGCGGCACGCCGGTGTGACGCAGCGACCAAGAGACGCCGTAATGCTTGAACCAGTCGGCCATTTCGACCGGGTAAACCCCGGCGCTGGTGTGCCCTTCGATATAGGGGATAACCAGGCAAACCAGCAGCATCAACAGCAGCAGGCCGAGGACAAGATACTGCCGGCGGCTTGAGGCCAGGGGCAGGGCGGGACGCGGCTCAAGCCGTCGCCAATCGTTGAGCCAGGCCAATCCCAGGGCCAGCAGCGCCGGAATGATAAAGACAAGCAGCCGGGTAAAACCAAAAAGCAGGCTGGTCCAATAGATAAACAGCGGCGCGACCAGCAAACCAAGAGCGGTACCGAGAATTAAGGTGCGGCCTTCGCGCCAGGTGGCGTAAAAACCCAGCGCCCGCGCCATTTGCAGGCCCGGCAGCAGCAGCAAAAACAGCCATGCCGCCGGAAAACTCAGCAGCGGCAGCGGTATCAACGCCAGCAGTGCGGCCAGAAGCATAAGCAGCGCGGTGTTGACCACATTGCCTTCCAGCCGCCGGGCGATCAGAAATTTTTGAACTTTGGTTAACTGCATGTTACTTTTTCACCGGCGTCAGGCCTTGTTCGATCAACCAGTGGGCGATGGTCTCACCCGCCAGACGGTTACCCGCCACCGTCCAGTGGGGGTCTTTAGGCCAGTATAATGCTTCGCCGCGCGTGCGCAAATCTTGCACAAAGATCGGGTGCAGATCAAGAACCGGCAGGTTGCGCCCACGCATCAACTCAGCGAATTTTTGATTGGGTAGGGTCGGATTGGCCTCCACGCCGGTTTTGGCTTTGACTGTTTGCTGCAAAACCTGTCC
>JAAUSP010000639.1 GCA_012032575.1 Anaerolineales bacterium | reverse complement strand
GGATGATTTTCAAGGCTGGCCGCGTCATGCCTTAGCCCAACAGCGCCCACAAAAGCCGCCGGCAGATTTTAAAGGATAGTTTCTGGCCTTCGGAGTGGTGGTTGTGTCTCTATTATGGCTTGAGAAGTCGCGTGGCCCTGGCCTGGTATCGCTGGATAGGGCATCCGCTGCGGATTTTGGGCTGGATGGGACAACTATTGTTCGAAAGGGCTGGCCGGTGACGGATTTAGTGCCTTAGCTACCAGGTTTTGCTTTTGAGTAAGAAATTTAAACGCAAACGGCGCAAACGGCGCTAAAGGGAAAATATTAAAAACATTTGCGCCTCTTGCGTCTTTGGCGTTAAAAAATTTTTGGTTGGAGGAATTCAACGTGTCTTTATTACGCAAACCCCAACAAACTGCTGACTACCGCATGGAATTGCTGGATGGTGAACTGCTGCTTTTTCATCCCGGCCAAACCAGGCTCATTGCCTGTAATGCTATCGCTTCACTCATCTGGCAGTTAAGCGATGGTCGGCGCACCACTCAGGAGATGGTGAAACTTTTGCAGGCTGCTTACCCGGAAGCGCAAGAGACAATCACCTCCGATGTGGAAAACACGTTGCGACGTTTGGCTCATCTCGGCGCGATTGAATTTGCGGCCCCATGATGCAGACCCGCCGGATTAGTTTTGCCGGGAGTACCCTGTCCATTGAGTTCAGCGGTTCCCAACCGGCTAAAGTCATAGACCTGCTGTATCGCCATATCCCGGCTGGAGCGGATCAGCCCGGTTTTGCAACTTATCGCTTGCTGAACGACCCTCAGACGGATTTGCTGCGCCTGTATCGGGACAAAGCCTTGCTCTACCAGGGAGATTGCGCCGCTACAGCCGCCGAGTTATTGTTGGGGGATACTTGTTATCACCTGGCGGCCCAGAGTCAAGCCGGGCTTTTGTTCCACGCTGCGGCTCTCTCCTGGCAGGGTCGAGGATTAATCCTGCCCGGCGCGAGTGGGTCTGGCAAGAGTACCTTAACCGCCTGGCTGCTCAGTCAGGGGTTTGATTATTTGACGGATGAACTGGTCTTTGTGCCCTGGCAAACTGACTCCATTCAAGCATTTACCCGCCCTATCAACCTGAAAAGTCCGGCTCGCTTTATCTTGAGTAACATCTTTGATTTTGAAAAACAGGCCGCCGGAATGCTCAGTTCGTCTTATGCCACGCTTATTCCACCTGCCTTATTTTATCCAGCTCAGACCGGCAGTGAGGCTCCCTTAGCCTTAATTATTTTTCCCCGCTACCAAGTTGACAGTTCTTTTGAGTTGCAGCCCCTTTCTAAAGCGCAGGCCGGATTAACCCTGATGCAAACCCTCATCAATGCCCGCAACTTGCCCGAACATGGCTTTGCCGAAATCACTCGCCTGGTGCGCCAAACCCCAGCTTATACTATGCGGTACAGCAGCTTTGATGAAATTAGCCAGGAAGTGCGGAAGTTACTCGAAACTCAAAAGTAAAATTGTCACGATCAGTTATTGGCCCACAAAACTCAACAAACTTACCCCCTTCGCATCCAAAATAGTCAGCCGATTGCCTTCCAGTTTATAGCCGGCTGTCTGCGCCAGACTGGTCAGATATTTCTGTTCCTGTTCCATGAATTCCGGTTCGGCGCAGGCCATCAGGGTTGAGGTAAGGTAGCTGAAAGTCAGTTGGTCACCGTTCAGGCTATATGTGCCGCCGTAACTGTTGCAACCGGCTTCGCCGCCTACATGGTTGTCGGCCTGGAAGATCAATGTCACCGGGCGTGCTGTGAGGGCCGGTTGAGTCCCCAGCATTTCCAACTGCCAGGTTGTTTGCTCAAGCGACACAGCGGATGCGCCATTGGCGCTGCAGCCGGCGGTGATGCCCAGGCCAAGTAGAAATGCAAGCAACAGAACATATTTCATCGTTCAAACCCTCTTTTTCCCAACGATATGTCTCACTTGATTGGACGTTGAATAAAATCATTCAGTTCCCTAACCGAGATAAGCCAGTGCAAAACGGAACACAGAGTTACGCAGAGCCTCCACCCAGAGACGCACAGAGACCCCTCTGTGAAACTCTGTGATTTCTCTGCGTCTCTCCGTGTAACAATATCTTGCTCATTATACAAGAATCTGACCCTCAAGGATAACTTCTTTAATTCAATTAGCACTCTTGACAACTGAGTGCTAAAAATTGACTCCTGAATTTGCCAAGCCCTCTCAATTGGGGTATTATTTCGCCTGCTTCTGGCACTCTAACAGGTCAAGTGCTAAATTTAATCTAATTTTTCCACAGATGGAGGTAATATGAATCTCAAACCCTTGGGTGATAGGTTAATTGTTGAGCCTATCGAGCAAGAAGAAATGACCGCTAGCGGTATTGTACTGCCCGAAACCGCCAAAGAAAAACCCATGCAGGGCAAAGTTTTGGCCACCGGCCCCGGCGCACGCAAAGAAGATGGCTCGCGCATCGTTATGGATGTCAGCAACGGCGACACCGTTCTCTACGCCAAGTACGCCGGCACCGAAGTCAAAATTGACGGCAAAAAGTATCTCATCTTAAAAGAAACCGACGTTCTGGCCATCGTACAGTAATCGCCGGGACTTAAACATTAAAATACAAGGTAGCCAAGTAGCAAGGTAGCACCCCCGTCTACCGTCTACCGTCTACCGTCTACTATTTTTAGGAGCATAATTCAAATGGCAAAACAAATCAGCTTTAACGAAGATGCGCGCCGCCGCCTCAAAGTTGGGGTAGACGTTCTGGCCGACGCGGTCAAAACCACCCTCGGCCCCAAGGGCCGCAATGTCGCCCTGGATAAAAAGTGGGGCGCACCGACCGTCACCCACGACGGTGTGACCGTAGCGAAAGAAATCGAATTGACCGACCCCTTTGAAAATATGGGCGCTCAACTGCTCAAAGAAGCCGCCACCAAAACCAACGATGTGGCCGGCGACGGCACCACCACCGCCACCGTATTAGCCCAGGCTATTGTCAACGAAGGTCTGAAGAACGTGGCCGCCGGGGCTAACCCGATGCTGCTCAAACGCGGCATCGAACTGGCTGCCGAGAATGTCGCCAACTCTATTCGCAGCAATTCCATTGAAGTCAAAGGCAAAGAAGATATCGCCCACGTCGCCAGCATTTCTGCCGCCGACACCGAAATCGGCAACCTCATTGCCGAAGTGATGGACAAAGTCGGTAAAGACGGCGTCATCACCGTCGAGGAAAGCAAGGGCCTGGCCTTTGAGACCGAGTATGTGGACGGCATGCAGTTTGATCGCGGCTACATCAGCCCCTACTTCATCACCGACCCCGAAAGCATGCAGGCGGTGCTGAACAACCCCTATATTCTCATTTACGACAAAAAAATCTCCTCGGCTCAAGATATCGTGCCGATCCTCGAAAAGCTGGTCCAGACCGGCAAGCGTGAGCTGGTCATCATTGCCGAAGATGTGGACGGCGAAGCCCTGGCGACCCTGGTGCTGAACAAACTGCGCGGCACCTTCAGCGTCATCGCCATCAAAGCCCCCGGCTTTGGCGACCGCCGCAAGGCTATGCTGCAAGACATCGCCGTGCTGACCGGCGGCACCGTCATCACCGAAGAAATGGGCCGCAAGCTCGACAGCGCTACCCTCAAAGATCTGGGCCGGGCCGACAAAATCGCGTCGACCAAAGACGAAACCACCGTGGTTGGCGGGGCCGGTGAGGAAGAAGCCATTACCGGCCGCATCGCTCAGATCAAGGCCGAAATTGATAACAGCACCAGCGACTACGACCGCGAGAAGCTGCAAGAGCGCCTGGCCAAACTGGCCGGCGGCGTGGCTGTTATCGGTGTGGGCGCTGCCACCGAAGTTGAACTCAAAGAGAAAAAGCACCGCGTCGAAGACGCTCTGAGCGCCACCCGCGCCGCTGTCGAAGAAGGTGTGGTGCCCGGTGGTGGGGTCGCCCTGATCAACGCCATCGAAGCTATCAAGGACCTCAAGCACGACAATCCTGATATCAATACCGGTATCACCATTGTCCGCCGCGCCCTCGAAGAGCCGATGCGCCAGTTAGCCCGCAACGCCGGCAAAGAAGGCGCCATCATCATCGAAGAAGTGCGCCGCCGCCGCGCCGCTGGCGAAAATCACTTTGGCTACAACGTGTTGAGCGAGCAGTACGAAGATATGCTCGAATCCGGTATTATTGACCCGGCTAAAGTGACCCGCAGCGCCGTGCAAAATGCTGCTTCAATTGCGGCTATGATCCTGACCACCGAAGCCCTGATCACCGACGTGCCCGAACCCAAATCGGCTATGCCTGCCGGCGGCCCCGGCGGCATGGGCGACATGGGCGGGATGATGTAATTTTTATCCCCAATCCTCTTACCCCTCTCCCTAAAAGGG
>JAAUSP010000638.1 GCA_012032575.1 Anaerolineales bacterium | reverse complement strand
CCAGGTTTAACTCGGCCACTTGAGTCTGCAAGGTTTGGCGGAGCGGCCCGTCGCCCACCAAAATAACGTGCAAGTCTGGATATTTGGGGGTTAAGGCAGCCATAGCCTCGATGAGATAACGATGTCCCTTTTGTTCTTTCAGGGTAGCTAGCACGATGATAAGGCGAGCTTCAGTAGCCAGGCCCAAGCGATGGCGGATTAAGGCGCGGTCTACCCGCTGCTCATAACGGTTGGTGTCCACCCCGTTACAAATAACGTGTACTTTAGCCTGGATTGGCCCAATTACCTCCACCATTGAGTTTTTAACTTCATCCGAAACCGCCACAAAGCCACCTACCAGGGCTACCGCCAGCCGATAGAGCAACCGAAACCCGTAGATCTTGACCGGAAATAACCAACGGTGGCTGGGTAGATTGGCCGGGGTCAATTCGAATTTGGCATTGTGAAATGTCCATAGTACCAGCCGCAATTGAGTGACATAAGGTAAGAGCAACACCAAAAAATCCAGTAGTCGCAAAAGATGGGTCTGAACTACATCTAACCTCGTACTGCCTGACCAGAGCGGCCAACGACCGCCCCAGGCGGATCAGATCAAGCACAAACAGATGAAATTTGGTAATACCATAACGCCGGCCGGGCAGCACTTCCACTTTAATACCCAGGCGTTCTATATCGTGGCGCAGGGGGCCATCTTTGAGGGTGCAAACAATGGGCTGACATTCGTCGGAGGCCAAATATTTGACCAGGGTATGTACTACTTCCTGGGCACCGCCAATATCCAAGTTATCAATAATTTGCATTACAACTAGTTTGGGTTTGGGCATCAGTTTAAGGGCGTCTCAAAATCATTTTTAGGAACTTGTAAGAAAGCGGTAAGCTCAGTTTGAATTAGCAGGCCTGATGATAATAGGTAAATAAATGAAATCACTTGACGGGCCAGGGTTGACGAGAACAGTGGCAAATTGCCAGGGATTAGCCGCACCGCCGGATGCCAGGGAATTACCGGCCTGATCTTGCCCACTCACCTGGGCGGTGTAATTGACGCCGGCGACAAAGTCTGTATGAGCCAAAGTGAGGCGGGTATAACTGCTATTCCAGGTGGGCGTCAAAGTTAAAGTGGGGGTCAGCGTATAAACAACTGTGGCAGGAGCTATGGCTGCGTTGAAATCCAGGATAAGGGGCTGGTTCAGAGCCACATTCCCGGCTCCATTGGCCGGGGTTGTAGCGGTCAAGAAAGGCAAGCTTTCGGTAATATTTAAGGTCTGGTCGGCCGGGACATCACGCCAACACCTGCACCAAACCACCAGGCCAGGTAACCGTAATAACGTCCGCGCGAGTGAAATCATCCAGACCAAAATGGGCTAACAGGCTATTGTGACACGCGCCCGAAGTGTCTACCCCTACTTCTCTAAATTGGGTCAAATTACCGGTTGTGATCCGTATTTTAGCTCCAATACCGAGACGATTACTTGTTGTGCCGGTTAAACCAATTTTTAACCAATGATTGCTGTTGCCGCTATTCAGATAGAGTTTATGCGGGCCGGCTAAAGGGCCAACCCAGGAGTTATTGGCAATATAGACATCCAAAAAACCGTCATTATTGTAATCAGCCCAGGCTGAACACTCATCATTGCCCTCGGTCGGACCGATTAATCCGGCTGCCGTGGCCATATCGGTAAAGGTACCATTGCCATTATTCCGATAAAGCCGGTTTGGCTCATTGCCGCTGTAAGTGTTGCCCATATTGGTGGTGTACAAGTCAAGGTCGCCATCGTTATCAACGTCCACCCATTGGGCTTGCTGCGTATTGGCAAAGCGATCCGACATCCCGGCGGCGCTTGAGACTTGTTGAAAGGTACCATTGCCATTATTACGATAGAGGGCATTATAATAGGCATTCGTAAGAGCGGGTGGAATATCGAGACCAACTGAAATAACTTCGGTAAACTCGCCGGGGGTAGTTATAACGCTGACCAATTCATAACCGGCCACCGTCGGCCTCTGCCAACGAATGTTCCAGGGGGTGGTAGGGTCATCACGCCAGATAAAGGTGATACCGCTGGTAGAAGTTGGTTGACCAAAATGGGCGGTAGCGTCATCTAAAGTAAAAGGTATCGCTGGCGGACGTTGGTTAGTATTGCCTAAAGTAACCTCACTGCGACCCTGTCGCCGATCCGTCTTCCATAAATCAAAGCTGGCTGTTGGGGTGGTGGTGGTAAAGATGAGTCCTTCCTGACCGGTAGCAGGTGGTGAAATGATGGTTGTAATCGTATTGGAATTCCAGAGAAGTGTATCCTGAATGGCCGGGTACCCCCGACTGAAAAAATATCCAAATCGCCATCGTTATCATAATCACCCCAGGCCACCGAATTAGGCCAGTGACCCTGGCTAAAACCGGCAGTGTTGGTAGTCTGCGCAAATGTGCCGTTACCCTGGTTGCGGTAAAGCCGATAACCGATTCCCCCGGCCCCGCCGAGTTCGGTCATCATAAAATCAGCATAGCCATCACCGTCGTAATCAGCCCAGGCCGCCCCTTCCACACCGCTGGTAAGGGCGATAGTAGCCTGAACAGCTACGTCGGTAAAGCCACTCCCGCCATCGTTGCGATACAAAACAGTGGGCGCGATGGCCTTGGCCGCGTTTGCCACAAAAATATCCAAATCGCCATCCCGGTCATAATCTACCCAACCTGGCTCTCGGCCGCGCCCCGGATCATTTTTTATCCCAAGGCTGGCAGCATTTTCGGTAAAGGTGCCATTACCATTGTTTACATAAAAGTCGCTACCGTTGACAGCCTCGCCTACGGTGGCGTATAAGTCGAGGCGGCCATCGTTGTTATAGTCGCCCCAGGCAGCCCCGTGCCAGTCATCGGGACCGGGCTTCAATCCGGCCGAGGCACGTAAGTCGGTAAACGTACCGTCGCCGTTGTTATGGTACAGGTTGGGCGAGTCAAAATGGTTGCCGCTATACAAGTCTTGATAACCGTCGCCGTCGTAATCGGCCCAGGCCCCGCCCCAATTCGAGGCGACCAGGCTGACCCCGGCCGATTCGGTGACATCGGTAAAAACGACCGCCTCATTATCGGCCAAAGCCACCTGGGTTTCTTTACTTAATTTATCTATCCCCAAGAGATGAGCTATCACAAAAAGCGAGAACCCCAGCAGGCTAACCTTAAGGAGAAAAACAGATTCACGATTGTCCGCAGCTTTTTTGTTCATCGGGTATTTTATCCAGGGAAGCTACATATTGACTGATGGTCATGAACTTAACATTGGTAAAGGTGGACATGTAACTAAACAATTCCCGGGTACGCTCCAGCAGCGTGACTCCATCCATCGTATAGAGTAAGTTGCGCACACGGAAGCCGTGAGTACGAATAAAGGTGGGCGAAAAATACTCCGGGTTGAGGTAGTGAGTGACTTGTTGTTGAAATGGCGATCTTTTTTTTATCCGGCCGATTGCGTCCAAACTCGGTGGGATGGGGCCAGGTAAACAATCGGTTTGCCGGTGAAACCGGCTTCCGCGTGCAAAACCCTAAAGAGTGCTTTCATCGCCGGCAGGCCCAAAACCCGCAAGGCCGAGGAGATAAAAGGGATAACCGCTGCTGAAACCGGTATCTCCCAAAGAGGCGTATTGCCCTGTTTAAACGGATTGTTGGGATGGGGGTGGTAAGCCCGGCGAGGCGAAAAATCCAGCCCGGATTAATCAAGTTTGAACTGATTAAATCAAGGCGTTGTGAACAAACCGAACTATCGGCCAGATAACCGTGTTCAACCAACAGTTTGAGGGTGGTGGCCGAGGTTTTGACTCGCGGCCCACGAAAAGCGTAAACCGGCCCGCCGGTCAGGGTTTGCAGTTTCGTCGTGGCCTGTTCAATGTAGGCTCGTTGGGTTGATTCAGGCATCGTATCATAATCTTCTTCATGGCCGTGCGTCAGGCCATGACAGCCTACTTCGTGCCCCTGGGTTTGCATAGTGTCCACTTCACGGGCCAACAGATGAGCCGGCTCAGCCGTGATAAAAAATGTGGCGGGGATGTTAAACCCATGGCAAAGATTCATGGCCGTTTGCAGCGCCCATTGTCTTTTTCAAAGGGTATCCATAAATCCGGGTCAACATCCCAGGTAATAAGGACAGGTACTGTTTTGGTCTTAGTTGAGACAGATTGTGATAACGGGTTGACCATCTTACTCCAAAATGCTCCCCAAGCCGAGATGACTGTATTATATAGAAGTTGACCGAGTTAGCGATTGAGATGAACTGACCGCAACAGGTTTAAGCTGAGACTGTACCAGATTACCAATAAAGCCAAGCACGATCCAAGCTTCACTCCTACCGGAAAGATGAAGAAACGCATATCCATAAACTGGGATACAATGACCTGGTAGC
>JAAUSP010000637.1 GCA_012032575.1 Anaerolineales bacterium | reverse complement strand
CCCTGACCCTCTTCCCCTTCCCACAATTCCAGGCACAACTCGACCACATTACTATAGCCATGCAAAATGCCAAAACCGGTGGGCGACGACTCTACAATCAACGGCAGCGCCGTTTCCACTGCCGCCTGAGCCGCTTCTACCTGCCCAAGCCGCCAGCGGGCCAGAGCAATAACCCCATAGGCATTGATCCTGTCCGCACTACCAATCTCCTCACGGGCGACCTGTTCCAACAGCGGCAAAAGGGTGAGAAGGTGAGGGGCGTCCAACTCGCCCAGGGCTAATAAGCTTCTGACCTGCCCGGCCAGACCCCAGGCCTGAGCCTGGGGATCGCCGCGCCGCCGCGCCGAGGTGCTGACTTCCGGCCACAGGGCCAGGCTTTCGTTGAAATTCCCCTGGAAAAAAGCAATATCACCCAGAGCGGTAAAACACTCGGCCCAGCGCCGGCGGTCTGCCAACTGCCGCGCCACCTCTGCTCCTTGCCGCAAGGTGTCGCCGGCTTTGGCCCACTGGCCGACGCCCAGTGCATAGATTCCGGTTATTTCCATGACCCAGGCCAGGGCGGGATGAGGCTGATCGCTCTGGGCGGCAGCCTGGGCGCGGCGGCTGTAGGTTTCGGCCAGGCCGCGCAGCGAGGCAAAGCCGGCGACCAGGCACATATTGGCATAGGCGCGGGCCAGCTCCGGCGAGCGGCCGGCCTGTTCGGCCAGATTGAGCGTGCGCAGGGCGGCATAAATGGCCGACACGGTTTCGTTGGACCAATAATAAATTTCCCCCAGCCGTTCATACGTTCGGGCCGCTTCCAGCAGGACGCCCTGCCGCTCCGGGTCGGTGGTTTCCTGCCTGCCCGGCCAGACGCGATACCAGATTTGCTGCAATAGTTGGCCCGTCAGAGCCGTGACCTGTCTGCCCCGCTGGTCCGGCTGCGGCCAGCCCAGCATCGCCACTGCCTGACCCAGATGTTTGCGGCTTTCGACCAGTTGGCCCAACCCCAGGCGCGCCTCGCCTAACTGCCGTTCCCACCGCGCCCGCGTAGGGGGGCAGGGGAGCGGGGGAGCAGAGGGGCAGAGGAGACTTCTCCCCCCTGCGCCCCTGCGCCCCTGCGCCCCTGCTTACTTTCAAAGTGTGTCTCTGAAATCACCACGGCTTCGCCTAAAAAACGCACAGCTTCCTGATTGGCGTAGCCGCGCAGGGCTTGTTCTCCGGCTTTTTCCAGATAGTCAATCGCCTTGGTGACGGAGCCGGACCCGTTGGACCAAGTGCCAAGCGCCTGGCTCCAATGGTGAGCCAGCAGGGCGTAAAAGGGCGGCAAATCGGCGGCGTAAGTATGTTCGACCCACTCGGCCACGGCCCGGTGCAGGTCACGCCGCTGGTCAAACAGCATCAGATTGTAAGCCACCTCACGGGTGATGGCGTGCTTAAAGGTGTAGGTCAAGTCCGGTTCCGGGTGATCGAGCTGGGTAATATCCAGTTGGGCCAGCTTGCCCAGATGAGTCGGCAGACGCGGCTTTTCAGCCTGGTTAGGGTGGATGTCGCGCAGCAGCTCCACCAGAAAGGTCCGGCCAATCACGCTGGCAACTTTGAGGATAATTTGCTGCGACGGATTGAGGCGGTCAATCCGACTGGTGATGACTTCTTCGACGGTGTCGGGCAGGATGACCGAGTCAAATGCGCCCATCTCGGATACCAACCTGCACTCGCCGGCCTCAATCTGGATCAGGCCGGAGTCGCGCAGGGCATAGGCCAGTTCTTCGCTAAAGAAGGGGTGGCCTTCGGCTTTGGTACGGATAAGGGTTGCCACCGGGTCGGGCAGGTTATTGGCCCCCAGGCGCTGGCAGACCAGGGTCAGGGTTTCCTCCGGCGACAGGGCCTCGAGGGTAAGCCGCTGCAAACCGGGAGTCTGGAGCAGTTGGCTGTACTCGATAGGCAGGGGAGCGGACAAGGGACGTGTGGCCACAACCAGCAGCGCACCGGGGACCCTCTGGCTGACCAGCCGCGTCAAGGCCCACGAAGCCGAGTCGAGCCAGTGGGCATCTTCCAAAACCAGCAGGGCGGGTGTTTGGGCGGTGGCTTCTTGCAGCAGATTGAGCAGCAAATCGCGGGTGTTGTCGGCGCGTACCTGGCCGCTCATCTGGCGAGTCAGCTCATTTTCCGGCAGCCCCAGCGGCAGAATCGTATTGAGCAGCGGAGCCAGCCGGGCCAAATCCGGTTTCGAGGTCAGCAGCGCCGGGATGGAGCCGGCCGTGGCGCGATGGTCCAGTTTAAAAAGCTGCTGGAACAGCGGCCGCCAAGCGTGGTAGGGGGTGGACTGCTCAATGGCCTCGCCGCCGCCGATGAGGCAGGTTACGCCCTGAGCCTGCGCCTGCTGTAACAGGTCGGCCACCAGTCGGGATTTGCCAATGCCCGCCTCCCCCTCGATGAGGACCGCTCCGCCGGCATTGCCCCGCAGCAGGGCTTGAAGCTGGCCGGTGAGCAGCATCCGTTCGGTGCTGCGGCCAATCAGGGGCGCTGTGGTCAGCGGGGAAGCGCCGGTCCACAACCAACCCTCGGCTTGACTCGCCGCCGGGCGGGTTTGCCGGGATAGCTGGTGATAATTGGGCAGCCGGCTCAAATCGCCCAGAAGAGTCTCCGCCAAGTTGTGCGTGGGAGGATGAGCCAACACCAGCAGAACAGGTGCGCTGGTCAGGCTGCGGGCCAGGGCCAGGGTTAGCCCCTGGGCCGGTTCGTCCAGCCGTTGGGCTTCTTCGATGAGCAGCAAAAAAGGCCGGTTAGCGGCCCATGTTTTGACTATCTCCATGACCAGGGCAAACAACGTCCCCTGGCGCAGAATCGGATTAAAGATGGCGGTAGTGTCGTTGTCAGGAATGGGCAGGCCCAACAGGTCGCCCAGCAGCGGCAGGAGGGGCAGCCAGTCGGGGTTGAGCGCAGTGATGGCGGCCTCAACCTGGCTGATTTGATACTTTGTCCAGGCGGTTCGGTCTTCCTTTTCCTGGGGCGCAGCGGTCAGATTGAATCTGGCCCGGAATATTTCCCGCCAGGGGCTGTAGTTCGCCTGACCTTGACAGTTTCCCTGCTCGATTTGCAAACCCCGGTCCACAGCCTGCCCCTTGAGCATAGCCAGCGGGTTTTCCCCACCTGAGTCTAATCGCACGACCTGACCATGCCCCGCCAGAACCGCGTCGAGTATTTGCGTCACTTCGGGCGAGGTGGTTTCAGGGGGAGCCGAAACTGTGAGGTGAGGATAAGCCGTTTGGCGGCCAATCACCTCAAAGATGGGGATGGGTTCGGTGCGGCCTTTGACCGGCGAGGTTTCCAGGTAGGTGAATTGAAAATGTTTGACCGCCGCCTCGGCCACGTATTTACTGACCAATATCTGGCCGGGCGCGGCGCGGCTCATCAGGCGGGAGGAAATATTAGCTTCACTGCCTAGCACTCCGTATGTGCGGCGGGTCTGGCTGCCGTAAGCGCCGGCCCGCATCCGGCCTTGACTGAGGCCGATTTGGTTGGCAGTAATAAAATTCAGGTCCGGAGGCGGATCGCGCAGTTCCAGCGCAGCGGCGATAGCCCGGCTGGCGTCGTCGCCGTGTGACACGGGCGCGCCAAAGCTGATGTACATGTAGCTGCCCTTATCGCCGATAGTCAATTGGAGAATATTGCCGTCGTAGCGGCTCAGAATGCCCTGGACCCAGCGGATATAGGCGTCCAGCTTGTCGCCGGCGGCATCGTCTTCATCGTAATCCAGGCCATGAAAGCTGATAAACAGCGCCACCGCCGAGCGCAGTTCGGCCAGAAAACGCCCACCCCCCGCCTGGAGCCGTTCATAAACGGCGGGTTGAAGCCAGGAGCGGAGGAGGGGAGTTGGAAGGTTGGAAGGTTGGAGGGTGGGAAGGTGGGAAGGTTGGAGGGTTGGAAGATTGGAAGGTTGGAGGGTTGGAGGGTTGGAGGGTGGGAAGGTTGGAAGGTTGGAAGGTTGGAAGGTTAAGCCAGTGATGACAGCAATGCGATTCTCAGCCTCAGCCTTAGCCTTAGCCTTAGCCTTAGCCTCAGCCTCAAATCGCCATTCGGCTATCTCCAGCCGCTCGCCTAACTGAGCGACAATTTCCGGCCCGGCCAGGATTTCACCTCTTTGGGCCAGATGTTCGATCCGGGCCATGCGGTCGAGGGTATGGCCGGCCAGGACATCGAGGTATTGAATGTCAGGATTGCCCACCAAAAAGCGGCGCACCGGGCCGGCGGTCACCGCTACTTTGATCCCCAGTGAAACCTCCACCCCGGAGGGCGTCGTAATGGCCGCAAAAGGCAGCATTGCCTGCTGCATTTGCAGCGCACAGGAAACCGCATAAAAGGATGAAGGATGAAGGATGAAGGATGAATCTTTTTCATCCTTCATCCT
>JAAUSP010000636.1 GCA_012032575.1 Anaerolineales bacterium | reverse complement strand
GCGAATCATATGACGCGCAAGGCGGAGGGGAGAGGATGGAAGATAGAAGGTGGAAGATAGAAGATAGAGGATAGAAGATAGAGGATGGAAGATAGAGGTTGGAAGATAGAGGATGGAAGATAGAGGATGGAAGATAGAGGATAGAAGATAGAAGATAGAGGATAGAAGATAGCTCTTTCCATCTACTATCTACCATCTACTATCTACTATCTACCATCTACTATCTACCATCCTCTATCTACCATCTACCATCTACCATCTACTATCTACCATCTACTATCTACCATCTTCTACCTACCATCTACTATCTTCATCGGGTAATCAGCCAGTCGCGGAGGCGGTCGGGGGTGAACCGGGCGAAGAGAATGGCCAGGCGGACGCCGCGGCCGAGGGGGTAGCGGGTTTGGGGGCGTTGGGCGGTCAGGGCGTGGGCGACGACCCGGGCGACGGCTTCGGCGGGGCTGCCGGCCTGACTGGCGCTGACGAGCCGCTGCCGCGCTCTGGCAATGGCGGCACCGTAGAGGGTCTGGCCGGCGGGGGGCAGAGCGTGGCTCAATTCGTCGGCGGTGGCCAGGGATTTCTGCCAGATGGGCGTGGCAATCGGGCCGGGTTCGATAATGGCAACGTGGATGCCCCAGGGCCGCAGTTCCACCCGCAGCGAGTCGGTCAGCGCTTCCAGGGCGAATTTGGAGGCGGCATAAGGCCCCATAAAAGGCATCGCCACCCGCCCGCTGACCGATCCCATATTGACCACCCGGCCTCGGCCCTGCCGGAGCAGCGGCAAAAATGCCTGGGTCACGGCAATCTGGCCGATGACATTGATTTCAAACTGCCGCCGCAAATCGGCCATAGGCAGAAATTCCAGCGGGCCGCCCTGGGCAATTCCGGCATTGTTGACCAGCCCAGTCAGGCCGGTTTCGCCGACAGCGGCGGTTACGGCGGCGGCTGCGGCGGCAATGGCGGCGGAGTCGGTCACATCAAGCAGAAGGGGTGTCAGCCGGTCGGAGGCTTGTTGGCGCAAAGCGTCGCCGTCGGCGGGTTTCCTCACCCCGGCAAAAACCCGCCAGCCCAGGCGGTCGAGATACAAGGCACAGGCCGCGCCGATGCCGGTCGAAGCGCCGGTGATGACGGCAGTTTGAATGCTCATTTCGTATTTACTCACCATACCGTAAGGCTGAGGCTAAGGCTAAGGCTAAGTACAGAATTGCCTAAATTCATAACGATTTAATGTGACCTGTTCTTGAATGTCATTTCGAGCGTCAGCGAGAAATCTACTCGCTCGCCATAACATTTTAGGCTGTGGCAACGAAGATTCCTCCCTGCGGTCGGAATGACATGGCTCTACGAGGCATCTGCTCGTCTTGATTTCGTCACGAACTCAAGTTATTTATAACCTTGATGCTCAGCCTTAGCCTTAGCCTCACCCTCCTACCGCCGCTGGGCGAACACATCGGGATGGAGGAAAAAGTAGATAAAGAGCATGCCGCCCGCCGCGCCGCCGAGGTGGGCAAAGATATTGACGGTGACAAAAATCTGGCCCTGCTGGACCAGTTCGCCGACGAGGGCGTTGAGCAGCAAATCGCGGAGAATAAAAACCCAGGCCGGCAGCCAGAAGGCCCAGGGAATGGGCAAAACCAGGGTCAGGATGCGCTCCTCGGCGTAGAGAAAAAGATAGGCGGTCATCACTCCAAAGATAGCCCCGCTGGCCCCCAGGCCGGGAATTTTGGCCTCTTCGGGGGTGAAAATACCCCGCGCCACCACGCTGAGCAGGGCCGAAGTAAAGAGGCAGAGCAGGTAAAACAGGGCAAATCGGGCCGGGCCGGTGGCGTCTTCGACCTTACGGCCAAAAAACCAGAGGATAAACATATTCCCCAACAGGTGCCACAGCCCGCCGTGCAAAAAGCCGCTGGTCAAAACCGACAGCGCACCCAGCCCTTCGTTTTTCAGGATGAGGTCCGGCACTTCCATAAAGGGATAAAGCAACTGCCAGGCCGCTTCTTCAAACGGCCCGGCCTGGCGGAGGGCCAGCAGCGTGACCCCCACGTGGATGAGGGTATTGAGCAAAACCAGGCTGGCGGTCATCCAGGGAAAACCCAGATGGCGGCTGCGCCGGTCTTTGAGGGGTAACAGATAGACCAGTTGGACCAGGTAAATGAGGAAGATGGGCAGCGTCATAAGCTGGGCGGCCTGGGGAAGGATTGGCCGCTCAAGGGCAGCAGGATCAGGCCGAAGGCTAACAGCCACAGGCCCGCCCCCAGCACTGCTACCGGCAGCCGCAGTTCGGCGGCGGCATTATTGTCACCCAGCAGCGGGCGGATCAGCGGATTTGGGGCAGGCTGGTCCCACTGACCCACAAAAACGCGCCCAGCGGGGCCAGCAGCAGGGCCAGCCAGCCGCTCCCGGAAATCCACCAGGGCCGCAGCCCGGCATCGAGCAGCACCGCCAGCAGGCAGATCACCACCGGGCCGGTCATTTGCCGCAGCAGTTCTCCCCAGCCAGTCGCCATCGCCTGGGGCAAACCGGGCCGGAGCGCCTGCAATTGTTGTTGAGCAATACGGCCTTCGTCGCTGTTTACCGGCAGTAAGGCGGCGGCTCGGCGGTAAGCCTGGGCGGCGTCCTGACTGCGTCTGGCCCCTTCGTAAAGCTGGCCCAGACGCATGCCAGGCCAGGCCGTGCCTGGGGTCCAGTTGAGTTACTTTGAGGTAAGCAGTAAAAGCTTCCTGGTGCTCGCCGCGCTGCCGCTGAAATTCGGCCAGGGTGTAATGGAGTTCGGGCGAGTTGGGGTTTCAGCCTGGGCCTGCTCGAAATGGCGGATGGCCCGGTCGGGGCGTCCGGCGGCCAATTGAGCTTCACCCAGGCGCAGTTGCAGGTTGGGATAGTCGGGCTTGAGGGTTTCGACGGCCTGCCAGGCTTTGAGGCTGTCTTCGGGGCGGCTGTTGGCCTGATAAGCCGCGGCCAGGCCGCTGAAGTAGCGCACCTTCTGGCGATATTTGCCCATTGTCTGGCCGCAC
Source organism: Anaerolineales bacterium (assembly GCA_012032575.1). The sequence goes on along the minus strand of JAAUSP010000636.1, from coordinate 1,387 downwards.
CGCGGGCAGGCCGGCTGCTCGACATCGGTTTCTGCGCCGCAGGCCGGGCAGTTCATAACAGGGCAGCCGGCAGTGGACACAGATTGTCGCCGTTACCGGGATGGTTCCCGGCAAAAAGGACAGCCGTTTGCGGAGGTCAGGGTTGAAGGGGCCAGGGGACGGGGCTGCAACCGCCGATACCGGCTGACGCCGGGCGCTGGGGAAGTTACGGGTGGTTTTTGTTCAATTTGATCAGGTAGAGAGACAGTATCAGAAGGTGAGGACGGTCTCCGGTTCCCGGTCCCCGGTCCCCGGTCCTCTTTGGACTGGTCCAGCCGGAGCAGACCGGCGCGGGCGTGAGCGTTGTCGGGGTCGAGGACCAGCACATTTTCCAGACAAACCTGGCGCTCCTCCCGGTCGTCGAGCACGGTACTGAGCCAGAGCCAGGCCGGGATATTGGCCTCATCCTGCTCAATCACCCGCAGCAATGTTTGGCGGGCCTGTTCGCGCCGGCCGGCTTTGGCCGCAGCGATCCCTGATCGTAACAGCGCTTGTAAGTCGGGTTCTGGCATAGCTCGTTTCGCCCAGCGACTCCTCATCCTTTGATCAAATGTCGTTAAGTTAAGCATCCCTTCGACAAGCTCAGGACGCAGCCTGAGTAGCGCGAAACGAAGTAGAGCGCGTATCGAAGGGTGCGAGTTGGCAATGACTCTTGACTGTGCAGCACCCTTCGATACGGTTCGCTTCGCTCACCTACTCAGGATGCTGCGTCCTGAGTGATATTGAAGGGCTGCTTAACTTAATGACACTGATTCTTTCATTATATCGGGTTTGAGGGGTAAAGACAATCCCTGCCGAAAATAGTAGACGAGGTAGTACCTCTTTGCTACTTGCTATGAAAACGTTCGGAAACTGCTTCGCCTATCTCGCCCGTCCCGGCATGAATGCCAGGGCTAAGGAACAGCGCCGGGTCAACCCGGCTTTAGCCCGATTAATCGGGCGCTGCTCCATAGTCCGGCGACTTTATCGCCCGACGAACGCCGGTAGCCATGACCACGAGGCTAAAGCTGACTTTTTCAGGGCGCTTCAGCGTCCTTTGCCCTCTCAGCCCGATGCTTCAGCGTCGGGCTACGGGTGGTGAAATGTCACCTCCTTGAAATCCATCATGAGCCTTTTTCATTACGAGTGGTGGGCTACAAGCTCGTGACAATACCTATGAAGACGGCAGGCTCAACGTGACCCGCGTATAGGCTCCCGGTATGCTTTCCAGCGCCAGCGTCCCGCCGACAACGGCCATCATGGTGCTATGCAAAGCCAACCCCTGGCCGCTGCCGCCGCTGCCCGAACTGCCGGAAGCCAGACCCACCCCATTATCTTCGATGACCAGTTCCCAACCCGTCGCCGCCAG
>JAAUSP010000635.1 GCA_012032575.1 Anaerolineales bacterium | reverse complement strand
TGATAAAACCCAAATTTCAGCCCACCCCCATTACTGAACGCATTGCGGCTATGAACTTGCCCATAGCTGACTGGGTTGAAATGGAAAATGAGATTGAAGCGGGACGATGGGAGTAATGGGAGAGCCGCTTTTTGGATGTCAACATTTTTATGTATGCTGCCGGTGCGCCGCATCCTTACAAAGCCGCTTGCGTCCGTATTTTGTCCGATCTGGAAGCTGGCATCCTAACCGCTGCGGTCAATACCGAAACCTTTCAAGAGCTGCTGTACCGTTATTATCACCTTAAACTGGCTGATAAAGGGGTGCAGCTTTGTCGGGATATTTGGGGATATTCCCTGACTGTTTTGCCGGTGACCGAAACTGACATCCGCCGGGCCATTGACCTATTTGACGCTTACCGGAACGTGGGCCTAAAACCACGAGACGCGATTCACGCAGCTACGATGCAGAATAACGGCCTGACGCGCTTGATTAGCACGGATAAGGATTTTGATCATCTGAGTTTTATTACCCGCATAGACCCTCTGGCTTATGTGTCTATGCCTTAACCGAAAAAGATGGGCCTGATGAAGAATGGCCGGTTGACCGAGAAGGCGGGGGATCCGTCGTTTTTCTTGAGGCGGTGAGGAGTAAGAAATTGTTACACGGAGAGGCACAGAGAAGTCACAGAGTTTCACAAAGGAAGTTTTAGGATGTCTCTGTGTGTCCCTGCGAAATCTCTGTGTAGCTCTGTGTTCCTTTTCTTGTCCCAGTTGGGCCGGTTTCCCGATAATAAATTATGAGGGAGGCCTGATCTTCCAATATCAAGGTTTCCGCCTGCTTCGAAGTTGGGCTACTCATAGATCCTAACAATATCAGATTTTAATATATATTATGAAAGAACCTTCTGTACTCATTTCCGAACTTAGCTATTGTGATCCTACTACCCATATATTCTACGAATGTCGGATGATTAAGAATCCTTATGATATAAGGATTCTTGGCCTATATGGTCAACGATTAGATAGCTGCAATATAAAATTCCGATTTGCCGCGAAATCGTATCTGGAAGTTATTTCTGTACTCAACGAGCTTGAACATGGAGAGTTTATTTATTTTGATGATGAAAGCAGATTGAAAGTATCATTTTACATAGAAAGTCTAATGATTTTTCTGCGAGCTTGCTTAGATATGGCAGTAAGTGCTTATTATATCTATTTTAGTGGTAAAACGGACTTAGATAGTTTTAACGATTTCTTAAAAAAATTGGCAAATTTTTCAGTTTGGCTGCCCAACGAAAGTAAAGAATATTGGGATATACTCAACATTCAATATTCTTCAGACGAATTTGCATGGATTCATGCCTTAGCTGGAAGCGATAAAGGAATGTCGCTTAGGGATATAGCGGTGCATAAGAGCCTTATTGAAATAGACACTGGCATTGATGACAAAGATAGAGGATATTTCGAATTAAAACTAAGCAAAGGTAATTACGGGCATGCACAGACTTGGATAAATTCAATCTATCAGAATGTAGAGGCTTTGCTTGACATGCTCAAGCGAGATATAGTAAACGCAGAAAAACTCATAGAGGCCGCAGCCTAACCACCGCTTGCACCTGACGCCCAGGACTTACTTTTTATTCAAGTCACCCTTGGCACTTTGAGGCTTTGGTAAGGTTTCGCGGACACAGATGAAGCGGGAGGCGTTGGCCGACTAAAATCTTTCTCAATTGAGAGAAGCTAAAAGTTCAATTTCACAGGCTGAGTCGTACAAAGAAATGGGCGAGTTTTGGGACTCCCATGATTTGACTGAATTTTGGGATCAGACCGAACCGGCAGATTTTTAAGTTGATATTCAATCCGAAGTTACCTATTACGCTGTAGACAAGACACTCTCGGCTAAGTTATCCGAGACGGCCCGGCAACGGGGTGTTTCGCCGGAAACATTACTCAATCTTTGGCTGCAAGAAAAGCTACAGGAAGAGTTACAAGCGAAAGCTGCTTGATCGCTCCAAATAGGAAAAAGATGGGCGCGTTCTGCGGGCTATCGTGAATATAACCACAGCAGTAAAACGACAAATATGCCTTCTCGTAAGATTGACGGTTACCTGTTCCAGTTCTATTCTTCCGATGAAAACGAGCCGCCACACGTTCATGTAAAACGAAGCGGAAATGTAACCAAGATTTGGCTCGAAATGGTTGAAGTTCAATACAACCGAGGGTACAATGAGTCAGAACTTAACAAAATTTTACGGCTGACGCTCGAACATCGAGTTGAATTGTTGGAGATGTGGAATGACCATTTCAGTTCATGATGAGATGCTGGAAGTTGAAGTGCAGAATGTGCATTTTGATGGGGATATGCTGTTCATTGAATTGAGCGATGGGCGGCAAGTGGGTTTACCGTTCAAAAAAATCAAATGGTTAGATTGGTTAGCCCAGGCTACTCCAGAACAAAGGGCAAAATGGAGTATCGAACCCTATGGCTATGCCGTCTGGTGGGAAGAGTTGGATGATGGTTTTGAAGTTAAGCACGTATTAAGCCTCCAATCGTTGCCTCACCAGCAGGAAAACAAAAAATCTGAACCCATCCTGGCAACTTAATTCTTAGCCTGGAAAGGATTATTAGGATGCAAGAAGCCGAAATCCAGGCAATCGTCCAGGCCGTGCTGGCCGAAATCAACAAGCGGCAGGATAAGAATAACGGCGCTTCCCAGCCGGTGACAAATGCTGCGGGGGACCGCACATTGACCTGCCTGACCCCACCGACGAAGCCGCCCGCCGCACCCCCGGCGTGGTCAACCCGATTGACCCAGAGGGACTGCGAGCGCTGATGTCAACCACGCCCACCCGTATCGGCGTGGGCCGGGCCGGGCCGAGGCCGCGCACCAAAGCGTTATTACTCTTTCAGGCCGACCACGGCGTGACGCAGGATGCCTTGTTCCATGAAGTCAATCCCCGGCTGCTGGAAGAGCAGGGCTTGTTCGTGGTCGCCAGCCAGGCACACGACCGGCAGGAATATCTCAAACGGCCCGATTTGGGCCGCAAGCTGACCGAAGAGGCCAAACGTACCCTGGCCGAGCGCTGCGTCAAAAAGCCGGATGTGCAGGTGTTTGTCGGCGACGGCTTGAGCGGCGCGGCCATTGAACACAACCTGGCAAAAGTGATGCCGGTACTAAAGCAGGGCTTGCAGGCTGCCGGGCTGACGATGGGCACGCCCTTCTTTGTCAAAAATGCGCGGGTCGGCCTGCTCAATGATGTCAACAGCATCGTAGATGCCCAGGTTTGCGTCCTGCTCATCGGTGAGCGGCCCGGTCTGGCCCGCGCCGAAAGCATGAGCATTTACATGGGCTTTCGCCCCCGGCCCGACTCGTCCGACGCCAACCGCGACGTGGTCTGCAACATCTACGAGGGTGGCCTCAACCCCCTCGAAGCCGGCGCGCTGGCCGTCCAGATTATTCAAAAAATGATTAAATATCAGACCAGCGGGGTGGATTTGAAGCTGGTGGATGAACGTTAAAACGTTAAACGTTAAACGTTGAACACACTACGGAGGAAACTCTATGGCAATTCTCGACCCAATCAAAGCCGATGTTCTGGCCGTGCGGCTTATCCCTAACCTGGATCGCGGCTTTACCGAGCAGTTGAAGGGCCAATATCCCGATTTTAATGTCGGTCACCGCAGCCTGGGCCTGATTACAGCCAGCATTGACGATGCCCTGTACGCCTCGATTGACGAAGCCACCAAGATGGCCGATGTCGAGGTGGTTTACGCTCGCTCCTTCTACGCCGGTTCGGCCCACGCTTCCGGCCCGCTGTCGGGCGAGATCATCGCCATGCTCTCCGGGCCGGACCCGGCGGAGGTTCGCGCCGGGCTGAATGCAGCCACCAACTACCTGGAAAACGAGGCCTGGTTCTACTCGGCCAACGAGGATAACTCGCTGGCCTTCTTTGCCCACACCATTTCCAGCACCGGCTCGTATCTGTCCAAAGCCGCCAGCATTCCGCGCGGCCAGCCGCTGGCCTATCTGATTGCGCCGCCGCTGGAAGCGACCTATGCCCTCGACGCGGCCATGAAAGCCGCCGATGTGGCCATGAAAGTCTGGTACAACCCGCCTTCGGAAACCAACTTTTCCGGCGGCCTGCTGACCGGCACTCAAAGCGCCTGCCGCGCTGCCTGCGCCGCGTTTCGGGATGCGGTGCTGGAAGTGGCCCGCAGCCCCCTCAAATTTTAGATTTACGATTTACGATTTACGATTTACGATTGGATTTTAAATCGTAAATCCAAAATCGTAAATCGTAAATTGGAGCAATGTATGGTTCAAGACTACGATCACGATCTTCAATCTATCCAGGAAGCCCGCAGTTTGGCTGAGGCGGCTTATGAGGCTCAACACGAAATTTTTCCGCTTCAGCCAGGAGC
>JAAUSP010000634.1 GCA_012032575.1 Anaerolineales bacterium | reverse complement strand
TCCGAGGAGATTTCTCGCTCCTTCGTCGCTCGAAATGACATGTTTGGACTCAATTCTGACAATAATTAATCTCCAATCTCCAATCTCTAACTATACGGATCGGCGGCATCGCGCAGGCCGTCGCCCAGGATGTTGAAGGAGAGGACGGTGATAATCACGGCCAGGCCGGGTAAGAGCAGCCAGGGGGCCAGGGCGATGGATTGCAAATTTTGGGCTTCTTGCAGCAGCACGCCCCAACTGATGGCCGGCGGGCGCAGTCCCAGGCCCAGAAAGCTCAAAAAGGTTTCGTTGATAATCATGGCCGGAATGGCCAGGGTGCTGACGGCGATAATATGGCTGGTCATGGTCGGGGCCAGGTGACGGAAGATAACGCGCAACTCGCTGCATCCGGCCAACCGAGCAGCCACCACAAAATCTTCTTCGCGCAGGGACAGGAAACGCCCGCGCACCTCACGGCCCAGAGTGGTCCAGCCGATGAGCGAGAGAATAATGGTAATGGCAAAATAAACCTGCTGCACCGTCCACTCTTTGGGCAGCGAGGCGGTCAGGGCCATCCAGATGGGAATGGGCGGCAGCGATTGCAGCAGCTCGATCAACCGTTGAATGATCAGGTCTAGAATGCCGCCGAAATAACCGGAGATGCCGCCCAGCAGAATCCCCAGGAAAATGCTCATCACCACCGCCACCAGGCCAATGGAGAGCGACACGCGGGTGCCATGCATCAGGCGCGACCATTGGTCGCGGCCCAGCCGGTCGGTGCCCAACAGGTGAACATTGCCCGCACCTTCCGGGGTAGAGGCTGCCAGCAGATGAATGTCGCTGGGGATGAGGCCAAAGATTTTATACGGATAGCCCTGGCCAAAAAAGCGCACCGGCAGCCGTTTTGACTCGTCAATCTGCCATTCCATGCGCAGGGTTTTGGCGTTGCGCTTCCCATCCACGCCATATACAAACGGTCTAAAGCCGTCCTCGCTGAAGAAATAGACCCGCTGCACGGGGATGAAGGATTGGGTAGCGCTGGTCAGTTGGGGGTCTTGCAGGCTGAAAAAATCGGGGAACAGGGCCACGATGACGATGAGACCGACAATGCCGGCGCAAATTACAGCCAGCCGATGTTTTTTGAAACGCCACCAGACCAGCTTCCAGTTGGGGGCCAGGTAAAGCGCCTCGGCTTTATCGGCTGGGACGGCGATTGCGCCGGTACCGGCAACCGGAGCGGGCGGGCCAGCCGGAGCAGGCGCGGACACAGGCTGAGGATCGGTGCGGGTGGACATGTCTTACGCCTCCTCCATACGAATGCGCGGGTCGAGCCAGGCCAGCAAAATATCAGACAGCAGTGTGCCAACGATAGCCAGGCAGCAGAAAATGAGAATGATAATGCCGGCCAGGTACATATCCTGCCCAATTAATGCCCGCAGCAGCAGCGGTCCAATTGTCGGCAGGTTCATAACCGTAGCCACCACCACGCTGCCGGAAAAGATGTAGGGCAGATACCAGCCGATGGTGCTGATCAGCGGATTAATCGCCAGCCGGACGGGGTATTTGAGGACCAGCTTCCACTCCGGCAGCCCTTTGGCGCGGGCCATTTCCATATAGGGCTTTTTGAGTTCGTCCAGCAGGTTGGCCCGGACAATGCGGGCCAGCCGGGCAGTCCCATCCATGCCCAAAATAACCATCGGCAGCCAGATGTGGGCCAATAGATCACCCACCCGGCCCCAACTCCAGGGCGCATCCACGTACTGCGAGGAAAACAACCCGGTGACGCTGATACCAAAGTAGGAAAAGGCCAGCCACATGAGGACCAGGGCGGTCATAAAGCTGGGCGTGGCCACGCCGATATAATTAAAAAATTGAAAAGAAATAATCAAAAAATGAGTACTGATGGGTGGCCGAAAAAATGCCAATCGGAATGGCGATGGCCCAGGTAAAGAGAAAGGTGAACAGGCCCAAAAGAACGGTCAGCAGCAAGCGTTCACCAATCAATTCGGCGTTGGGCCGCTTCCAATCGAGCGAGACGCCCAGGTTGCCTTGCAGAATGTTGCCCACCCAGCGAAAATATTGAACGTGCATAGGCTGGTCCAGACCGTACTGCTGGCGCAGCGCGTCAATCTGGGTCTGGTCCATCGAGGAGCCGGACGCGGCCAGGTCGGCCAGGTAGCTGGTCAGAAAGTCGCCGGGCGGAGCCTGGATCAGGGCAAAAGACATGACCGAAAAAATAAAGACCAGAAAAGGTAAAAGCAGGAGCCGCTTGATAATGTATTGGAGCATTAAATCAACCTCACGAGTCGCATCCTGAGTAAGCTGGAGCGAAGCGAAAGCTGTATCGAAGGATGCGATGGTCTCCGCTCCAGCATCCTTCGATACGCCTTCATTTCACTTCGGCTACTCAGGATGCTGGAGCAAACTATCCCGAATAGTTACAGCTATTATTGCGCAAAGAAATACTGTTCCGGGCGGGTGTTGCCGGGCGTGCGCAGCGGCCAGTCGTTGCCGGCGCTGGAGGGCACATTGCGCAGGTTGTCGTTGACCACGACCACCCCTTGCACCATCGGCGTCAGGCCGACCGTGCCCATTTCCCACACGTTGTCGGCCCAGGTGCGGAACAATTCCTGGGCCAGTTGAATTTGCTGGCCCCGGCTGACCGTCTTGGCCTCGTTAATGATCTCGACAATACGGGCGATGTCGGGCGGGGGTTCCAGTCCTTCGGCCCCGTTGGTGCGATACCACTGCCCGTGCAGTTGGGCAAAGGCGATGGTCGGGCTGCTGCGCGGGTCCATCTTGGGCTGGCCGGTGAACGGGAAGCCGGTGGTATCTTCGTTCCAAATTTCCATCATCAAATCATTGGAATCGCGTAATTGGAAGTGCAGGGCACGCTCGCGGATTTCCACGTGGGCGCGAACACCCACCTGGCCCCACTGCTGCACGGCCAATTGCCCCACGTCCGGCCACGGGCCAAAAGCGGGTACAATCGAGAGTTCCAGGTCCAGCCGCTCGCCGTTGGGCAGGGTGCGGAAACCTTCGTCGTCACGTCCGGTCAGGCCAAGCTCATCGAGCATTTGGTTGGCCAGGTCGGGGTCATGCTCGGTGTACCTGTAAGCATACTCATCACCCGGATAGTAGGGGTTATTGGGCGCGGGCACCGGCTGGCGGGCTTCACCCAGGCCGAGGAAAGCCAATTCTTTGATTTCTTCCCGATTGAGGGCGTGCGACATGGCAATTCGGAAGTTTTTGTTCCGCAGCAGGTCGCCGATGGCCGGGTTAGCCTGGTAGGTTTGGCTAAAGGTGATCGCCGCATCGGAACCGCCAAAGGTTGACCAGGTGATGATCCGGTAGTTGCTGGTGGCTTCATTTTCAACCAGCACCGGATAGTTTAACATATTGATATGGCGGGCCTGCATGTCAAACTCGCCGGCAATCGCCGCCAGGTTGAGGGCCTGGGCGTCGGCATAGAAGGTGAAGCGAACCTCATCCAGATAAGGCAGTTGGTTGCCGGCCGGGTCAACGCCCATATAATAGGGATTGCGCTTTAGGGTAAAGACTGGGTCGGACACGCTGGAATTATCCGGCACCCAGGCGGCCATGGTCGGGCGGTCGGGGTTGAGGGTGGCAAAAACTTTGTTGGAGAACAGTTCGACCCAGGTGTTAAAGCCGGCCTCGCTCACCTTTTGCTGCAATTCCGCCTCGGCGACGTAATTGGGGTGGAACTGCTGCATATAGTGGGCCGGAACAAAGGACAGGTTGTTGAGCGCACCGTCGGCCCCATCTTTGTTCGCCAATTCTAACAAGAGGGTCGTATTGGGCTGGCTGTAGGTCCAGCGCACGGCGGTATCGCTTACTTTTTCAACCAGGGCGGTCGTGCCATCCTTATTCAGCATCCAGCCGGACACTTTGGGGGTCAAATCTTTATTGAGCAGGATGTCGTTATACCAGAACATAATGTCGTCGGCGCTGAAGGGCTGACCGTCGGACCACTTGGCTCCCCGGCGCAGCCGGAGTGTCCAGGCAGTAAATCGGCATTGGACTCCCAACCGGCGGCGATGTGGGGGATGACCTGGCTGCCATCGGGGGCGTTGCGGACCAGGGCATCGTAGACGACGCGAACATAGTTGTTGGCGTCGGATGGCCCAAGAAAGGCGCGGCGCAGGGTGCCGCCGTACTGGCCGATTTCTTCGACCACCGGCACGATCAGGGGTTCCTGGGGCAGGCGTTCCTGCACCGGCGGCAGATCACCGGCGGCGACCATTTCGGCCAGCATAGGCGCTTCGCTGTACAGCCCTTCCGGCAGGTTGCCGATCAGGAAAGCGTTGGCCTCTTCGGGGGTGGGCAGGTAAATGACCGATCCCGGCTCGACCACGTTGGGGTCTGCGATCAGGGTCAGGCTGTCATCTTCAGCCGCTTTGAGGTTGTT
>JAAUSP010000633.1 GCA_012032575.1 Anaerolineales bacterium | reverse complement strand
CGGCCTCAAACCGTGACCGTCAACCCCACCGTGTCGCCGGCTAGTCACGTCAATGGCATCTATGTGGAGCCGACTGAAACCGAGCTTGCCGCCTGGCAAAGCTACCACACCCTGCACGCCACGGCGCGGGCCGCGCTGCCGGCTGGGTCACGTGACGCATCGAGCGACACCCCGCCCCTACTCAGCAGCGGCTCCGATCTGCCGCCCCTGCTGCCCCGGTTGGTCAACAGCCAGCGGCTCATCATTGCCGGGGGCAGCGACAGCGGCAAAACCACCGTGGTCAAACATCTGATTGCGGCGCGGCCCAATCACCAAACGATCATCATTGATCCCCACTCCCCCAGTAAGATTTTGGGGATTGATACCATCGGGGCCGGGCGTGATTATGGGGCCATTGCTAACGCGCTGGAAGCCCTGGTATTGCTGATGTCTGATCGGTATCAGGATGTTAAGCACGGTCTGTTTGGCTATGGCCAACACCAACCGGTGGCCGTGTTTGTTGATGAGTGGACTTCCATTGGCCGGGAAGTGGAGCGGGCCGGGGAGATGTTGGCCGTGCTGCTAACAGAGAGCCGCAAGGTAAATATCTTTCTGACGGTCATTGCCCACAGCCTGACCAACGACATTCTCAGGGTGGACAACCAGATTAAGCGCAGCGCGGTTCAGGTGGAGCTATTTGGCGGCAATGGAGAGCCTCACCGGGCGTTCATTCACCCAAACACTACCATCGGCCCGGACGGCCGCAAGGCCACCCCCCAAGAGTTCGCCTTGCCCGGTCCGTTTGTGGAGCCGGCCAGGCCGGCCACCCTGGTCCGCTATCTACCGGACCCCAAGATCATCCGCGCTCAATGATGGCCGGGGAGGGCAAAAGCCCGACGGCCATTGCTCGTGAATATTTCGCTACCGACCGGCCCAACGGCAACCAAATCAAAGAGGTTCAGCAGCTTCTCAGCGCTGCGGAGCGGGCGCGACAAACCAACGGAAACGGCACGACACCGACCGCTTTCCAGGCTGCTTAATTCGCCCGCCGTCGTGCCAAAATCGTGCAATTATCGTTCTTAAATCGTAGGAGGATTTGATGAAAACTAACAGCTTTATCGCCTGGTTAACCGGGCTGCTCACCCTCAGTTTGGCCGTATTCTCATTCGTCTTGTCGTTCAACGCCCTGGCCGATCTGGCCGCCCAACACGGTATTTCTATCCCGGTGTTGTTCCCCCTGGTGGTCGAGTTCGCCGTGGTTATCTTCTCTCTGAACGCGCTCTACCGCTCCCTGAATGGCGAATCGGCTAAGGTGCAATGGGCGCTTATTATCTCGGCCAGTCTGTTGGCCGGGGTGTTCAATGTTGTTCACGCTGCGGGTGATCTGGTCAGCCAAACAATGGCGGCAATGCCCAGCCTGTTTTTGCTGCTCAGTTTCGAGACGTTTCTTGGACAGATTAAACACGCTGTTAAACGGTCTGGCCTGAACACTACCTTAGCCGAGCTTGACCAGTTGACCCAACAGAGGCAAGCCGAGCTTGACCGGTTGAACGTCACCTTGGAGGCGGCGGCGAAACGGATTGAACAGGCCAAAGTTGAATTGCAGACCATTCGAGATGACATCAAGGCCGCTAAAACCGATCAATCTAGCAGCATTGAACAGGCGCGGCGTCTAAAGGCCGAACAAGACGCCCTGACCATTGAACAGCGGCGGCAAACAATCCTGGATACTCTGACGAACCGGGGTGACGTTGGCGCGTCAGCCTTTGCCGAGATGTTGAACGTCAGCCGGGGCACGATTTACAACGACTTTGAGGCAATGTCCAATGAGGGCATTGTCACCAAGAATGGTAATGGATGGGAGGTTGTCTAATGTTCTCTCAGTTGGCTGAGTTAGGCTACGCCTTGGGTTGCATTGTTTTTGCCTTAATGCTTATCAAAGCGTTGGCTGATGAGTACGATGGGAGGCCCTAATGGAAGGTTTAGCCGGGGTATTAACCGTGTTAGTCACGCTGCTTTGCTTTGTGGGCGGCTGTTTCATTGGGGGCTGGTTGGCGCGGCGGCAAGCCGGCCACACGGCCTGGACAATGGAGGATGAAATCAGATGGTGGGTGAAACTGGTCAAAGGGAGGTAGGTATGGTTTTCAATGGATTGACCAACTCTGACCTGTTGGTTTACAACGCGCTGATCGAACTACACCAGGAGGACCAACCGTTGCCGGCGTCGGCTATCGCTGATCTGGTGTGCTGCCATCCCCAGACGGTTTATGGGGCGCTGGCCAGGCTGGTTGATTATCGGATGATCGCTCGCCAGCGGGAGCGGCGCGGCCAGGCGTATCGCTACAGGATCACCGGATGATTGACCAGATAGACGAATTCCCCACCGAAACCGTCATAGAGCCGCCGGCCGACATTCCGCCCCCGGAGCAATGGACCGATCCCGGCCCCATCCCCTACAGCGGTTGGCGGCGTTGGTTGCACGTCAATCTGTTTCGGCGTGAGCTATACCCAACTCAGGCCGAGTGGGTGGCTCAATACCAGGCGTACTATGCCGAGCTTTTGCGCCAACAGGAAGAATACGAGCGCTGGCAGCAGCAGCAGGCCGAGTATGAGGCCCTTATCAAAGAGTACAACTATCAAGGGCACCACATGGCCGAGATGTTGCCGCGCTACCTGCACAACGTCCGGCTAAGTCACAAGCGGACCGTGCAGGATCGAAAGAGCGAACGCTTTCGGGAGCGGGTTGACTACTGTGTGGTGGCCGAGTGGTATTTCGATGAGAGTGCCTACTATTTTTGGATCGACACCTGGGACTCGTTTCCCTACGGGGTGTCCGTGGGCCAATTTATGGAGCCGGATGTAAAGGACACCTTGTCTGTCAACTTCGGAGCCGACACCTATGTGGAATACAACAAACGAGACCACCAGCGGCCGGGGCTGTGGGTGGTGGTGGCCCACAAGGCCGGGCGCGGCCTGATCCCTCGGATGATCCATTACAGCGATATGCTCAAGGCGATGCCCAAAGAGGCCCCCATGTTGGCCTTTCCGGTGGGCGTGGGCCAAAACGGGAAGTATTACTATGGTGATATGGACGAACTGGTGACGGTTTTGGTGGTGGGCAGCCGGGGCGCGGGCAAGTCTAACACCATCAACGTCATTCTCAACACCTGGCTGACCAGAGCGCAGCCGGAAAAGCTGAGGCTGTTTTTGACCGACCTCAAGGGCGGGTTGGAGTTCTATGATTATCAGGGCATTCCCCACCTGGGGGGGGATGTTGATATAAAAATGCGGTTGACCAAAGACAGCAACCTTGAACCGGTCCGTTTGGGACAGGAGGTCTTGACTGATCCGCCGCAGGTCATTCCCGTTCTCAAATATATCGAGGCCGAAATGAACCGCCGCTTTGACATCATGAAGGGAAAGGCCAAGAAGATCACTGCCTTCAACCGCAAATACTCCAAACAGTTGAGTTACTGGGTTTTGGTGGTTGACGAACTGGCCACCCTGACTGACAGCAAGGTGGCCAACGAAGCCAACAGCCTCCTGGGGGAGATTGCCCGGAAGGGGCGGGCCGTGGGTATCTTTATGATCCTGGCTACTCAGATCCCGGATAAGACGGTTCTCACTCGCCAGGTGGCCGGGAATATGGATTGCCGGCTCGTGGGCCGGGTGGCCGATGGGGCCTCTAGCGCCCTCAGTTTGGGCGATGGCAGTTGGGACGCCACCTATCTGCCCAAAGACGTACCAGGCCGCATTCTGTGGCGCTGGGCTGAAAAGGTGGTAGTACAGGCCCCGCTCATCAACGATCTCACCGTGAAATCGACCATCCGCAGTCTGATTGCCGGTCAAACTCTCAACCCGGCCGATGTAGAGAGCCGAGCCACCGCCGCCGAGTTGTTCGCCTATGCTCACGAGCATCTAGCCGGCTTGTGCAGCTACCGGGAACTATTTAACCACTTCCGTAATCGCATCCCCCAACATCGGATCAAGTCCCTGCTTAAAGAGTGGGAAGTGGCCGAAACGGGAAATGGCCTCGGGCCTCGGATACCGATTGAAGATGAGGAGTATTATCTGGCTCCGGCCAAGAAAGAGGATCAAGGCACCTTCCCGCGACAACTGATCCTCTGTAATGATTTCGAGAGTGACCCCAAATGGCTGGAAATAGTTCAGCAAAAAGGGGTGGGTCAGGGTTCAGGGGTCACAAAACCTGGTGACAGGGTGGCCGTGCCACCTGAAAAATTTCAGCAAGCGGCCTAAGCCGCACAACCTATTAGTTGATGGAGGCGTTTTGATGGAGATTTTTCTAGCATTCTCGTTTTTCTGTTTTGGGCCATTCGTATTGGTCGGATTTGGCTATTGGCTGGGGCGCGGCGCACCGGGTTGGCCGTGGGCGGTCATTCGCCGGGCCGGGCCGGTCACGCCGCCCGGCCGGTCG